>NZ_BAAHBI010000007.1:0-307735 GCF_054776755.1 Spirosoma litoris | reverse complement strand
CATTTCGTTAAGTTGTTTTCCCTACATCGAAAATACGTCATTATCAATCTGATTTAGTATTAGTTGCACATATACATTTTCATTTCGAAATACGGTAATTACCTGACTTAAGAGAAATAAGATGTCATGAGTTAATAAATTAATATCCTGGCTATAAAAGTTGAAAAGTGCATAGTCTGCTTCCAAATATAATCCTACATATTTCACACAGGTACTACTAGTTGTGACATTGGCATGGGCGCCACTAACTAAATCTTTTTTCTGTGGGCTTGGGCTAATATGACTGTCCACTGTCGCACAAGAAAAAGGACGAGATTGAGTTGTCACCGCTTGTTCATCATATAACGCATAATCCGTTGTTAGTACAGAATTATCACGTCTTCTCGACAGAACTCTGACACCTGTACTATCGATTATCATACCAGTAATGTTATCATCGGAGAAAGCAAATGCCGCTATTGCCTTAGAATTATTCTTAAGGCTCCCCTGATAAAAGCGTAGTTTAGTACTATCGAATTTAAAATTAGGATCGGGTTTGCTGGTTTTGACTGTAAAACCAGGGGCAAAAATATCGACAGGAAGCAACTCTAATTCCAGTTTTCCATCATTGGTAGGGATAGACAACTCCATAAGATTGTGTTTACTATTTCTGATCCGGCTTAGAATACCAGGGGCGATTGTTAGGTGCTGAATCTGATGCGCAGAGCCACGTGCGTTTTTAAGGCTAGGTGTGGTTCCTCTTAAGGTAAATAAGGTAGGAAACGTCTCTACCTTGCCCACTCTCCTGGCTATTTTTATTGCCTTTGCAATCGGGCTTTCCTGCGCCCATCCCAGAATAGGCAAGAACAAAAAGTAAATAAAGACTCTTGGCATAACCAGAATAGTTTATGGTTAACTCAATTGGGGAATTTATTGAAAGAAATAAAAGGTAGAAAAGAGAGATGGACTAGAAGTATAAATTCAAGAAGGTAATCTTTGGTAAAGGTTATTGATCTGATAATCAGAGAAATACCATATAAACCTTTGTGAGATATTTTTGCATGATTACTCACTTTATGAATGGCATACTCCTTAATACTTTCGTATTATTTACAATACATATAGCTTTGCACAACAAAAGATTTGGTTAATTCAACCGTCCTTTCAATCATAGTAAGTCAACGAATCTCAACTCCCGAACATTGGGCAGCATTGGCCGTGAACACACCATTCCATGTAGTGCCGGAAGGATTTTCTTTGGCTTCCCAATGGTATTTGCCTGGCTCTAATAGAAATAGAATGTGGCCATAATTTGTATAATCCAAACAATCTGGAGTAGAGCTTGAACGCGCTGTTATAGTACCATGATTCGCTTCTGGTCCGTCGATATTTACGTCGATATAGGTTGTTCCAGGTCCTGCTGATGTAGGTAGCACAGATCGGAACGAATAAAATAGAACACCCACTTTGGCTTTTTTAGGTTCTTCCTGTTTACAGTCAGAACTGACAAACGCAAGTGTTATAAAGCAAAGAGTGTGGATTAATTTCATGATTTCTAAGCATTGAATGTGCTAGGTTTTATCCATTGAAAATCTATCCCAGTAGTTATCGTACGAAATTGTAGGTTAAGGAACTGGGTTTGGACAGTTATTCTTGATGAACACTTCACTAGACATGGCCCAATAGTTGTACTTACCAGTAACCTTACAATCAAAACTTGAAAATGCTTCGCCAGAACCGGGGAAACCAGTTTCCATATGCCATTTACCGCCTATTTCTTCTATGGCTATATAGACCACCAATTTTATATTGGTTTTATTCGTAACCTTTACTGAGATGCCATCACTGCAAGCACTGGTTGCTTTATGTTCAACAGCTAATGACTGTGAATTTGTATAAGTAGACCAATCGCAGGCATTTGTAGAGGTGGTCGGGAAGGGTAGTTTCTGCGAAACGCATCCATTTGCTGTAATGGTAATGTTGCCAGACCAGGTTATTCCAGTATTACTTTTGGCACTATAGGCATAGGTGCCGGGTGTACGGGCAATAGTCAGATCACTCCCGCAAGAAGGGGCTGATGTATAGTATCGTAGTATAGTTCCGACAAATGTTCCTCCAACAGTTACATCGATGCTACCCCACCCGCTTGATTTATCCGTCCAGAAAACAGCCTGTCCTGTTGTGGCTGCCGCTTTTCCTATTACTAAGGTTTTTGATGTATTCGTCGTTCCCCCACTTCCCGTTGCACTTAACTTAACCGTAAATGTTCCCTCCGTTGTAAACTGTTTGGTAGGGTTACTGGTCGTGGAAGAAGTCCCATCTCCAAAATCCCATTTATAGGAGGTAGCGTTTGTGGATGTATTGCTAAACGACACAGTAACGGGGGCCACTAGGTTTTGAGAAGGTGAATACGTAAAATCGGCAGTTGGGGTAGGATTCGTTGTAACAGGATCTGTCACCGTAATGGTTTGTGAATAGGTATCCGAACCTCCTTCACCTGTTGCCGTAAGTGTTATAGTGATTGTTTTACCTGTACGGACCGTCAATTTTACTTCTTCCGCTGTACTACTTTCTCCTTCGCTGGTTTCCCATTTATAGCTAGTTGCATTCTCAGACTCATTACTAAAATACAAGGTAATAGGAGCGACCAGATTTGTGGTGGGATAATACGTAAAAAAGGCAACTGGCTTGGGAGGTGGGTCTTTTTGCTGACAGGTAGAGAACAGAATAATTGGTGTAATTTGTAGCAGAAGGCCCCAAAATCGGTAGAAAGATAACTTCGTCATAGTGTTGTGGGGATAGTATTTCAGAATCAGGAAAGCACTTAGTAACCTATACGCCGTCAAAACCTCATAGTCAAACGGGCACCATTATACGTTTGACCGTATTGATACCCATTGATAATTGGGCTAAAAGAAATTTGCATGTGATTTGCCTGCCATTCTAATTCCTTCGCTCTCGATTTTCTTGATATGTCCCTGACAATACCTATAATTCCGAAAGTAACAATCACGATACCACCCGTAGCCGCTATGTAATGCCATGTACTCGGTTCTATGACTTTTTCATCTGCATTCTTTATTCCTAAGAACCCAATACCCGCAGCGGCTCCACCAACAAGAAGCCAAAGTCCCCGTGCATTACCGCTTGCCTGATACCGTAATTGATTGGCTTCATCCATAAGGCTCTCCTTGTCTTCTGACGTACCATATCGATGGCTTTCGCGCTCCGCATCCTTTTGTTGCTGAGCTTTATTCACAACATCAGCTAGCATCGCTGCTCCCCCTACAACCGTTTTTGAAATCGGGTCATTTAACCGATCATATTCGTATTGTTGTTGGGGTGTCATAAAGCTTTTTGCTTTCCTGTCAAAATCGGCATTTGGAGAGTATGTAGAAGCACCTGTACTATAGCTACCACCATTACTGGATGAATTAGAACTACCAGAATTATTGGGGCAAGGAGGATTTGACGACGTAGGCTTTAACCTATCGCAATCAGCTTGACTGACACCACTCCCCGTTTGGTACACTTTTACCGTGCAGTCGCAATACGAAGCTAGTTTTAAGTAATAGGTTTTCTGTTCTGGACATTGCGCTTTATTCGCTGCGGCTCTTGCGTCTTCTGCCGCCTTTTTCAGCGCAGCAGAAATACTGCCCTGGGCAACTACACTTTGTTTCACAAAAGTTACAATAGTCAGAATGGCTAGCGCCTGAATCATGTAAAATTTACATTTCATATTAATCTATATTTAACTTAAGCCGTGAATTACTAAAGAGCATGTGATTCTGCCTGTTATCGACAATGTAAAGACTCCTAAAAATGGTGTGAATAGATAGTGGTTTATCTTAAGGAACCAACATTACCTCTTCAGTAATCAATTGGTTATCAATGCAAAATTGATAGATGCTTACGCTTGACTCAATACTCATTTTTAAGTAATTTTCGGGGAGTACGCTAACTATATATCCTCACTTGAAACGTTCTAGTATACTTACCTACCAAAAGTATCTGGATTTGCTAGCCGAGCAACCCCAGTCCAGCGCATGGGACTATGCTCAATACGTAAAGGAGGCACAATCGATGCATTCCTTCATGGAATTGTCATCAACAGTTATTTTTCTCTTGGACTTCCGAACGAAGGATTATCCATTAGTTTCCCATAGCGCCTATCAGGTAATGGGGCATCCAAATGAGGCTTTTTATGAAGGGGGGCTAGCTTTTGTGTTGCATCATAATACCGATTTTGCCACACTCAACAACACTATTTTTCCAAACGAGGTAGCCTTTCTGGCCAATCTGAGCAGTCAGGATTTGGCCCAGTATCGATTTTCCAAAACCTATCGATTTAGAGGCATAAAAGGAGAGCTCCGCACCCTTCTTCAACGCCATACAATCATTGGGAATACAGATAACTCAGCCCCAACGGCTATTTTCGGCTTTGCATGGGATATTACGGACCAGGCCAAAAAAGGGAAACTCATTCACCAGATTGAGCAATACAATCTGCAAGAACGCGTCTGGAACATCGTACTGTCGAACGAATATTTTCCGGATGTCGATCCAGACAAATTGCTAAGTAAACGAGAAATTGAGATTCTAAAATGGGCAGTGGAGGGATATAGTAGTAAACAGATTGCAGATAAATTGTGTCTGAGTTTCAATACCGTAAACACCCATCGCCGGAATATGTTGCGCAAAACCAACTCGCAAAACTCAATGGATTTGCTTCGCTACGCCATTCGGTACGGACTTCTTTAGCATGAAGAAACTGTCTGCAACAATCTGATCGTGATGAAAGCGCCAACCTATAGAGATTATCTGCAACACCTGAATGAAAACGTTCAGCTAACCCCCTGGGACTACGGTCAGTACCTCCAAGAAACCGAACAGATGCGACGATTTGCTCAACAATCGTCAACCACGCTCTTTCTACTCGATTATCCTTCCCGGTCCTATCCGTTTGTAGACCTAAATAGCCAGCAGGTTTTGGGGTGTTCTAATCAGGCTTTTTACGAAGGAGGGCTGGAATTTACCTTGCACAGCATGGCCACGTTTCAAGTCCTGAATCATGAGATTCATCAGGATCGGACAGCCTTTCTGGCACAACATCCGGCAATAGATATTGCGCAACTCCGGTTCTCAATGAGTTATCGTTTTCAGGGCAATCGTAACGAATGCCGTACTATTCTTCAACGAAATACCATTGTTCTTTCCACTGATCAAAATTTACCAGTAGCCATATTTGGCTTTTTATGGGATATAACCAATCAGGTTCCCAAAGGAAAAATTATCCATCAAATCGAATAACTTGATGCAGAAACGGGCGTATGGAAACTCATGCTATCAAAGGAGTATTTCCCGGATATCGATCCTGATAAACTCTTAAGTAAACGGGAAATTGAGATTCTGAAATGGGCGATCGAAGGTTATAGCAGTAAGCAGATTGCCGATAAACTATTTCTGAGTTTTAACACCGTTAATACCCATCGCCGAAACATGCTACGCAAAACCAACTCGCAAAACTCAATGGATCTCTTACGTTATGCCATTCAACATGGTCTTCTCTAATACATCTACCTCCTTTTATGCCATCAATTTCTACGCCTTCTGATTTTTTAGTTGTCAACGGTCTTCGCATTCATTATATCGATAAAAACAAAGATCAACAACCTGCCATCGTGTTTATTCACGGTCGTGGTTTGTCGCTGAAAAGTTGGGGGCAGCAGTTAAATAGCACGCTTTTAGCCACCTATCGATTGGTTGCCTTTGATTTCCCAGGGCATGGTCTTTCTGAGCAGAGTTCCCACCCATTAAGCGATTACACATTTCAAGGATCAATTCATTTTCTTACGGGAGTTATCCATCAGCTTCAACTGAACCAATTTGTTCTGGTAGGTAATTCGTTGGGCGGACACATTGCGCTGGAAGCAATACCTACGCTGACGGGTTGTCTGGGGGTATTTGCTATGACCATACCAGTCGTTAAGCCTATTCAGTTCGATCAGCTATACCGGAATGGTGAATTATTAGGGAAAGTATATTCCGAAAATCCAGCACCAGATGATGTATTGGCTTACATCAAGTCGCTTTTACGACCTGACGCTACTAAACTGCCCGAATTTTTAGCGTCTGATTTTTATAAAACAGATTCTAAGGTTCATCAGGCTATAGTACATACGGTTGTATCAGGTGAATATGCCGATGAGACCGAACTTATACGGAAAACAAATGTGCCGGTAGCTATTGTTGCTGGTAGTGAGGACCAGATTCACAATCTGGCTTATCTAGAGATCCCCAATCCAGCTATTTGGCGTAAAAACCCACAGTTTGTCCAATCAGCCGGTCACTTAGTAGCCTGGGAAAACCCAGAAGATATTAATCGGCTTCTGGTTGATTTTGTCAACGATTGTCATGTGTAAGCTATCAGAAATTGAGCCCAAAGGATCACTGACGGGTGGGAGCTTGTTTTAAATTGGACGTTATAAAATGTAATAGGCCAATTAAACCCGATATTACGTTATTATCCCGTTTGGTTGTTAATTACACTTTAATCACAGCCACCGTAAGGCGGCTTACACAAACCAGCTTACCTTGTTCATCGGCAATCCGGATGTCCCAAACGTGTGTAGTACGCCCTGTATGAATAGGTGTGCAGCGACCGTAAACCCAGCCTTCACGTACAGACCGCAGGTGATTCGCGTTGATTTCAAGTCCAACAGCCCGTTGCGTAGTTGGGTCATCCAATAACATATAGGAAGCCACACTACCCAAGGTTTCGGCCAGGACTACCGAGGCTCCTCCGTGGAGAATGCCAAACGGCTGATGTGTGCGTTTGTCAACGGGCATGCGGGCAATCAAATAGCCTTCGCCCGCTTCCATAAACTCAATGCCAATGTGCTTGCCAATAGAGTCGTTATGGATAAAATCAAGTGCATTTAGATCGAAGCCCGCTTTCATAGTGATCAGGATTAAAACGTTTAGGTTACATACTAGAAGTTTAATGTGTAAATTTTACGCTAAGGCGCTGAAATCAGTAACATTAAGCTTGAAACATGGAACCTGAACGAGTAAATTGACGTGTTTTGTGTAATTTTGTGGTTCAAATTTGGGAAAAATTGCCAATTGGCAAGCGGAAAGGTTTGGCACAAAAAACAATTTATCTGATTCGCCACGGCGAAACCGACTATAACCGCCGGGGGATAGTACAGGGTAGTGGGGTTAATTCGGACCTCAACGAGATGGGACGGGCGCAGGCAATGGCGTTTTTTCAGGCTTACCAGCACGTGCCGTTTAACAAAATTTACATCTCCGGACTGATTCGAACCTACCAGACCGTCGAGCCATTTATCGAGTTAGGCTTACCGTACGAAAAACTCACGGGTCTGAATGAGATTAGCTGGGGTGTTATGGAAGGTAAGGCCCCTGGTAATTTAGACAATGAGTATTACCGGGCACTCATTGAAGCCTGGGAGGCAGGCCAAACAGATCGGGCTACCGATGGCGGAGAAAGTCCTGAACAAGTCGTTGAACGGCAGAAAGTAGCCATAGATACGATCCTTTCGCATCCAGAAGAAGAACTGGTTCTGGTGGCTATGCATGGTCGGGCTATGCGTATCCTACTTTGCTGGCTTACGAATCTGCCACTCTCGCAGATGGATCATTTCGAGCACAGTAACCTGTGCCTGTATAAACTCTCATACGATTACGCAACAGCCCAGTTTACGATTGACTTGACCAACGATACAGCTCACCTGTTATCGCTGGCGCTCATGCACTAAATGACCGATTGAATAGGTTACCAGTTATCAGCAACCATCGGCCGATAATCCACGTATATACCCACTGATAACTGCGGACTGTGAAACTGCTCACTAAAGGCTGTATATTCGCTTTCTGCCTAAAGGGCATGGTGTAACGAAATGGGAATGTCAAAGCAGAAAATATATTGGTTTTGCCAGTTTTTTGGCTGGACACTCCTCATTCTGGTGGAGTACACGGCTTATTTACTGCAAGACGGCTTTGACCCCGACACACTCTATTTAGCGATTGCCAATATTTTTCTGGGAATTACCCTGACCCATTTGTACCGACTGATGATCCGGCGGTGGAACTGGGTTCGGTTACCCTTTTTCCGGCTAGCCCCACGCGTGTTGCTGTCGGTTTTTGTGCTGGCGTTGATCATGACGATGGTGAATCTGCCGATGGATCGGCTCATTGTACCGCAGCACCTTATCGATGAGCCCTGGCCCTTAATTGGTTATGTGATGACCTGGGGTAAAAACATGCTGACCTGGGTACTAACCTACACGGCTTACCATTACGTTGAGGAAAATCGGAATGCGGAGATTGAGAAAATCCTGCTCAAAACGAATATTCGTGAAACAGAGGCCAAAGTGTTGCGCTCCCAACTGAATCCTCATTTCGTGTTTAATGCTCTCAACAGTATTCGGGCGTTGGTGTACGAAAATCCCACTAAAGCCCAACAGGGTATTACACAACTATCTAATTTACTGCGAAATTCGCTGCTGGCCGACCGACGGAAAACGGTTGAGTTACGGGAGGAAATCAAAACTGTAGAGGATTATCTGGCCCTCGAAAAAGTTCGTTACGAAGACCGACTTACATCGTATATCGATCTGGATGGCCGCACCCTTTTCTGGCAGGTGCCGCCTATGATGTTGCAGACCCTTGTTGAGAATGCAATCAAACATGGAGTATCAACGGCTATTGGTGGGGGCTTTGTGGATGTTCGCTCCAGTATTGTGTCTCGCGATGACGGACCGGATAAGTTGCATATCATTATCCGTAACACGGGGATACTCGGCGACAAAAAAGCATCGGGTGGGTTTGGCCTGGCGAACACGGCCCAACGGCTCGAATTACTGTACGGCTCAGAAGCTCAATTTCATATTTTTCAGGAAGATGACGATCAGGACACTGGTCCCGTTGTTTGTGCTGAAATTACCATTCCTGCCCAGTCGGAGGGCATGTTCCGACGCGAAAAAGTGAAGAGTGTAGAGTGAAAAGAGACGAATAGCCGATGTTCTTCCTTTTTATTCTTCATTTTTCACTCTACACTCTTAATTACACTATGAAAACCCTGATCATTGACGATGAACGCTTAGCCCGAAATGAACTTCGTCGGCTGCTCGAAAACTTTCCGAAAATTCAGATTATTGGCGAAGCGGCCAATGCGGATGAGGCTCTACCCATGATTGACGAACTGGAGCCAGAACTCCTGTTTCTGGATATTCAGATGCCCGGCAAAAACGGATTTGAGTTGTTGCAGTCTATCGAAGGCAAAACGCCGGAAGTTATTTTTACGACTGCCTTCGACGAATACGCGATTAAAGCGTTTGAATTCAATGCACTCGACTACCTGCTTAAACCTGTTGAACTGGCTCGTTTATCGGAAGCCATTCACCGCGTAGAAGAAGAACTTCATGTGCCTGAAGCATCAGGAGCAACAGGAGGAATCGCGTCAAAGATTTTGGGTGAGAATGATCAGGTGTTCGTGAAGGATGGTGAAAAATGCTGGTTTGTGAAATTGGGTAAAGTGCGCCTGTTCGAATCAATGGGGAACTACGTTCGGCTCTATTTCGACGATCAGAAGCCTCTGGTACTTAAGTCATTAAATGCACTTGAAGATCGACTCAATCCGGCTACGTTTTTCCGGGCTAATCGGAAACACATCATTAACCTGCAATGGATCGAAAAAATTGAACCCTGGTTTAGCGGAGGGTTGCTAGTGACGTTGCGAGGGGGGGATAAAATCGAAATTAGCCGTCGACAAGCTATTCGGTTTAAAGATTTGTTAAGTTTGTAGTGCGGGTAGTTAGGTGAAATGGGTAGAAATGTGTCTGATAGCTAATGAACTGCCCGTTTCTTCTAATTACGATACTCGCTCTTCATGAAGTACCTTGCTGCAACGTTATTCTTACTTTTTCTTTTTTCTGCCTGTCACTCTACAAATTCAGGGTCGCCCGTTTTAGAGCGTCAACACTATACGTTTACCGGCTCAGCTCGTTGTGATACAACCAGTAATACAGGGGTCGGGATAGACGTTTCGTACATTTTGTTGAAAGACGACTCAGAAGGGGCTCGTAAAATTAATGATAGCCTGCGTTTACTGGCTGTGAATAGTGTAGTGGGCTGGCTCGATAGCGCCACTGTAGGAAGTCACCCAGAAGCCCGGACAGATCTGGCTAAAGCGGCTTCACTTTTCGCTTCCGATTACGAAGCCGTTCGAAAAGAAATGGGCAATTTTGGCGGCTGCTGGGAGCTGGAAACCAAAGCCGACACGGTGCATGCGGGTTCAAAGGCGCTGACGGTGAAGATTGAGACCTACGCTTATACAGGGGGCGCCCATCCTAATTCGAACCTGGCTTTCTATACATTTGATCGCGAAACAGGCCGAATATTAACGCTGAATGACATGATTGCCGACACAACGGCTTTGCTTGGTGTACTCGAACAGGCGTTTCGACAACAACAAAACCTGTTACCCAAAGTAAATCTCGAAGAGCAGGGCTACTTCCTGCGCGATGGACACTTCTTTTTACCCGCCAACGTAGGCACCAGTCGGGAGGGAATGGTTTTCTACTATAATCCCTACGAAATTGCAGCTTACGCGGTCGGACCAATTCAGGTAACTGTACCGTACGAAAAGCTAAACGGTATCCTGCGCGACGATTGGTTGTAAGTGATGATTACGAATTCGGTTAGCTTCCATTTTTGAGTAAAGCCAGCAGTTTTTATTGAAATCGGTTGTCTGATCCCCAAAGCTGGAAAAAAGGGCTTTGTCGAAGGCTTCAACGGCCTCCTTAATCAGCATTGCTTTGTAATGAATAGTAGCTGGTTTGCACGCTAGCCACTACATAACGTATAAACTCGAAACGAAATGACACTTGAGCAGTTTACTCTCTCCTTATCTCAACAGCAGCCTCCCACCGGCCTCCACCCAATTCTGCAAGGTTTATGGTACGACGCGAAGGACAATTGGGAGGCTGCTCATAACATCGCTCAAAGCCAGGAGGGAACTCAGGTCTACGATCGATTACATGCATACCTGCATCGTAAAGAAGGCGATCGCTTCAATGCCAACTACTGGTATCGTCGGGCAGGAGCTTCGTTTTTTGACGGCTCTTTAAAGGACGAATGGAAATTGTTGGTTCAACAAATGTTGGAATCCTAAGCAGGAATTAAGGGACGTAAGGGCCACCGGTTTCGCCCCAACCCCAGGTTGGCATGGGAGCATCGATTGCTTCTCCCACAGAATCGGCGTTGGAGTTTATAACGGCCAATCGAGAACCCCATTCCAGATAGCCAACCAACGCCGAGCGGAATTCCGGGTCATCAGGCAGGCCAATTGTATCGGCAGTGTCCAGGATTAAGTCAATCCATCGTTTGCGCTGATTTTCGGTAAGGTATTTGCCTAAGTGCTTGTGAATCATTGTATAATGACTGCCCTCTTCGCTGCTGTAGCGGGCTGGGCCACGAAATACTTCGGCAATAAAATGAGCAACATGCTTAGCGTGTTCGGGTGCCATTCCCCGAAAAACGGGTTCCAGAATTGAATCCTGATGAACACGCTGGTAAAATAGATCTGTCCAGGCTTCAAAGTTTTCCATACCACCTGCCCACTCGTATAAAGTCGGCACTGTTGCTTTTGGCTGAGTTTCCATGTTAAAAGTACTTCTGATTTTCAGGATGATTAAGATAAGGTATGATTTTATGGATTATCAGTCAATTAAAATCGTTGTAAATCATAACAATCCTGAAAATCAGTGTGCTATTGTTAGGGCATAATGACAAAAAAAAGGCCGCACTTCGAAAAGTGCGACCTGCGTCTGTCGATGAATAAGTAATATTTTGAGTAGCTTATTGAGCTAGTTCTTCTTCAGTTAATACGGTATTTACATCGGTTAATGGCAGCCCAAAAGCTTCGGCCACTCCTTTGTAAACCACTTTGCCTTCCACAACATTCAGCCCCAACTTAAGGTCGGTGTTGTCGCGGCAGGCTTGTTGCCAGCCTTTATTAGCCAGTTGCAGCGCGTAGGGGAGTGTAGCGTTGGTCAAGGCGAGTGTGCTTGTGTAAGGCACAGCACCCGGCATGTTGGCTACACAGTAGTGAACAACACCATCAATGATAAACGTCGGATTTTCGTGGGTTGTTGGATGGCAAGTTTCGATACATCCTCCCTGATCAACAGCTACATCGACCAATACGGTACCCGGACGCATTTGCTTCAGCATTTCGCGGGTGATGAGGTGAGGAGCTTTCGCACCTGGAATTAACACGGCCCCAACAATCAGGTCACAGACTTTGATCATCTCCCGAATGTTGTATTCGTTCGACATCATTGTTTGTACATTCGGCGGCATAATGTCTGACAGGTAACGCAAACGGGCCAGGCTAACGTCCATGATGGTTACGTGAGCGCCTAAACCGGCTGCCATCTTTGCCGCCTGGGTGCCAACAATACCGCCACCCAAAATGAGGACGTTGGCTGGTTTAACACCCGGTACACCGCCTAACAAAATACCCCGGCCTTTCAGGGGCTTTTCCAAATATTTAGCACCTTCCTGAATCGCCATCCGGCCCGCTACTTCCGACATCGGTACGAGTAGTGGTAGGCTGCGATCTGGGCGTTCAACCGTTTCGTAGGCTAAACAAACAGCACCTTTCGCCAGCATTGCCTGCGTCAGTTCTTCCGACGAAGCAAAGTGGAAATAAGTAAATAGTAGTTGGTTCTCTTTAATCAGGTTGTACTCAGAAGCAATAGGCTCCTTAACCTTCATGATCATTTCAGCAATGCCATACACATCTTCGATGGTAGGAAGCATAGTAGCCCCTGCTGCAATGTACTCTTCATCCTCAAAGCCGCTACCTTCACCCGCATTAACCTGTACGTAAACAACATGGCCATGCTTACGAAGCTCGGTTACACCGGCTGGCGTCAGCGCAACGCGGTTTTCGTTGTTTTTGATTTCTTTGGGAACACCAATAACCATAAAGATAACTGTGCTTGGGAGTTGTTACTTTGATTCGACAAAGTTAAAACAGGAGTAATTGTTTTCTACTACTTATTATTTTTTTAGGATATTTAGCCTATATTGGTTAAGTTAGTAGGAAATAGTTCTATAAACTGGCTAAATCTAGGAGCTATCCCGTAAATATTCCGCTTATGGATATTGTTGATCAAACCGATCGAAAAATTCTGGACTTATTACAGCAGAATGCCCACCTGACCATTCAGGATATTGGCAAGAAAATTAATCTCTCGAAAACGCCGGTTCATGAACGGATCAAGCGGCTCGAACGCGAAGGAATCATTGAACGGTATGTGACCATTGTTGATAAGAAAAAGCTGGGCAACTCATTACTGGTCTATTGTCAGGTAACGCTTGATCGACAAACGCGCGACGCGTTTACAGCCTTTGAAGTAGATGTTCGAAAATTACCCGATGTGCTGGAGTGCAACCGAGTATCGGGGACTTTCGATTATTTGCTCAAGATTGTGAGCCGAGATATGGATACCTACAACCATTTCTATCAGGAACAACTGTCTATTATTCCCGGCACCTTACACATCAGTAGCTTTTTCGTTATGTCCGAAATAAAAAATTCGACTGTGGTGCCGGTGTGAGATTAATCACTAGCGACTATTTTTTTTGTTAACTTGACCAGCATGAGATTTTTCATCGCTGTTGTTCTTTTTGTGTCTATTTGTCTGGATTCGTATGCACAAACGGGTACGATTTCTGGGCGCGTTGTCGATGCGAAAACGCTGGAACCGTTGCCGTTTACTAACGTCTACGTAAACAATACGACGATGGGCGTGGTCACCAATGCGTCGGGCGAATTTGTCCTGCATAACCTACCGCTGGGGACGGCCGATATTGTCTTTTCATTTATTGGTTATATATCCCAGCAAGTAAAGGTGACTGTGAAAGCAACGGGCAATAGCCCAATGGCTATTCAGTTAATGGCCGACGCGCAGCAAGTAGCCGAAGTAAACGTGAAAGCAGGTCGGGATAAAGCCTGGGAAAAGCAGCTAAAGCGGTTTGAGAAAGTCTTTTTAGGAAATACATCGGACTGTAAATTACTGAATCCGTGGGCCATTGACTTTATTGACGAAAAGGGGAATACAACGGCCAAAGCTTCGATTCCGCTGGAAATTGACAATCGGAGGCTCGGGTACAAACTTTTCTTCCAACTAAAGAGCGCTACGTACTCCACCACCGAGTATTCCATTGTCGGAACAACTCGATTTAGTGAACTGGAAACAACGAGTGCAACCGAAGCACGCCATTGGACGAAGGAACGGGAACAGGCTTACCAAGGTTCGGCAAAACACCTGATGAAATCAATCCTTGATCGAAAGCTCAGTTTGTTCGGATTTGGGCTTTACAGAGACAAAGGAAAAGCGAAACCCCGTACCAAATCCTTTACGTTTGAGCTTGAACACAATCTCGCACCCGTCGATACAACCTCGCTGGTTACTTCAGGTTCTGGTATGAATGAATATCGAATTGTGCTAAAAGAGCGAGTCGAGGTTCATTATAGAAAGGAGTTTATTTACCCTAGTTTTTACGCCGATGTAAGTGATGCCGTGAGCTGGCTGGAAGTTCGGGGTGGCTATGTGCTGATCAATAAAGAAGGCACAATTCTCAACCCGACCGATGTCGCAATTTCTGGCAATATGACCGATGCCCGTTTATCTGGCATGTTGCCGCTCGATTATAAGCCCGGAGACATTGTTATTGCTCAGAAACCAATCAATCATTCTGCCCGGAGACTTCAGGAAAAAGTGTATCTGCACACTGACAAACCCTATTATTATCCGGGCGATAAACTCTGGTTCAGTGCTTACATGACCTATCGACTTCCGGAATTGATAGATACGCTTAGCCGCGTTTTATATGTCGACCTGATTGATGCGAATCGGGTGGTTAGCCAATCTCGAGTATTACCACTTGATAGTGGTAGAGCAGCCAGTTCGTTCAGGCTTCCGGTAACCGTGCCCCCCGGAAAGTATGTGCTCCGAGCTTATACGCAGTGGATGAAGAATTATGGAATTGATCATTTTTTCTATAAACCCATTGTGATTCTGGCACTAAATCAACGAGTGGACGAAAAAACGCCCAAGCCAGTTTCGGATAGCCTGCTGAAGATCGTGGTTGATAAGTCTGTTTACCCAACAAGAAGTCAGGTGAAAATGACGCTTCGTCTGGACACGACGGAAAGTGCTGGAGTAATGGCGGGGAGTTTTTCGGTGGCGGTTCTTGACGAGGCTGATGCCCTATCAAATGCGGAATTGGGTACCATTAAAAAGGGGGCCGACTTTCTGGAACCACCCAGAGATATGCCGCTTGTGTATGACTATCCCATCGAAAAAGGGATTACGCTGGACGGAATTTATTCCGACAAAAAAGGGAAAGCGAAGAAGACGACACTGACGCTATTGCCGGAGGATTTAAGTCATATTTACCAAGCTACAACCCACAACGATGGGGCGTTTTCGTTGGCCAACCTGGCCTTTTACGATAGCACTAAATTCTTCATGCAGTCGCCGGAGGGGAGCATACAGGTAGTAGCTAAAGAATCACCCCGGCTACCCGAAAAACTACCAGATCTACCACTCCACATTGTATCCTCAACTACGCTGCATGCGATTGCTGCCGCCGATACACTCCAGGGAAAGAGGCTTGCTGAAGTGAAGGTGTCGGCGAAGAAAATTATCCAGTCGGAAAATTCGTATGGGCAAGCCGATGTTACGATAAAAGGAGAGAGCATTGAAGGTTTTGCGACTATAGCCGATGCCATAGCCTCTAAACTTCCTTCGTTTATACTAGTCTATGACCAGACCGATTGGTATCTGATCTGGGCCAGAGCCAGCACACCAAACAGTCGAGATCTGTCCGCGCAAAAACCGAATATTGCCAGCAAAAACAACCTATCTGCGCACGAACCGAATTTGTACATTAACAACGTACTGGTTGTAGGCGAAACGGCGGGTAGCCGACTCATGCAGTTAAGTCCTACTCTGATTGATCATATTGAGATCAATGGTATGATTACCTCCAATCAGGGAGCTTCTGGTTCAAATGGTTTGATTAATGTGTATACCAAGCGACCATCCGATGAAGCCAAATCGAAAGGGTTACCGTTTGGGAAAGTACGCGGCTTCGACCGGGAATCTACATTCCGTTCCCCTGATTATACCTATCAATCAACCACTTCCGACACAAAAGATTATCGTTCAACGTTGTACTGGAATCCCAAGGTTAAGGTATCTGTCACCCAGAGACCCGTTGAGCTTACGTTCTTCACATCCGATCAGCCGGGTACGTATCGAATTGTTGTTGAGGGAATTACGAACAACGGCACGCCAGTTCATGCCGAAACTACGTTTGTTATTAACGAATAGTACCTTAAAATGCCAGCCAGCCTGATAATTTGATGGCAAAAGGAGTAACAGGAACGCCAGTCCGACTGACGTTATCGCGGTACGTGAGCCGGTGAATAGCATCTATACGTAACACTTTGAAGATGTTATCGATACCATAGCCCACTTCGATATAAGGCGTTTGGGTGAGTGAGCTGAACCCTTCTACAGTTTGCCCGGCAGCATTCGTGGTCGGAATCATCGCTAAATTATTGGCCGATACACTGCCTGCTAATATTTTTGCCGTAACCAGTTCACGCCATTTTAGGCGTCGTAACAGTGGCAACCGATTGAATAAAAGGCCATTGAAGTTATGTTCGAATTGGACAGTAGCCCAACGGTCGCAAACGAACTCGAAGTAGTTCATGAGATTGTAGGCGTTCCCGACATAAAACGACGACTCGTTGCCGAGGGGCGTAAAGAGCAAAGGGTAGGGGACCGTTGAGGGAATAATTCCTGCCCCAAGTGTATAATAAGTTCTTCCCAAAACACCCATTCGGAATGAATGTTTCATGCCCAGCGCAATGCGATGATAGGTGAAATCGCCATCGAGCACATTGCGCAGGCCAAGGGTATAGCGTAATGTGAAAATGGGCTTACGCACTGCTCCTGTACTCAGGCGAACATTGTCATTCTGGAGGATTATCTCATCGGGCGCAAACCGGGTTTCCGAAATCAATTCCGTGGTTTGGTAGGTGCTCCGAATGGTCTGATTATCGTCGTGGGCCTGCGGCTGAAAGGCAAATGGGAACAGCGGCTCAAAACTTCGATTTCGTACAGCCAGCGTTTGCGTAAAGCCACGACCCATTTCGCGCCGGAAATACACCAGATTTTCTTCCTGAAAATAAGGCCGCCTAATGTTGCCAAAACGTGAATAAGCCGCAAATAGCGAATTATTGCCAATGTTATCGGTCGAGACGCCAATACGCTCCAGATCATAGCTACGCTTTATACCAATGACTGTCCAGGGTTTACGACTCACAATGTACTCGATGTTGGCGCTGTATTTTATCTGTTCGTCCTGCGTTCCATAGGCAATATACCCACTGAGGAGCCACTTCTTGCTGAAACCCGTATTGGTGCGTAAACCAAGCCGAAAACGGTGTCCTTCAACGTTGTTGCTGGCATAGGAATTCAAAATAGGGCCTAAATCAACGTTCCATTTGCCCAGTGGTTTGTACCCAATTACTCCTAGTTTAATGATCTCGCCAGCTACTTTCACTAAAGGGACATTCCTGACCGAATCAACAACATGCATGGCTCGCAACTCATCAGGCGACAACGAACTTGGACGTACGCTCTGCCAGAAAGCGGTATCACTTTCTTTGTAATCGTCGGCTAGCTCAATAGCAGGATCATAAAATGGAAGCTCCTTGGGCTTATTTTCAATGATGTTGTTGGCAAACGTGAAAAAACGAATCAGTGCCCCAGGTGCTCGTGGAGCAGGTTCATCGGTATCAATGGTGACTTGCGTCTGGGTGGGAAAACGGAGCCCCGAAGCCATTGTTTCCCAGTCCTGTTGAATATGCAGTTCATCGACAAAATTGATATTAGCCCGCTTATCGACCTGGGCATCTATCTGCGCCAGTGCCATATGAAGCGTATCGATCAACATTGTACCCGTGAATGCTAAATCGGTAGGGCGTTTGGGCGTAAATTCGATAGAATAACAGATCGCGTTGTTGAGCGAAACGGTATCTTTTAATCGGAAGGTGTAAACGGTTTCCCATTGACTACCAATGGGCGAGGGGATATCTTTCTGGAGAATGTAGAGTGAATTCCGGTAGAAATTATACTGCTGAAATGACGCGCCTGTTAGCTGGGCAATCAATCCACCATCGGTAACGCCAACCCCCGTCACGTGCGATTTGAGAACGGCCTCTTTGGTTTTTTCCGGGCTGGTACGTGCGTAAAAATTGGAGAATGTCTCAGAAATAAATACTGGCACAGCCGCTTTCCCATTCTCGTCGATAATGGCTGGCAACTTGCCTAACAAGCGCCCAATGGGGCCGGGGCGTTTATTGTTTTTACGTTTCTGATCGAAGTTATTGATATAAGCTTCAATCTTCGTGTAGCTATCGTACTGATAGGCCAGAAGCCGCGCTGGGTTATACTGGTCGCGTCGGCGGATGGCCTCACGCATGACTCGGTAAGCTGGATCGCCCCCTTTAGCGTATACTTTGACTTCCTGAAGTTTTGTGGCAGCAGCTACCAACTGAGCATCTATAGTTTGGGTCGACTGTGCCAGAATAGGGTAGACCCCGGTACGGTACCCCAGACTAAGCACCAGAAGTGAATCGGAGAGAGCACTGATTTTGAGCGAATAACGCCCATCGACGTCTGATGTCGTTCCGGAGGTTTTCCCTTTTAGCGCAATGCTGGCAAAGGGTATTCCTTCTCCCGTTGCTTTATCGATTACCCGACCATTAATTGTGTAGACTTTTTGTTGAGCAACAGCTTGTAAAGTGCACCCAAGAAACAAAAAGCCAATGACAATAAAGGTTCGTAGCAATTGAATCATCCAGATGGTGGTATAAATGGCACGTCTACTTGATGTAATCAACAAGTAGTCAATAGAGTTTACTATACGAATAGAAATTAACTTATTTTTTGCCGAAGCAAGTCGGCATAATCAAGATTTAGTACCAAAAAAAGATATAATGGTATTAAGCTAATTCGCTTGATTGCTGTCTGATTATCAATACGTAAGATAACCGGATTCCGTTGCAATGGACGAGCTTAGCTAGTAAAAAAACAAATTGAGCACGCTTGATTGCATCTCCTGGGAATTGTAATCATCACATTTTCAGTGGAGCTACTGCACGGCTGGAAAGGCTCGCTGGGCAGCAATAATCTGCCATTTTTTATTCTGTTCTTTGAGCAAATGCGTGTAAACAGAGGGTGTTGTAGTCGTAGAATTGGTAGAGGTGCCGTATACCAGAATCAGGTGATCATCCAGAGCCTCAGCGCGATCAACTTTATTCTTGACAACTTCAGGACCTGTTCGCTTCAGGATGTTTTTCTGTACATCGGAGCCGCTTAAAATCGTTCCGGCTTCGGTAAGGAGCGCCGTTTTCACGGGCATGATTGTGGCTAATGTGCCTGTGTCGCCTTTGGTGTAAGCCGTGGCATAGGCTGTTTCAACGGCATTCGCAATCGAATCGACTTTGGGTTGTGGCATCGAACCGCCCTGAGGGCGATCACCACGGAACAGATTCTTGCCTGCATTCGCTAATTTGTCGAAAACGGGGACGTCGAACCCAATACCTGCCGCAAAGATGACCACAATGATGGCAGGCAGGACGAATTCCTTTTGAATGGCTCCCGTTCGGCGATTTTTGGTATATCCCACCAACGACGACCAGTTGTTAACAATATGGAACACAGCCGCTATGAAGAATAGAATACCAAACCAGGCATGCGTATGATCGACAATGTGCGAACCCTGCCCGAAGTAAATGAGCAGACCAGTAATGGCTAGAACAAAGAAAATTGTGGCAACAAACAGACTGACAAGGTTTTTAGATTTCATAAGACTAGTGGGGTTGGAAGAGTGGGCAAAATACGGACAAAGAAGTAACTAATTAAACTTGATTACAAACCTATAAGGTTCTGAAAATCTTATGGGTTTAAACGGCAACTAATAAATAGGGCGTTGACTCAATTGAGTCAACGCCCTATTTATGTTAAGACGGTCAATATGACTATGGACGGCCACGACCACCACCGCTACGGCCACCACCGTTACCACCTGGTGAAGACTGCTGTTGTTGCGGACCGGCGTTATTGTCGCCACCGCCGTCGCCTTTCAGGTCATCGTTTTCTGCAGACTTCCGGCGTTTTTGTGGCGCGTCGAAGCTCATTTTGCCAAGTTTATAGCTGAACGTCAGGCGTACACCCGCGTTGTAGTAACCCGTTTGCGAGTTCTGCACCAGAATTGGCGACGATAGCTCTGAGCGCTGTGTGAACGGGTGGTTGAAGATGTTCTCAGCCGCCAGACCTAAGCTAGCTTTCTTATCGTTGAACTCTTTCCGTAAGCCAAGGCTGTAGAAATACATGGCACTTTGTTGCCCTTGTAACTGAACCTGATTGCCACGACCACCGCCGAATAGCTGGAAGCCCCAACCATTGCTTAGCGAGAGGCTACTCATGATCCGACCGGCCAGTACCCAGCCTGAGTTAGAAGCTGAATAAATTGGGTTGGCGTTGTTGTTGGTCAGGTTAACGTGGTAGAGGTCAATACCACCACCAAGTTGTAGTTTGCGAAACAATGTTCCATTACCGAACAAGTTAATTCCGTAAGCATCCTGATGCCCAACGTTCAGGTAGGTAGTCCGAATCACCTGTTGCAGTGTATTGTTGATAAGCGACTGTTGTACGTCACGAACAGCGGTGATTTCGTTGTTGGTCCGACGAGCGAACACGGTTGCATTCAAATACAGCCCTTTGATATTAGCACTAGTACCAAACTCGATATTGTCGGTTAATTCGGGCGAAAGGTATGGGTTACCAGTGCTGATGTTGGTTGGGTTCGAGGTATTGTTGTTCGGGTTCAGGAACTGGATACCAGGGCGCTGAATCCGACGGTTATACGCCAGTTTGATAATCTTGCCACCTTTTAGACTTTTCGAAATGTTGATGCTTGGCACCAGATTTCCGTAGTTCGGAATGGTGTTTGCCGTACCCGCCGTCTCATTGGCGAACTTCGCATTGATAAACGTGTACTCGTACCGGGCTCCTGCCTTAATGGTAAACTTACTCTTGGTTGTCAGCGTATAAGACAAATAGGTGGCTGCAATATTCTGATTATAGTCCAGGCCATTGCCTTTACGGGTTGTATCAACTACATAAGGTGAATCGGCACCGTTGGCAATGTAATACTGATAATCACTATTCACCTGACGGAAAATACCTTTACCACCGAATTCAATCAGCTGATTTGTTTTGATTGGTGTCTGATAATCAATCTGTAACGTTGACTCCTGGTTATAGCTGGGGTTGTCGTTTTTCTGACGCGACGTAATTGTCTGGAAATCAGTTCCGCCCATAATATCGGCGACAAAGTTGTTCGTCCGGTTGTTGCGGCTATATAGCGCCAGAATGCTGAATTCTTGCTGAGGCTTATAGATTTTTGTGTAGGTTACGTTGGCATCTACCGTTCCCGACAGGTCTTTGGTATCTACATTCCGATTGCTAACAGAAGGGAAGTAGCTATTGGGCGAAGTGATCGTTGTCATCAGGTTTTTCTGGGTGCTCAGGCCATTTCGGGCACCGTAGCGGATACTGGCTGTTAACGAAGTCCGCTTATCGATGTCGTAATCCCAACCTAACTGATAGTTCCCAAACAGCCGCTGATTCAGCGTATTGGCCGTTTGTACGGTGTTAGTCCAGGCCGAATACGTGTTCGAAGTCGGATCGTAGTTACGAGTGCTTTGATCGTTCCGGAATGTTCCTTTTACGTTATACTCTGCACGACCGAAACCACCAAGCGAAAAACCCATTTTACCGGTGCGGTAGTTACCATTGATACCCAGGTTTGCACCCCGGTTACCAGCGCCCCCGTTAACATCGAGCGTCATCCCTTGCAGGGTCGTTTTCTTGGTTACGATGTTGATGATACCAGCTGAACCTTCGGCATCGTATTTGGCTGATGGCGAAGTGATTACTTCAACGGTCTTGATCATATCGGCTGGAATCTGCTTCAAGGCATCGGCTACGCTACTAGCCACAATGGTCGACGGTTTGTTATTGATTAACACCGTCACGTTACTGCTTCCACGCAGACTCACATTCCCGTCGAGATCGACTGACAGCATCGGCACTTTACGTAGAATATCACCCGCATCGCCCCCTTTGGCAGCAAGGTCCTTATCGGCATTGTAAACCATCCGGTCCACTTTTTCCTCGATCATAGCGGCCTGACCAACCACGTTCACTTCGCTTAGTGTCCGAACATCGGGCGCGATTTTAATCGCCCCCAACGTAATTGAGCTGCCTTTATCGATAGTAATGAGTGCGCTTCGTTTGTCTTTGTAGCCAATAAATGTGTACAGAAGGCGATACTTTCCAGGTGATATACGGCCAATGGTAAATTGCCCCTTTGCATCGGCGGTTGTACCATCAATGGGTTTATTGGTGCTGATGTTTAAGAGCGCAATTGTAGCGAATTCGACAGGTTTGCTTGTTGTAGAATCTATTAGTGTACCGCTAATTTTACCATTACCACGAGCGACAGCATCTGCCTCAGATGAGGTAGGGGCCGATTGCGGTTGTACGCCCGTTGGGGCTGGCGAATTGATGAGGCTCGGTTTCGAGTCGGCAGGAGCGGTAAATGTATCGGGAGCCGTGGTCGCGGGCGTTTTGGTTTCAAACGGATCCGGAACGGCTGGTTGGGTTGCTGGAGTGCTACTCGGTGTAGCGCTGGCAGGTGCTGTTGTGCTGCCGGGAACAGTTACCTGAGCAAATGAGGTAGTTGCGCTAACGATGAGTAAAGAGAGTAATAGCGTTTTCATACGATTAGAAATTGACGCATCAAAGGTGCGGTAGCATACCTAGTCTGCGAAATCAATCTGGCGGAATGCCCGTTTTTGGGTGTTGAATGTAAAAAATAGCCTCGCGAAGAAATAGCTCCGTCGATTGCCTAACACAACATCTAATTGGTGAAAACGTTTGTGACTATTTTTTTCGGCAGGCTTGACAGGATTAATAAGATAGTTTTTTACCCCTTGCTACCTCATTTGGCTAATCCTGTCAAGCCTGTTGAAAAATAAATCCGTGCGGATTATGTATCTAAGAACTGAGCGAACGGTCTATAAAAAGGCTTTCGTGAGCGTGGTGCCTTGTTAGTAAACCAGTACATTTGTCGATTGATCCGTAATTTGATTCAACGCAGTAGGCGGTTTTATGACGCGATTTTTAGTATTCCTGGCTATTTTCTGCCCTATTTTTTTTCTTTTTGCTTATAATTCTGGTTACGGATACGATGCGTATGAGTACTTAATTATTGCTCGAACGCTCAACGAAGGCTATCATTTGTACGACTTCATTCCGTCGAAATCATACCTGCTGTATTCCTCCACTAGTGTATTGCTGAACCTGTTAGGAGGCTATAATCACCTGAGTGTGTCGGCATTGATTACACTACTGGCAACCGGCGTGCTGGTATCTGCCTGGCGTGCTGCACGCATGTTTGGCGAACGAACCGCTTTATTTACCGTGATACTAACGGCTGCCTGCTGTTGCTTTATGGAAATGAATTTCCTGGAGCCAGAAAGTTGGGTCGCTATTTTTGGCCTGAATGCCTTTACTATAGCCGTCAAAAATAATGGCAGACAGAATTGGCGATGGCTCAGTGCGGGTATTTTGCTTGGCCTGGCTATGTGCTTCAAAAGCGTAGCGGCATTTTATCTGGTAGGATTTGGGGCGTTTATACTCCTGCTGTGTTTAACAGGACGGATAAACTTCTGGCAAATGGTTGGCCGTGGCATGTTAGTGCTGGCTGGTTTTGCTTTGCCATTGCTTCTGTCGATGCTCTATTTTTTCGCCACCAATCGCTTAGAGGCTCACCTGGAGTGGACGTATGTTTATCCGTTTGGTGGGTATCCGTCCCATACGCTGTTTCTGGTCAAGTTTTTAATTAAGTTAAGCTGGCTTCTTCTGCTTTTGCTGGTCTCATTTATCCTCGTTTTTCAGCAGCCTTATCGGGAAATCTATCAAAAGACTCCGGCCTTGTGGCTGGCTTTGCTGTTAGCGGGTTTTGCCTGTGTTACGATGTTGAAAACACAGGCAAGTCATTACTTTTTTCAGGCTTCTGTATTTTTTGTCCTACACCTGGGCTTCATGGCCGATCAATGGCTGGCGCACTATGAAGCTCGTCGTCAGCAGGTTTCATACTGGCAAGCCCTCGTGGGTGTTGGTGGTATGGGTTTACTTTTATTGGTGAGCTTGTTGCTTTATCGCCCGAATACCGTCAAACGATTGGTGACGATCAGAGACTATCAGGATGAAGAAGCGGCTGGCGCATTTATTCGGGAGAAAGCAGGGCCAAATGGGCATGTGCTGATCTTCGATATGGCTATGCCTTTATATTATCTATCAGATCGGGAGCCGAATGTACCGTTTATTTTTACTGAAATGCAGGCAACGCATTATCTGGAGTCGCATCCCGACACCTATGGGAAGGCACTGGCTGATACCAGTCTGAAATTTGTCATTTTTGGCAACCGATCGAGTGTGATAGACGATAGCACGGCGCTCAATAACCCGGCTAACGTTCACGCCATCGGGCAATTACGCGCTGGTCTGCAAAAAGACTTTGTGCGAGTTGAAGACCCCCGTTTCCCGCTACCCTACTGGCGAAGAAAGTAAACCCATCGTTTTCGCTTATATTTGCTTTATGCTGCTATCTGTTTTGATTCCTGCTTACAACGAGATTAATAATATTGATACACTCCTCGAAAAAGTTCAGGCTGTTCCATTAGCGAAAGAAATTATTATTGTTGACGATGGCTCTACGGATGGTACGCGTGAACGTTTGAACACATACCGATCTGTACCGAACATTCAGGTTATCTTTCACGAGCATAATCAGGGTAAAGGAGCCGCTATTCGCACGGCTATTCAGCATATGACGGGTGATATTGCCATTGTTCAGGATGCAGATCTGGAATATGAACCAATGGATTATCCGGCATTGATCCAGCCGATTGTTGATGGTAAAGAGAAGGTAATTTATGGGTCCCGATTTCTGAAGCCCGAAAACCGACATTCCTATTACAGTTTCTATATTGGTGGTCAGGTCGTTACGTTGCTAACCAATATTCTCTTCAACCAACGACTCACCGACGAACCGACCTGCTATAAAGTATTCGATGCCAACTTCCTACGATCTATTCCGCTTGAATGTACGCGTTTTGAATTTTGTCCCGAAGTGACCGCCAAAGTAGCAAAGCGAGGCATCCGTATCAAAGAGTTACCAATTAGTTATTACCCTCGCTCTATTGCTGAGGGAAAAAAAATCTCATGGCTGGATGGTATTGAAGCGATTTGGGTACTTCTGAAATACCGAATTGTGAAGTAAAGGTCATGAATAGTCAAGAGTGGTCAGGTATTGTCAGGTGTCGATAGACAGTCCTTGACAATACCTGACCACTCTTGATTATTTCTGACTACTCCTCAGTCCGTTCTTTCATCATATTCACAAAAGCTCGGGGTATGGGGGCATCGAAACGCATAGCCTCGCCCGTTATCGGGTGTTCAAAGGCTAGTACTTCGGCATGTAACCCCAGTCGGCCAATAGGATCGGTAGATGCTCCATACTTGGCATCGCCCACAATAGGGTGGCCAATGTCCTGCATATGCACCCGAATCTGATTTTTGCGCCCGGTTTCCAGCTCTAGTTCCAGCAACGAATACGCTTGATTGGATTTTAAAACCTTGTAATTCGTGATGGCTAGCTGTCCGTTATCGGGATTCTGACTCGAATAAACGATCAGCGCTTTACTTTCGCGCAGGAAGGAGGTAACTGTGCCAGTTGGTGGTTCTGGTACGCCTTCCACCAAAGCTACGTAAGTCCGCTGTTTAGTCGTCGCATTCCAGGACTCCTGCATCAACTTCTGAACTTTCTCGCTTTTGGCAAACATCATAACACCCGACGTCTCGCGATCGAGCCGGTGGATGATGAAGATTTTGTTTTTGGGATTCTCTTTCTTAAGGTAATCACTCAAAATGCCATAGGCAGTACGGTCCCGCTCTTTGTTCGTTGCCATCGAGAGCAGCCCGGCCTGTTTGTTAATGACAATAATACTTGGGTCTTCGTATAGAATGGTCAGACCACGGTACTGCGTGGTTTGAGGGGCACGATTAGCGGCTACAGTCACAATTTGCCCGGCTCTCAGCGGATGATTAAACTGCGTGAACACTTTACCATCAACGAGAATTTGCTTGTTACTCAGCAACGATTTGATGTTGTTCCGATTCTTATGAGGTAACTGGGCAATTAGAAACGCCATTAGCTGAATCGGCTCTGCGACAGTCAGTTTACTATCAGTACGTTGGCCGCGCTGTCGGCGAGGCTTGTCGGTATTCTCCATACGACAAAGGTACGGTTTCC
This sequence comes from Spirosoma litoris, assembly GCF_054776755.1. Taxonomy (NCBI): domain Bacteria; kingdom Pseudomonadati; phylum Bacteroidota; class Cytophagia; order Cytophagales; family Cytophagaceae; genus Spirosoma; species Spirosoma litoris. The sequence continues at coordinate 281,191 of NZ_BAAHBI010000007.1, read as the reverse complement.
TGTTCGATCTTATTTGTCATGGCTCCTTATTAAAACAAAACAGCCGATCTGCTAGCCGACAAGGATGCAGGAGCAGACGGCTTTCTAACTATAAATATGTGTTCTCCTGCTCTGAATGTAGAGAGCCAATTTCCCAAACCTTGGCCTTTCGCTCATAATGTTTTTTGCTTCCTTTTGATTATTAGGGAGTTATAGTTGATCGCATGTCTGAACATTCTATTACATGTTAAAATGTTCAACTCTGGCATAGAATTGGCTATTGTGTTTAACGATTTCGCAAATAGTTCAAACATAATATTGTAGATAAGGGGATAGCTTCTATAACAGATTTTAACCAGAAGGTATTGGTTTACTTGACGTTTGTGTATGGTGCAGGTTTATAGCTCATTTATGGCGTTGCCAAGCTATTTAAAACGAGTTTGGCTATGTATATTGTTCTGTCTCCTTGGGCAGCTCGTACATATACCTGCGGCTAATGCAACGCACTTTAGATATGGCAACCTTAGCTGGCGACAATTACCGTCTGATGCAACAGGCCGAACTATTGAGTTTAAGCTCACCATGGGGTTCCGGCTGAGTTATAGTAATTTCTCTCCCACACCAACCGTTGGTTCTACCGTTAGTAATGCCAATGCCAACGGAAGTGCCGCCTTTACCTATGGCGATGGCACGACGACTACAGCGTTCAATTTTACGGTAACTTCGGTTAATACAGCAGATGATTATTTTTATGCTGAAGCTATATTAACAAAGGCATACTCAACAACAGGAAACTTTACCGCCTTTATTGAGGCAAGCGCACGGCTTAGTACGTTGCAGAATAATGGCGATGGCCGTTATCGAATCAACTCGTTGGTTAACGTCGGTGCTGCCAATGCCAACCTGCCACCAGCATCGACCTTACCGCCAATTGTCAATCTACCGTTTAATCAGTCTGCGGCTACGTTTACAGTGCCCGCTACAGATCCAGATGGCAATCCGCTTACGTTCAGTCTGGCAACTGCCGCTGATCTGGGCGCAACATCGTATACGTTTACTCAGCCAACCAATTTTTCCATTTCATCCAGTGGTGTAGCCACATTCGACACGCGGTCGCCGAAAGCAGTTGGGCAGTTATACAATGCGATCATAAAAATATCAGATGGCAAGTCGTTTGTCATTGTTGACTTTATTATTAAAATCGTTGCTGCCAGCGATCCGCCCGTTTTTGTGTATGGGGGCATTACGCCCGCAAATAATTCGACTATACAGACGTATGTAGGTTGTCCAATTAATTTTAATGTTCGGGCAACCGATACTGATCCAACCAGTAATACCATCACGCTTCAGGGGGTAGGTTTGCCATCGGGGGCTACATTCTCGCCTGTCACGGGTTCAAATACGGTAACCTCTGCCTTTAGTTTTAATCCTACTACCGAGGGAACATCGGTTACGTCGTTCTATGCGCAGGATAATATTGGTAATCAGGCCATAACGTCGGTTACGTTTCGAGTTCTTCAACCACTTTTAACGGCTAATGCTTCGCTGGTTTGTGTGGGTAGTACGATTAGCCTGACGGCTACGCCCGGTACAAGTGCTTCAGGCGTAACGAATTATACATTCAGAGGGCCGAATGGCATTATTGGCTCTACAAGCACCACAAACACGGCTACGGTTAGTGGACTGGCAGCTGGCGTATATAATTTTAGCGTTACAACTACCAATTCGCTCAATTCAAACACGGCCTGTACGAGCACTGCCGTTACATCGGTAACCGTCGACGCTCCACCTACAGTTACCCTAACTAATTCAGGAACACTAACCTGTACAGTAACCAGCGTTACGTTAACAGCAACCAGCAGCACTGCCCCAACTTCGTATGCATTTACCGGGCCAGGTCTAAGTCAAACGGGTTCGACCAGTACAGCGGTTGTTACGCAGCCGGGAACCTATACGGTTTTGGTAACGACGCCCAGTGGTTGTACAGCAGTAGCTACTACAACCGTGGTCAGCAATACGGCTACACCAGCTACCCCCACGGTTAGTTTAATACAGCCCAGTTGTACGCTTGCCACGGGTACCATTACTGTTACAGCCCCTACAGGAACGGGTTTAACGTATAGTATCAACGGTACGACTTACACCAATACAACAGGTGTGTTCACAGGTGTGGCGGCAGGTACCTATACTGTTACCGTCCGCAATACAAATAGTGGGTGTACGTCTTCCGCTACGTCGGTAACGATAACTGCGCAACCTGCGACACCGGCAGCGCCAACGGTGAATGTAACCCAGCCAACGTGTACGCAACCAACTGGAACAATCACTATCACGGCGCCCACAGGTACAGGATTGACGTATAGTATAGACGGCGTAAACTATGTTTCGTCTACAACCTTTTCTGGCGTTGCACCTGGAACGTACTCGGTGACGGTCCGCAATAGTAGTGGGTGTACGTCCTCAGCTACTACCGCAACCGTAAATGGCGCCTTACTAGCCTCAGCGGCTCCAACGGCAAGCGTGACATCACAACCCAACTGTCTGACGGCCACCGGCACCATTACCATCACGGCTCCGACCGGTCTCGGGTTTTCTTATAGCATTGACGGATCGACTTACACCAATACGACGGGTGTGTTTACCGGCGTGGCTCCGGGTGTATATGCAGTGACCGATCGAAATGGTCTTGGTTGTATTTCTACTGCTACCTCAGTTACAGTAAATGCACAACCGTCCACGCCTGCCGCCCCAACCGTGAGTGTGACGGCTCAGCCCAACTGTCTGACCTCCACGGGTACCATTACCATTACGGCACCCATCGGTACCGGGTTGACGTATAGTATTAATGGCACAACCTATACGAATACAACGGGCGTGTTCACGGGTGTGGTAGCAGGCACCTACGCTGTGACGGTTCGCAATAGTAGCGGTTGTACCTCAGCGGCTACTTCAGTGACGGTGAATGCTCAACCGCCTACACCAGTCTTGACCTTAAATTCAGTTTCAATCTGTGCCGGTTCATCGACCACCTTATCCGTAGGGGGCTGTACGGGTGGGACTTTGCTTTGGTCAACAGGCGACAATACTACGTCTATTGTCGTCGCTCCAGTGGTCACAACAACCTATTCCGCTACGTGTACGAACACTTCGGGTTGTTCCGCTTCAGTTTCAGCGACTGTAACGATACGTCCTACTCCCACATTTACAAGCATACCGACCGTTACCGCAGCTACCTGCAATGGAGTGACGGCTACGAACTCGGCCCATATTGACTTTACTACATTACAGAATACCGAGCGTGCCGATATCTCCTTAGGAGCAACCTATTCAGGGCCAGCATACGGAGCTGCAAGTAATAAAATAGTGACTAGTAGTGCGGTTAGCTTTAGTAGCCTGCCTAATCCAGCTTCCAGCCAGACATATACTATTCGGTTGTTTAGCGGATCGGGGAGTTGTTTTGTCGATGTTGGTGCCCGACTTGATCCTGTGAATTGTCAGTGCCCATCACCGTCTTGTGTCATCGTTACGATTGCCCCTTAATATGAATTAGCGATTTCGAATTTATGGATATGTGCCTTTTTTGATTCACATCTTACCGCTTGAATTGATGAAAAAAAAACTACAAATGATTATGCCTCTGTCACTTAGGATGTTGAGACATGGTTGGGTTATTGGCTTATTGCTGATAGCGCAGTTGGTACGGGCAGAAGCTCCTAACAAGGAGTCGGCTCCGAAACTTTTGGGAATTGGTGATTTTGTATTCCTGGATTATAACCGAAATGGTATTCAGGATACCGGAGAACCGGGTATTGCTAACGTAATTGTTCGGCTCTATCAGAGTGGGATACAGCGTGGGCAAACTACCACCAATAGTAGTGGTCAATATTCGTTCACAACGGGATTATTGCCCAATACGGCTTACGAAGTCAGGATCGCTCCCGGCGATTTTCCTTCAGGTCTGAAATTGACCAGTTACCATCAGGGGAGCAACCCAGAGGTAGATAGTGATGCTCAACTGGTTGGTGGGAATGCGGTTGTTTTTCTGACGACCAACAATACCAACACCGCCGATAACTCGTATGATATTGGTTTCGTGGCCGGAAACCCTGATTTAATTGTGGCTAAAACCACAGATGTATCGCAAACGACGTTAGGTAATAATGCGACCTTCACGATTCAGGTAACGAATAGCGGGAGTGGAGCGGCTACCAATGTACAAGTGCGGGATACGCTGGACGCTGGTTTGGCTTATGTATCGTCATCGCCAGCTGCAACCACAACGACTTATGGAGATACCCGGATTTTAGTTTGGAATCTAGGCACATTAACCGCAGGGGCGACAACGAATCTGACGGTGACGACAACCACGCGTGCCGAAGGAGTCTTATATAATACGGCATATGTTGCAACGACTGATACAGAGAACAGTGTAGCGAATAATGCGGGAAGGTCTTGTGTAACTGTCCCCATCAAGCTATGTGCTGGGGAAAATTATGTTGCTAGTTTACCGGCTCAATATACCAATGTCCAATGGTTCAGAAATGGAGGGTCAACACCCGTAGCCACAGGAAACAGTTTTACAATTGTACAATCGGGTAGTTATACATTTACAACCACAGCGAATGTAAGTTGCCCGGCTAATGGATGTTGCCCAATTGTTGTCGAGGATGGGCTGGTTCCAACGCTGGCTATTACGCCTACAAACCCAGCTATTTGTCAGGGACAAAGCACAAGCTTAACGGTTGCAGGCTGCACAGGAGGAACTTTATTATGGAGCGCAAATGCATCAAGCGCCACAACAGCAAGTATTTTGGTATCCCCAACCGCAACAACCATTTACTCGGTAACGTGTACGCCAAGCGCTTATGGAACCTGTCCCGGTGTAACCTCTACTACCGTTACGGTCAATCCATCAGTAACAGCGACCTTGTCCAGCATCACGATTTGTAACGGCACCAGCGGTACGTTGGTGGCAGGTGGCGGTAGTTCGTACCGTTTCTTTGATGGCACTACGGTAACCAACAACACCTCGGGTACCTTAGTGGTAGCACCCACGGTGAACGGCGATAATCCCTACTCGGTGACAGTGACCTCGGGCTTCGGTTGTTCGGCGGTGGCCACGGGTACGGTGACAGTGAACCCATCGGTGACGGCCACGCTGTCCAGCATCACGATTTGTAACGGCACCAGCGGCACGTTAGTAGCGGGTGGCGGCAGTTCGTACCGCTTCTTTGATGGCACCACAGTGACCAACAATACCTCAGGAACTTTAGTGGTGGCGCCTACAGTGAATGGGTCGAATCCTTATTCGGTGACGGTGACCTCGGGCTTCGGTTGTTCAGCGGTGGCCACGGGTACGGTGACGGTGAACCCATCGGTAACGGCCACGCTCTCCAGCATCACCATCTGTAACGGCACCAGCGGTACACTGACCGCCGAAGGGGGAACAAACTACCGCTTCTTCGATGGCACTACGGTAACCAACAACACCTCGGGTACCTTAGTGGTAGCACCCACGGTGAACGGCGATAATCCCTACTCGGTGACAGTGACCTCAGGCTTCGGTTGTTCAGCGGTGGCCACGGGTACGGTGACAGTGAACCCATCGGTGACAGCGACCTTGTCCAGTATTACCATCTGTAACGGCACCAGCGGCACGTTAGTAGCGGGTGGCGGGTCTAGTTATCGTTTCTTTGATGGCACCACGGTGACCAACAACACCTCGGGCACCTTAGTAGTGGCGCCCACGGTGAACGGATCGAATCCTTATTCAGTGACGGTGACCTCGGGCTTTGGTTGTTCAGCGGTGGCCACGGGTACGGTGACGGTGAACCCATCGGTGACGGCGACAATCGCGGTTACTAATTCAACGATATGCCAGGGGGAAAGCACAACACTCACCGCAGGCGGAGGGAGTGGCTACCTGTGGTCAACAGGTGCGACGACTGCGACGATTTCTGTAACTGCCAGCGGACCTTATTCGGTGACGGTAAATAGCTCAGTGGGTTGTAGCGCTGTTGCGAGTACGACTGTAACCGTTAATCCTGCACCACAACTCACCATTAACTCGGTTACCTTGTGTGCGGGAGGAACGGCTACCTTAACGGTTAATGGTTGCGCTGGCGGTACACTCAACTGGGCTACGGGTGATAATACGGCGTCTCTAACGATTACACCGCTAATCACCACGACGTACTCGGCCACCTGTACGTTTCTAACAGGCTGTACCGCTGCCATAGCAACAACCGTCGTTGTGAATTCAGCGCCAACTTACAGTGTGGCTCCAACAGTAGTCGCAGCTACTTGTACAGGGGCAGCGGCAAATAACAATGCGCATATTGACTTCACGACGTTGCAGAATGCGGAACGGGCTGATATTTCGCTCGGAACCACCTACGCCGGGCCTGCTTATGGTGCGCCTAGTAATCAGGTAGTAAGCGGAGGTGTGGTGTCTTTTGCAAATTTGGCAAACCCCGCTAGTGCGCAGTCCTATACGATTCGATTGTACAGTGCCAATGGTACTTGCTTCTCCGATGTAACGGTCGTTCTGAGTCCGGCTGAATGTGAGTGTCCTGCACCAAAGTGCGTACCTGTCGTCATTCGAAAAGTCAGGTAAATCGTACAGTCCAATAAACAGACAACCCCGCTAGCTAATCTGGCGGGGTTGTCTGTTTATTGGACTCAATGTAAATCGGGAGTCTGAGCGTCTCTTTGTGTTTATTTGCCCAGCCACTCCTTGAACTCAGTCATGCGGTCGCCACTAACGAAGACCTCCTGACGAGATTTGGGGTTTAAGTCGAGCTTAAGTTTACCCGCCGAAAACGTGTGAATCGTCTGGATAGCGGGGAGTGAAACCAGAAACTGACGACTGATTCGGAAAAACTGCCGAGGATTCAGCAACTGGGTCAGTTTGTCCAGACTGTAATCAACGGGTAGTGTCAGGCCATCTTTCGTGACTAAAAACACTACTTTTTCTTCCAGATAGAAATAGGCTACTTCGCTGGTTTCAATGCTCCTGATTTTCGTGCCAACCGTAATCATAAACCGATCTTTGTAATCGGTATGCTTCGATTTGCCAATCAGGTTGAGTAACGTTTCAATGTCGTGTGAGGAAGACGTATTCTGCCCAAATTGTTTTTTCAGCGCTTTAAACTTTTCGATAGCGGCAACCAACTCATCATAATTGATAGGTTTCAGCAGGTAATCGATGCTATTGACCTTAAACGCCTGAATCATGTATTCGTCATAGGCTGTCGTGAAAATAACCGGCGTAGCCACTTGTGTTTGCTCAAAAATGCGGAATCCCAGGTCATCTTCGAGGTGGATGTCCATAAAAATCAGGTCGATGGGGTCTGTTGATTCGCTAAACCACGCCACCGCTTCGGCTACCGATGGAAGTCGGGCTAGCACGTTAATACCCGAATCGTATTTATGAAGCAGACTTTCGAGTCGTTTGGCGGTTAGGTTTTCGTCTTCGATGATGACTACGTTCATTTTTGATCAGTTACTGAGCGAATAAATAAATGAAAATGAGCCTGTTTATACTTTATTTATCAGCACGTTAGCTCGTTCATTCACTACTTCATTCATGCGCTCATTAAGTAATAGAGGAATCTTAACAACAAAACTACCATCGCTCTCACCCACCCAAACCGATTCCTCAGTAAGCATGGCGTAACGGGTAATAATATTTTGCAGACCTACACCAGTCGATGTTTCCGATTGTGGACGAGGCTGTAGGTTATTTCTGACAACTAAACAATCGCCTTCAAGCTGAATATGCACTTTCAAAGGCTCTTTGACAGACATTCGGTTGTGTTTCACCGCATTCTCTACGAGTAGTTGCAACGTTAGCGGGGCGATACTATAGCGCGTTAGATCAGCCTCGGGCACATTAATAATGACATCAAATTTGTTCTCGAAGCGGATATTGAGCAAGAAGCGGTAAGCCTGAATAAACTCCAACTCTGTTTTAAGGAGAACCCGCTCGTTGTCTTTCTGTTCAAGAATATAGCGATATGCCCTCGATAACTGGTCAATGAATTTTTCGGACAATTCGGCATCAGCATGTACTAACGACGACAAGATACTGAGGCTATTGAACAGAAAATGCGGATTTACCTGGCTTTTTAGCGCAGCAAACTGGGCCTGCACATTCTCTTTTTCCAGCCGTTCGGCGCGTACCTGAATTTCCTCCAGCCGTCGATTGGCCCGTCGGTTCGCGGCCAGATAGAAGGCCGATAACATCGACATCACAGTCAACCCGTTGTTCACGCGCCGACGTTGTTCACGGCCTCTACGTCTATCTTCTTCGGTACGGGGTGGCCCAGGCGGACGTTGAAAACGAGCTTCCTGTTCGCGGTAGAACCCAAACTGTTGTTCTAAAACAGTATCCAGACCCTTCCAAAGCATCCCAAAACCAATATTGAACAGAACAGCCAAGGCGCTGGCAATCACTAAGGTGGCAACCTGAGCTGGGATTTTGAATTCAATCAGGAATCCATCCCCAAAACGACTAACGAATCGTTGCTGTAGCCATTCGGTTACAGTAAGCCAGGCATATAGAAACAAAATGATCAGGCATATTTCGAGTACCCAAAACGGAATATTTCGTGGTGAGAACAACCAATCTAGCGTAGCCCCATTGACGTACAGTCGAATGGGCCAGTAAATAACGAACACGCTCAGGGCGAGTTGCCATTTTTGCGAAGTCGTTAGACGATAGGACATAGCACGTTAGGTTTATAAACAAAACTAGTTACTAGTCATAAACTGCAAAAAAGAAACCGGCGGAATGCCACTTTCAGGAGCGCGAGTGACGCGTTTCGGTTTTTGAGCAGAAGACTCTGTTTAACTAATCTAGTTATAGTTGCCCATCGGCTGTTGCTCTGGCAGCTGATTTCGTCAATCAATAAGTAGCTCGTCCGCCCGATAAATCAAAGATGAAACCTGTAGTGAAACTGGCTTCTTCCGATACAATCCAGGCAGCCATAGCCGCTACTTCTTCTACCGTACCCAAGCGTTTCATGGGTATTTTGGCCGTCATATAGGCCAGTTGTTCAGGGTCAGTATCGTTGTTTAAGGCCGTTTTGATGACCGCAGGAGCCAATCCATTGACCGTAATGCCAGTTTCGGCGTATTCTTTCCCGATTCCTTTGACCAAGCCAATAACTCCTGCTTTCATGGACGAGTAGCCCGTCATAAAGGGGTTACCTTCTTTCCCCGCAATGGAAGCCAGATGGAGAATGCGCCCATAGTTTCGGCTTTCCATGACCTTAATGCCATACTTGGTCATCAGAAAAGCTCCCCGCAGATTGGTATGGTAAACCCGATCGTAGTCGGCTACTGAATAGTCGGTGATTTTGGTGCTGGTTGGTCCTACAATACCCGCTGAGTTCACAATAATATCTAAACGACCTGACGCTTCTGCGACTGCCTGAATTGCCTTTTCAACCGAACTCTCCTGCGAAATATCGACCACATGACCTGTTACGGCAAATCCCTGCTTGCTCAACTCGGCAACGGTACGTTTGAGTTGGACATGGTTAATATCGAACAGGGCAATGGTAGCGCCTTCAGAAGCAATGCGGTTGGCAATCGCTTTTCCAATACCATCGGCACCGCCTGTAATAATCGCTACTTGGCCCGCAAATCGAGTTAACATAATAGGAATGTGGTTTTAACAGAAGATAAATTCATTAGAGATACCGTAACCAGCCAATTTCGGGATGATTGGCTTTGTAGCGGCTATACCATTTACAGGCAGGGTACAACAAAAGAACCAATCCGATCCATACGGCATACACGCCCCCCAGCGAGAGGCCGGCGCCATCGGGTCGGCCAAAGTTTAGGGGGCCAGAAGGAATATCGGCCCAGGTATAGCCTTGTAGAAAACTCATGATAAGCATGGCTATGTGCACCAGATACCAATGCAAAATGTAATAAAACATGGGCACTTTTCCGTAAACCGTTAGCCAACGCGTGAAGCCATTATTGGCTCCATCGGCGCTTGATAAGAAGATTAGCATCAGGCCAATCGTGACGAGTGTATACAGCAGCGAAGGCGGGTACTTGGTTACGTTCATGAAGGACAGAAACGTAAATAAGGCATCTTTCTGCGCGGACCAGGGAGCGGGATCGCCGTAGAGGTTCAGGAAACGGAGCAGTACAAACAGCACTAAAGCGCCCAGGCCGATGCGTAATAGGAGTGGTTTACGTTCTTCGACGGGCCGTTCCATCAACGAGCCGCAGGCAAAACCAACGAGCATAATGCCTAACCAGGGAACGATTGGATAGGCTACTAGTAAGGCAAACGATGGGCTTATTGAAAAAAAGTCGCTGCGAAAGATTAAGGCCCAAGTCAGGCGAGCCGCTGGATTAGCAAACGTAGGCACGATCTGGAGAATATTATGCCCAAATACAATCACGAAGCCAATAATAGCGATCCATTTGACGGGTAATTTCACGATAAAGGAGAGAATGATTAACCCACTCCCGATGGCGTAAATTACCTGTAGCATAAGGGAATGAAAATGAATGTCGAACCAGAAGGCAAAGTTGATTATCGTGAGTTCGAGCAGGAGTAAAACCAACCCACGCTTGCGTAAAAACTGTCGGGCTGCGGCATCGTTTCGTTTCCTGAGTGACAAATACGCCGACGTTCCCGATAAAAACACGAAGGTTGGTGCGCATAAGTGCGTAACCCAACGAGTCATGAAAATAGCCGGTGTTGTTGTCGTTAAATCGGTCGGATTCTGACTCATTGCGGGCAGGTGCAATAGGTCACGAACATGGTCCAGGGCCATAATTACCATGACCAGACCACGTGTTACGTCAATAGCAGTTACGCGCTTCATGCAGAGGTTGGTTGTTTCAGGTTTCATGTTCCAGATTTAAATTGCTTCAGACCTGGAACATGAAACCTGAAACAACAGAATAGTTAACGTTTTTTATATCGGCACTGGGTGTTGTCCGATTTTAGGTAATAGGACTTATAATTCAGTGCTTTAGGGTCTGTGCACCCTTTTAGTTCAAGCACTTCTACCTTCTTGAAGTCAATGGCGTGGCTTTCGGCCTGCAGGGCAATGTAGCCTTCACCAAGGGGCGTATTCGCTCGGCTGATCCAGTAATCGGCATTGTCGATGTGTGCTGCTTTCCAGTCCGTGCCTTCACTCACAAAGCCACCACCGACTTCGGGGCGCTCATAGGTCAGTACCGTGTTGCCTTCTACAATATGATGAACAATAGAGTCCCCCAGTACAATAGCTTCGGCCGTTACCCATTGATCACCATCGTAGGTTTTGGAATCTGAGTCGATGCAATGTTCGGGGTTGAGTTTGCCATGCATGTAGACCTGGGTACCGGGTGTACACAAGTTGCCTGTGTGGCGTGGCCCTTTGCCCAAGCCGCCCAGCAACTGGATTTCCAGTGATACCGGAAACGTTTGCCCAATGGAACAACTTGCCGCCGATTGCGAGTGGACCATGACGCCACTGTTGCGTACATTCCAGGTATCGCCACCAGGTGTTTGGTTCCCTACAAATCGGTACGTAAACCGCACCCGGTAATACGAAAACGGCTTATTGTAGTACATATGGCCATATTTGCCATCGAACGTTTTGTACTGATCGTAAGCAATACGCAGGATGCCGTTCTCGACGCGGAAGGTGTTTTTGTAATTATCATTCAGGGGCAATCCCGCAATCTTGATGTCCCAGTTTTTGAGATCTTTCCCATTGAAAAGCTGAACCCATTCCTGACGGTCAGCTGCTTTTTGGGCCAATATTGTTGAGATGGTTATCAGGCAAAGAATTAGCGTTTGGATAAGTTTTTTCATGCTTTAAGTCTTGGGTTTCGTGTTCCAGGTTTCATGTGGCTTCGAAAACCTGGAACCTGGAACAGTTATCACTTATTTCATCACTTCCACCGTATTCAATTCCGGTCCTCCGCCGTGATTGGCCGACCCGGCAACAATATAAATTTTGTCTTTGTAAACAACAGCCTGTGTGCCATGACGCCCTTGTTTCAGGGCCGGTCCTTTGGTCCACTGATTCGTTTTTGGGTCGAGGGCTTCGGCTTCGTTATGCGCCAGAAGTTGTACCGTTTCGCCACCAATAATCCAGACTTTACCGCCTTGCGTTACGGCCGTGCCACCAGCCCGTTGTGTTGGAATATTGGATGTAGTGGGCAGGGTTGTCCATTTGCCCGTTTTGAAATCATACACATCGACTTCGGCAATAGTCGTTTCCAGCACTTTATTGATTCGTGCTGTGGAGTTACGACCGCCTGCCAGATAGAGTTTATCGTCTACAACAGCCGCACTGATATGATCGCGCGTGCGGGGTGCATCGGGCAAGCGTTTCCAGGTATTTGTTTTGGGGTCATACTCATCCAGCCAGGCTACGTGCCCGTCGTAATGCCCGTCGATGATGCCGCAAGCCATATAAATCTTGTTTTTATAAACGACTACGCCCGCCGAACCCCGAAGACGTTCTTTGGGAATTTCGGGACCCATGCGCCAGATACCCTGCTTCGGACTGTAGATATAGATGTTTGGTATAGGTGTTTCGTGGGGGTATTTGCCCTGAAACGCGCCCATCACATAAAGCTCCCCGTTATAATTAATGGCCTGGAAATGATTCATTTCGAGCGGGGGAGTTGGCAGTGTTTGCCAAACCAGTGTTTTGAGATTGAGTGCTTCCAGTGGTTTGATTCCCCGACCACCCACCGCATACAGACTGTCGCCGATGAGAGCCGCTGCATTTTCGTGACGAGGGGAGCACGAATTTTGGGTAGTTACAGGTTGCCAGGTCTGGGCCTGAGTCGTAAAACCAGCACTCATCAGGCTTAGAAAAATGAAAGAATAGGCTCGCATGGAATAAAAAGGAGAGATAAATGAGTCTGGTTTGAAAACCGAAAAGTCGTCGGTTCCTACTCTTTTGCAGTTTCTAAAGATAGTGGCAATTTTCCAAACGGTTTCGCTTACCTGCCCAATCGCGCTAATGTTTCTTCTGCTAACTGTCGAGTTAATTCACCGGCTGGCAATTCCCGGCCCAAAGCAGCTGCCTGACCTGACCACAGCGACATAAAATCGCCCGACCCAACTGGCTCTGTTTTTGCACGCAGGGGCACAAGGGCTCCGCCAGCCAGCGGAAATTCAGGTGCGCTATCGGACATAGGGCCAACTTCACGAACCAGACGATTGACAATACTTCTGGCTGGACGTCCCGTAAATACATTAGTGATCGCTGTTGTATTGTCTTTGGCACTTCGTAAGGCTTCTCGATGAACAGGCGCTATCGTTGATTCTGGACAGAATAGGTAAGCCGTGCCGATTTGTACTGCCGAGGCTCCAAGCGCAAAGGCTGCTACAATACCGCGGGCATCCGCAATCCCGCCCGCAGCAATAACCGGTACCTTTACAGCATCGACTATCTGGGGTACAAGCGCCATCGTACCTGCCTGCGTTGAGATATCCCGACTAAGAAATAAGCCCCGATGTCCGCCAGCTTCGGCACCCTGCGCAATGATTGCATCGCAACCTTCCTGCTCAAGCCAACGTGCTTCATCGACAGTGGTGGCCGAGGACAGAATTTGCGCGCCTGTGGCCTTTACGCGGGCAAGAAGGCTTTTATCGGGAAGTCCAAAGTGAAAACTCACCACCTCTGGTTTTAATTCAGCAACCAGATTGCATAAGGCGGCATCGAATGGAGCACGATTTGAAATAGGCGTGGGGGCTTGCGGATCGATGTTCAGTTCATGATAATAGGGTTCCAGCCGTTTTTTCCAGTTGTTCTCGCGGTCGACATCGAACTGGGGCGGTTGATGGCAGAAAAAATTAAGGTTGATTGGGCGCGTTGTATGTTGTCGGATATGCGCTACTTCTGCACGTATCTGTTCTGGTGTAAGCAACGCGCAGGCAAGCGATCCGAGTCCACCGGCTTCGGCGACAGCAATTGCCATTTCGGAGGTGGCCGCTCCTGCCATCGGAGCCAATAGAATGGGCAAGTCAATACCAAGTAAACGTTGAATGCGATTGTCAGGCCAGGTCGTCATGGTTCTGTGGTTTTTGGGTAAAATTCGGGATTTTACCCAAAAAGAAAGCCAGACGATCGAAGTCATCTGGCTTTTGTCTCGCTGTTGATGGACACTCTACTGCAATTCAACACTACTTTGCCATCTCGAGCGAAATACACTCACATAACGCGTTACTAGCCGCTGTTGTTTTGGCTATGTGTAATTTATTTTAGGCCTTTCGCAAAAAGCCAGCTTCTGCTAACTTATGCCTCCAATTGGACCACCACTGCAAAATGGATGCTCCGGTTTGTCAGGATTGGATTGCGCAACTCGATCAGGCCGTTATGGCGAATGATCCATCGGGTACTATTGGGTTTTCTCCAGTACTGATGATTTCTATGTGAGTCTGGGCTAGCCTACTTTATACCGATGCTTTTTCCAAAACCTGCTCTACTGTCAATGTTTCCAGTGAAGGAGCAACCAGGTCGGCCTGGGTGAGTACTTCAGGCGAACCAAGTCCTACGACAAACATACCACCTCGCTTACCCGCTTCGACACCCGCTACTGCATCTTCAAACACAACGCATTCGGCTGGACTAACGCCCAATTCGGCGGCCCCTTTAGTAAACACTTCTGGATCGGGTTTGCCTTTGCTGATTTTTGTGCCGTCGATAATGGCATCAAAGGCATCGGACATACCAATTCGTTCCAGAATCATGGGCGCGTTTTTACTCACCGAACCAAGTGCTGTAAGCAAACCTGCTTGGCGAACCTGGGCAAAGAAAGCAGGCACTCCTGGCAGAATATCATCGGAGGTCATGCGGCTGACAAGTTCGAGATACCACTGGTTTTTCTGGGTAGCCAGTTCGTTCTTTTTATCATCCGATAGGGTTAATCCGCCATGCGCCAGAATCAAATCCAGCGATTCCATGCGGCTAACGCCTTTGAGTTGTTCATTAAATTCTTCCGAAATGTCGAAGCCGAGTTCATTGGCAAGCCGTTTCCAGGCTTGATAATGGTAGATGGCCGTGTCGACAATAACCCCATCGAGGTCGAACAGGAACGCTTTGATAGACATAATGCTTCAGGTTGGCAAACGACAAAAGTAGTCGATTCAGGTACTGATTGGTGGTTTGAAAAAAACTTACGCCAAAAATTGCGAAATCAATTTGCTTTTAATTTACTTTGTTTAACAAAGTACTTTTAAATATATAATCAATGGATCAAGATTCCACTTCCGAAGAATCTATTTCACTAGTCGACCGCATTAATCGCTGGATTCGTACATCCACGATGTTGAAATTGGCCGTAATTGGTATCCTGACACTTGTGTTGCTGATTCCAACAGGTATGTTAAGTACATTGATTCATGAACGTGAATCAACGCGCGATCAGGCCGTAAAAGAAGTCAGCGAAAAATGGGGCGACGAGCAACTGATTGGCGGGCCAGTCCTGTCCGTTCCCTATGAAGTGACCACCAAAAACGAGCAAGGCGAATCCGAGAGCCATACCGAATTTGCTCATTTTCTGCCGGATGATCTCCAGTTCGATGGTAAAGTCCAGCCCGAACAACGAAGTCGAGGAATTTTTGTGGTCATGCTTTATAATACAAAGCTTACGATTCGGGCGCGGTTCAAAAAGCCGTCGGTTGCTTCGTTAGGCTTAGCACCCGAGACGATGCAATGGGATAAGGCATTTATATCATTGGGCGTCAGTGATATGAAAGGGATTCGGGATGCCATCACGGTTCATGTGAACAAAGAAGTGCTGGAGGCCGAACCGGGTATTCCCAGTAGCGATATTTTGGCGTCGGGCGTAAGTGTGCCGGTGGAGCTCAACGCCGACACATACCAGGTGGAATCGACAATTAACCTGAATGGGAGCACCCAACTGAGCTTTCTTCCATTGGGAAAAGAAACGCGGGTACGTCTGCAATCGCCCTGGACAACACCAAGTTTTATCGGTTCATTCCTGCCCGATGAGCGAACCGTGACGGCACAAGGTTTTCAGGCCAATTGGAAAGTCCTGCAATTCAATCGGAATTTCCCTCAGCAGGGTATTGGTAATTTCCTGAACAAATCAGTTCATGAGGGGAATGAATTGCCCGCGTTTGGCGTGAAACTCCTGTTGCCCGTCGATGAATATCAGAAAACAATGCGTTCTGCCAAGTACGGCATTATGTTCGTTTTGCTAACTTTCGTGGCTTTCTTCTTTATCGAAATTCTTGATCGTCGACGTATTCACCCGATCCAATACCTGCTGGTTGGGTTTGCCATCTGTCTGTTTTATTTGTTGCTATTGTCTTTTTCCGAGCATATCTCCTTCGACTGGGCGTATTTGATCGGGAGTGTCATCATTCTGTCACTCATTACAGCCTATGTCCGCTATGTATTCCGCAACGTTCGCCTGACGGTTCTGTTTAGTGTTGTTCTGGCCTTGCTCTATGGTTTTTTCTACTCGTTGCTTCAGCTGGAAGATTATTCATTGCTGCTCGGAAGCCTAGGACTGTTGCTGATACTCAGTAGCATTATGTATCTGACTCGCCATGTCGACTGGTATCGGGGATATGAAGCAGAGGAGAAGCTGGCTTGACCAGGTCATTCTTTTACGCCCATAAATTCCAAACCATCACTTTGACTGGCTTTGTGACTAACCATCAGAACCCATCGTTTCTGAGTGCCGTTGAGCGTGCGTAAGTCCTCAAATGCATATTGGCCAATCACCTGATCATCGACCAGTAAGTCGTATTTGGTTGCGCTGCTTTTTGTGGCGACTACACCCGCTAATTGATACGAACCTAGTCCAAAACGGTCATAGTCAAAGCGATAGGTTCCATTACTGGTCTGTTGAATGGTCAGTCGTTGCGTAGTCGGAAGCGAGCAGCGGAGTGGGTCGGCTTCCAGTCGAAAACTGCCGGGTAGCGTGCCATCGTCGGGTGAAACAGTCTCTTTTTGACAACCGACAAATACTAGGAGCAAGACGAAGAGTAGGGAGAGTTTGGCCATAAGACAGGGGTTTTAGTCATGATCCTGAAAATGCTAAAAGCGTTGTAATCAATAGGAAAGGTCGCAGTTGTTTCAGTTCGTGCTTGCTGTTTCTCATCTCGTAAAAAGTGACAACCCACGATTACCAGCTAGAGCAGTCAAAGGGTGCTGCCGATCAAGCTAGCTAAATCCCAGACCGGGAAATTGAGAATGACAGTCGCAAAGAGGTATACTGGTGGTATCGGTTATAAGTAACCGATGCCAACCAGCTCAGGCGGGTAGGTAAACCGTAAACGTTGTGCCTTTTCCGGCCTCGCTGTCTACCTGAATCGCACCTTCGTGTTGTTCAATAACTTTTTTGACAACGGCTAACCCAATCCCAGTTCCGCCAAACTGTTTGCGGCTGTGCAATCGCTGGAAAACCTGGAAAATCTGTTCGGCATATTTCTGCTCAAAACCAATCCCATTGTCGGCAATGCTAATGGCCCAATAGGCCTGATTCGCTTTTAACTCCTGCCTGATTGTATCGGGTAATTTGGCGCTTGTGATCCGCTTGGCCGATACCTGAATGAACGGTGGGATAGGAGCGCCTGCTGAGTCGGTTTGGTGAAATTTCAGTGCGTTGGATAGCAAGTTTTGAAATAGCTGCCGCAGTTGAGGCCGGTCGCCGATTAGGTTAGGTAAGGGGCCGTCGGTGCCGATTTGAATCTGGGCATTGGTATCCTGAATGGGGTGCCAGAGATCTTCCAGAATGTCCTCAATCAGTTTGGTGAGCGAAAAGGAGTGGAACGAATCGCGTTGCGACGATATTTTGGAGTAGTCCAGTAAATCCCGGATCAGGACCGACATCCGTTCGGCTGCCGACTGCATTCGAGCGAGCATTTCGCTGCCTTCTGTGCCCAGTACGGTTGTGTAGCGTTCGTTTAGCATGGCTCCAAACGCAATTATTTTGCGAAGCGGCTCCTGTAAATCATGACTGGCAATGTAAGCGAATGATTGTAGGCTGTCGTTTGACCGCTTTAATTCGACATTCGTCGCTTCGATCTGTTGTCGGTACCGTCGATTTTCCGAGATGTCGATATTCGAGATTACCACCCCATCGCCCGATTTGGCTGTCAGCCGAAGTAGCCATTGATCGCCAATGTTAAATTCCGTCAGGTCGGGTTCTCCCGTTTCAACGACATGTACATACTTCGGAAAATCATAGAGTTGCTGATCGGCGGTTGAGACCTCGAAAAAGCTTTTGGTCAGGATGGCTTCGGCCAGATCGCCCCACATACGAATAGAATGCCGATTGGCTAATACGGCTTGGAAATCAATAATTTTCCCAGTCTGATCCCGAATGGCTTCGTGTCGGGAAATGGCCGTTTGTGTATGATCAAGCACCGTTTTAAGCAGTTCGGCCTGGCGTTTCATTTCCAATTCTACCCGCTTACTGGCAGTAATATTCAGAAACGTTACCACTACCTGCTCGGGTTCGGACCGAACCGCCGATAAATCGAACCAAGATTCGGGCACATGCTCATCGGCGTAATATTGCGTGAGTTGCACCGCCTGACCCGTTTCGACCACGCGTTCAAACAAGGTAAGTATCCCTAACTCAATCGCAGCGGGGAATAGGGCCAGCATGCGTCTTCCAATTAGTTCGTTGGGAGGCATAGACAAACTCTGTTCCGTCATCGGGTTCGCTGTTTCGATCATAAAATCAACAATAGTTCGCTCCTGATCCCGAATGGCGACCATCGAAATAATGCTGTTCAGTGATGCATCGTACGCAGCCAGAGCTAACCGTATAGTCTCGGGCGATGGCAGTCGATCGTCACTTGACTGACCAAATGAGCTTGATGGAGTCATGAGATACGTTGAGAATTGGGTCCAGACCGGTCTGGAAGTAATAACTTAGTGCTTTGACAACATAGATTCTAGAGGATTCTATAGATTCTTTCGATTTAATCAAAGGTGATTATCAGAGCAATAGAATCCCAGGAATCTCTAGAAACTAAATTGGGCGAGTACTAGTCAACAATTAGTTCAATTCTAACACAAGAGCCGTTTTGGCTGGTAGTAATATATTGGACAAATCGGTGAGTATCTGATCACTTACTACGTTTTTACCCGACGAAAAGCCCTTCAGTCGCTCCCCAAAGCGAGCGGTATTCAGCGTAATTTCTTTTTCGTTGGTATTGGTGGCAACCATAACGGTTTTGCGCCCATCGTATCGGAAATAGACATAAGTGCCTTCCTGCGGTAGAAACTGCATGAGCTTACCCGTGTGCATTACAGGATTGTCTCGCCGGTAGGTAGCTAACTTCCGCACGAACTGGAAGGCTTCGTTTTCCCGGTTGGTACGCCCGGCCGTTTCAAACTTATTCTCTTTATCGCCGGGGAAACCACCGGGGAAATCACGTCGGACTTCGGCATCCGATGGGTCTTTAAAATTCTTCATTAAAATTTCGGTGCCGTAGTACATCGATGGAATACCGCGTGTGGTCAGCAACCAGGTAAGGCCAATTTTATACTTTTCGAAATCCTCCCCAATGACCGACAGGTAACGATCGGTATCGTGGTTGTCCAGAAAGGTTACCAGCTTAGTAGGGTCCTGGTAAACTGCATCCTGAGCAAGTGCCTGATAAAAGCGATTCACGCCATCATCCCAGCTGAATTTCTGTTTCAGGGCATCGTTCATTGACGCATAGAGTACAAAATCGAGTCCGCCCGGCTGATTTGACTTGAAGGGAAAATCGATTTTGTTGCGCGTATAGTATGCTTGATCTACCACATTATTGACCCACGATTCACCGAAAATGTGAATTTTTGGGTACTCGGTCATCAGCGCCTGATTGCAGCGATTCATAAAGGGCTGATCGTTATACATGTAGGTGTCAATACGCCAGGCATCGACGCCAAAGTTCTCGACGGACCAAATCGCGTGCTGGATCAGAAAGTTAGCAACGAACGGGTTGCTCTGATTTAGATCCGGCAGAAACGGTACGAACCAGCCATCGAGGGTCACTTTACGGTCACTTTCGGCACCGTGAGGGTCGGTGATAGGTTGGTATTTGTAGGAGGTGTTGGTATAGGTTGGCCACTGGTGCAGCCAATCTTTGCTGGGCATATCTTTAATAAACCAGTGGTTGATGCCACAATGGTTGTACACCGCATCCTGCACCACTTTCAGGCCAGCCGCATGAGCCTCTTTCACAAAGGATTTATAAGCTTCGTTGCCACCAAAGCGCCGATCGACTGCGTAGTGATCCGTAAAACCGTAGCCATGATAAGCCGATCGCATTGCGCCACCTTCATTCGTAAGGGGCTGATTATTTTCAATGACGGGCGTAAACCAGATGGCCGTGACGCCTAAGTCTTTCAGGTAATTGATCCGTTGAGCTGCCCCAGCCAAATCGCCCCCATGTCGGTAGAAAGGGTTACTTCGGTCGGCGTTGGGATCGGCCATATCGGCAAACTTATCGTTGCTCGGATCGCCGTTGGCAAAGCGGTCGGGCATAGCCAGGTAAATAAAATCGGCCGATGTCACGCCCTGGCCTTTCGGGCTGTTGTCGCGAGCCTTTAACTCAAAGGATTGGGTAAGCGTCTGATTGCCCCGTTTGCCGATCAGTTTCAGGGTGCCGGGTTTGGCAGTAGCGGCAATGACGAGGTCAAGAAACGCATAGTTGGGATTTTCGACGGTGTGTGTTTTGACCAGTTTTACGCCCGGATAAATAAGCGAATAGGCCAATGTTCCGGCATTAGGACCGTATACTAACAATTGCAAATTCGGATTTTTCATCCCTACCCACCAGTTGGTCGGATTAACCCGCTGGATCAGCGCATTCTGGGCATACGATGCGCTAAAATGGGAGAATAGGGCGATTAGGAGCGTAAAAATAGATCGTTTCATAGGTAGCAGTCGAAGAACTAAAAATAATGCAACAAGAACGTAAAAATAACCCAAGATTTTCGTTGAAAAAGGCCATAGTTTTGTGGTTACGAACCTGACGTGTTCCCACTACCTGACTTTTGCCCGTTATATGTATACTCCGTCTGTTGTTCCAGTAATGGACAAACTGATTATTTACCAGATTTTTACGCGCCTGTTTGGCAATCAGAATACAACGAACCAGACAAACGGAAGTCGTGATGAAAATGGTGTTGGAAAATTTAACGACATCAACGATGCGGCTCTAAAATCGATCCGGCAATTTGGGGCGTCGCATATCTGGTTTACGGGCATTATTGAGCATGCTACCCAAACCGATTACTCGGCCAGTGGTATCCGCCCCGACGATCCGGCGGTGGTGAAGGGGAAAGCTGGTTCGCCCTATGCGGTTAAAGATTATTACGATGTTGACCCCGATCTGGCCGTAAGCGTACCCGATCGCATGGACGAATTCGAGGCATTGGTGCAACGTACACATGCCAATGGGTTGAAAGTTATTATCGACTTTGTGCCGAACCATGTGGCCCGTCAGTACCAGTCCGATGTGAAACCAGCGGGCGTTGAGGACCTTGGGCAGCATGATGATACGACCGTTACCTTCTCGAGTCAGAACAATTTTTATTATCTACCTGGGCAAACCTTTGTTGGCCCGCAAGATCATTTATATCCACAGGATAGTGTCAATAAGTTGCATGAGTTTCCGGCTAAAGTGACGGGCAGCGGTTCGATTACGGCAACTCCTGATATCAACGACTGGTACGAAACGGTTAAACTGAACTACGGCTACAACATTTTTGACGGAACGACCCAGTTTGACCCTGTGCCGACTACCTGGCATAAGATGCTCGATATTCTGCTGTTCTGGGCGGATAAAGGCATTGATGGATTCCGATGCGATATGGCCCATTTGGTACCGGTTGAATTCTGGCAGTGGGCAATCAGTCGGGTTAAGCAGCGTTATCCCCGGATGATTTTCATTGCCGAGATTTACGACCCCGGCTTATATCGTTCGTTTATTTTCGGGGGTGGGTTCGATTATCTTTACGATAAAGTCGGGCTGTATGATGCCGTTCGACGGCTGATGGAAAATCATGGTTCCTGTTATGACCTTACTCGGGTATGGCAACAGGAGTCCGGCGATTTTGCGCAACACATGCTTCGGTTTCTGGAAACCCATGATGAACAGCGCATTGCGTCCCGGTTCTTCACGAACGATCCCTGGGCCGCAGTGCCCGGAATGACGCTGTTGGCCACCATGCATACGGGACCCATGTTGCTCTATTTTGGTCAGGAGATCGGCGTGCGGGCAGAGGGAACCGAAGGCTTCAGTGGCGATGATGGTCGGACCACCATCTTTGACTATTGGGGGTTGCCCGACTGGCAGGGGTATATCAACCACGGACAGTACGACGGAGGTGGTTTAACCGATGATCAACGCCGGCTGCGGTTATTTTATCAACAATTGAACTACCTGGTCAGCGGGTCTGATGCGATTCAAAATGGGTATTTCTATGACTTACAGTACGTCAATGACCAGGGCCAAAGTGCGGGTTACGATGCACATCAGGTCTATAGCTACCTTCGCTATACTGAGCGGCAAAAGTTGCTGATTATCTGTAATTTCTCGAATTTCTCGACCTATGAAACAACGGTTGTAATACCAAATTCGGCCTTTGGTGCTATGGGGCTGGACCCAACCGGTACCTATCAGTTCTGTGATATATTCCTCAACAATATGCAGATTGAAAGTGTTGGGTTGGCTGGGGTGCCTGTTTTATTGCCACCCAGGGCTGTATATGTACTCGAAATTAAATCGTAGATTCATGCTACTTTTCAAGCCGTACTTAGTCAATAGTGTACGGTTGAAAACAAATACCCACCTATGCTAAGACTGTTTACTACATTTTGCCTACTGCTGGTAGTCATAACGAGCCATGCTCAGGAGCTTGTTTTGTCGACAAACCTACAGTCGTTGACTCTTATAGGTGGTAAAACTGCCCCCGAAACGACCATTAATATTGGCAAGCAATTCATAGGCCGACCCTATGTTGCGCATACACTGGATGCAAACCCAACCGAACAGTTGGTGGTTAATGTCCGTGAGTTTGATTGTACAACCTATCTGGAGACTGTACTGGCGCTTTCATTAGCTTATCAGGACACACCAGATAAGCAAAATCAATTTGTTTTTGAGCAAACGTTTCGCAAGTACCTGACCAAACTTCGTTATCGGGATGGTCGTATTGATGGGTATGCCAGTCGTTTACATTATTTCTCAGACTGGCTTGGCGACAATGAGCGTAAGGGGCTCGTGACCGATGTAACCCGTGAGTTGCCCGGTAGCTTATCGGTGGCTAAGCCGGTTTCGTACATGACCACCTCAATTTACAAATACCCGCACCTGAATGATCCTGCTGTTTTCAAACAGGTAGCGCAAACGGAAGCGTCAATTAGTCAAAAGGCTTTCTCGTTTATTCCGAAGAAAAACATTCGGCAGGCTGAAGCGCAACTTCGTGAAGGCGACATCATTATGCTGACAGCCGCCCGTCCTGGTTTAGACATGAAGCATGTAGGTCTTGCCGTTCGGCAACCGGATGGACGAATGCACCTCCTGCATGCATCATCTGATCTGGGAGCGGTAGTCATTACGCCCTATCCAATCAGCGATTATGTGTTGGAGCACAAGCGGCTTTCAGGCATTCGGGTGGCTCGTTTACGGGCGGTCAGTACATCAATAGCGGCAACGGCAAGTGGTCAATGATCACTCGCCAGTTCGGCCGATAACGGCTAACCAGCAGGTCGCGTAACAAGAATATAATCCTGAAAAAAGGGTGCACCCGATTTACCCTGAACTCGAATCGTATTATTTCCTGGCGTTAGCGAAATGGTTGCCGTGTAGGTGCGCATTCCCCCGTCAGTTCCTTCTATCGGAAAGTCAATTGGAGCCGCTCCATTGATGATGAGACTGGCAATGCCTGATGCCTGTGCAGCTGATTGATAACGTACGATCAATGTGTAATTAGACGCTGTGGTTGGTATACCCGTTACTGTATAAACCAGATAATCACTGCTCGTTGTATAGGGGCCACGTACATTGTTATCGGCCGAAGGACCCGATGATGCTCCTGTTCCTGCTGCATCTTCAGCCTGTATCTTTTGCGAGAAAGCCGGGCTAGTCACAGCGCCAGGTTTTATTAGTGGTGGTATTGTTCCTGCCGGAATAATAGCGCCGTTATCAACTGTTAAAGTAAAACTTCCTGCACTGACAGCCGCTTCGAAAGCTGCTTGTCCTGCGCTATTTAGCGGATAGTCGGCGGTGTTTCGTAGAGTCGTCGCCAGGTAAATCACCTGCCCATCGCTAGTACGACGAATTCGGATAAGTTGTGTGCCTAATGCCATGGTTGTTAATGATTTATGTTTTTTATATAGGGAGCTTGTCAGAAGAAAAATTGAACCGTGTTGAACAGGGCCAACTTGCTCCCCTGCAAATTCACTTCTATCTGGACATTAGGAACCGGGTTTAGGATAATGGTTTCATAACTGTTTTTACCACGGCTAGGGTCGAATGCCCAAACGTCCACGGCATTATCTTTAATTCGAAACATGGCATCGGGCCGCCCGCGCCGGGCTGTCGGATGCGTAGCATAAGGGCCGTCGAACGCTGACGCATGTTCCAGAATAGTAGTCCCATCGGTTTGGGGTTCAACCCAAACACCGGATTCCTTAAACTGATATCGACAGTATTGCCAGGGAGCCCCTTCCGTTCGGCTACACTGCGAGTAATAGTAGGCTGCTTCGAAACCTGCATCATGCCATCGGCACGGTTCGGTAGGGTAGCCAGCCGAAGTTATAGGAGCGGGCGTACCGGCACTTGTCGGCAGCCATTGCCAGGTTGACGGATTCGCATTTGGGTCTCTGGCCTTCACTTCGTTAGGATTGGTGCCGTATTGATCATACTGGCTTCGATTATCAAAAATGATATAACCAATGGTACGGCAAAAGCCAATGCCGAAGATATTGCCTACCTGCCAGTCATAATCAACCTGAGGGTGAACAGCTGTTTTAATAGTACCCAGATTGCTTACCGAACGGGTGAAAAAGTAGCCGTTGTGTAGGGCGCCATTTTCGCTGCCAAGTCCCTCTACTTTGCCCCAATCCAGATAAATTAATTGAAATGGAGGAATGCCAGCAGGGGTGTCATTGATACCTTTAGCCATTACCTCTGCCGCAAAAGCTTTATTATAATAACGACTGGCATAGTCAGGCTGATCGGCATAGTGTTTTATGATGGCACCAACTCCCATTGCTTCGAGCCCTGCATTGGGGAAAAAATAATTGCACGTTTGGCGAGCGCCATCGACACTGGTTATTTTCTGTTTAAACAGGGTATCGTTAGGCATTTTATTACCACCACCAGGTACCTGATAATTCCAGGGATCGCCGTTGTAGTTGGCGTCACCGCCATAGGTTCCAAAATCGCGAAAGGGTAACCCGGCAGGATTAAAGTCAGGGTTCCTGTATTTTTGTAGCCTGGCGGCATACCATTGAAAATACTGGGGTGAATAACTGGGCATTCCATAGGAACCTTCCTGAAACTCATTGGCCTCGAACAAGGCACACGGTATGCTGTTGCTGGCTCTAACTATATCGTCATTACTCAGGCTTTGTCCACCATAGCCATCGCTTCCCGTATACGGGCCAGGAGCACCCGGTGTTTGAAGGTCTTGACTATGTGTCCAGCTAATTCGTTGCGTATTGGGGAGATTACTGTCCATTACCGCCTGTACTCCTCCTCGCCGAAGTGCAACAATGCTGTCGGAGGTAATATCTGTTCGTTTCCGAACAATGGTAAATATCCGGTTATCTGGCAGAGACAGGGTAGGTGCATCTTTCATACCACGAGCCACCCATATATCGGTTGGAGAAAGCCAGGCTGGTCGGGTTACGCGGTAAGGAAGCGTAGACTGATAAACAGGAGGAGGGTCTGCGCCCAAAACGATGTGAACGAACGCTTTTCGGGTCCAGTTATATGGGCTGGTTGGAAGGTAAGCAATTGCCATGATGATTGATATACTATCACCTGGATTAAAGTCATACGTAGTTGGCAGACTGGTTACTGCCGTCATGCCACCTATAAAGTAATAAACAGATTCTGCTCCTTGGGTAGTCAATTGTACCGTGTTGACAATCCGGGCTTTCCCTGCTGAGTTCCATTCTACCGCTGGAGTAAACAACTCGGGATTGGCCACAATCGTCTGTACAGTTACAGGCGGATTGAGGGTAAAATCACCATTTGAGGCTGTTGCATAGGTTTCATTTGGAGCTACCGGATTAGGGACAAAGTCAGCATTTAAAGCCGTAGCATACGTGTCGTTGAGCATAAGACATAAAGACTAGAATAAAATAGATACGTCTATAGCGGTGGATATATAAAGTCATGACTCCTTTTGGATAGACTATAATGTGATTTTTTCTAGTAGTATCGTCGGAATTCCTAAAAACGATACTTAGCAAGAATCTGACCAAAGTATTGGAGTATGCAATATTATTAGCGTACGGTAAGTGCATGGATAGTTAATGGCTGGTCCCCTAACGTCTTTCTGCTAAGATTTAAAACTTAAATTTTACTTGATCTTTCTTCTGTCATCTGTATCTATTCTGTCTGATTCATATACAGTTGGCCTATTTTTTAGACAAATCTAGATATTGGAAAATAGGATTATTTTTATTTGTGCCTATTTTTTATCCTTCGTATACGTTCAAAATATAGATTTGGCTAGGTGTTTGCTATTAGTTTAAGAGAGTAACATATACCACCGTTTTATTAACTCTTTTTTTATCTATAACTATATATACTCGGTAAGTTTTATCTTCTATTATATGCGAATAACCGTACTAACTGCGCTTCTTAGCTTCGTCGCAAACCTTGTATTGGCACAAACGAACTACGTTATTACCTCTGCGAATGCGAATTCACCGGGTACGTATAACACGATCGTTGGTCCTACTGCAGGGAACGGTACGTTAACGGGCTATTTTAATTCGTTTTACGGCTTTCAAAGCGGAGTATCTACTACAGGAGGCTATGAAAATACGTTTATTGGTAATGGGGCTGGTAGGTATAATACTACAGGGATCGATAATACATTTATGGGTCACCGGTCGGGAACGAATAGCATCACAGGAAATTATAATACGTTTCTAGGCTCAATGTCAGGTCAGGCGGCAACCACCGGAAATCGAAATACATTTATCGGATATGAATCGGGTTTATCGACGACCACGGCTAGTTTTAATGCTTTCATCGGCAATGGCGCTGGGCGGCTAAATACCATTGGCTACAATAATGTCTTTGTTGGGAACAACTCGGGTTACACGAATAATACGGGTTATTTCAACACCTTTATTGGGAGCGATGCCGGTTATACGAACTCAGCTGGTTCTAATAATGCATACATAGGCTACCGGGCTGGTTATACTAGTTCAACGGCCTCCGGAAATACGTTTGTGGGTAGTTTGGCAGGTCAGGTAACGACCACCGGGGCTAACAATACATTTTTAGGAAGCAGTGCAGGTACCTTAAACGTAACAGGTACACAGAATAGCTTTGTTGGCTTTTCGGCGGGCAATAACAACACGACGGGCTCTCAGAATACCTTTTTGGGTTATAATGCTGGTTTTAATACAACTATCGGATCTGGTAACACGTTCCTTGGCAACGCAGCCGGTTACTTAAATACGACGGGTGGAGGCAGCACTTTTTTAGGAAGCAACGCAGGCTACAACAACACAACGGGTGCTGGAAATACGCTAATTGGTACCAATGCCGGGCAGGCTAATACAACGGGTAGTTTTAATGCCTTTGTCGGTTCATATGCTGGTCAGGCTACGACCACGGGTTCTCAAAATGCATTCATAGGTAACAATGCTGGCTACAATAATACAATAGGTGCAACCAACACGTTTATTGGGAATTCGGCTGGTTATGAGAACACTACGGGCTCCAGTAATGCCTTCGTAGGTGGTAATACAGGTTCCTTTAACACTACGGGTTCTGGTAATACATTTTTAGGCATTTCAGCTGGACTTCGAAATACGACAGGATCGAATAATATATCCGTTGGCCTTCGGGCGGGCAGTAAAATTCAAACGGGCAACAAAAACGTAATCATCGGCGATAGTGCAGGTTTCAACACGAATAGCGATGGCAATGTGATGCTTGGTTCCAAAGCTGGATTTACGAACCTGACGGGGCAAAAAAGCACGTATTTGGGTTTCCAATCGGGTTATAATGCCGTTGCCGATTCAAATACATTCATTGGCTATCAGTCGGGTTTTGCAACGACTACGGGAAAAGGAAATACATTTCTGGGGGTAGGCTCAGGTCGGGGAAATACCACCGGAAGCCGTAACACCATTGTTGGGAACGGCGCGGGGCCTTCAAACCTGGATGGGAACGATAATGTCTATTTAGGCTATAATTCGGGGCAGTTCGATAAAGGGTCGCACAATATACTCTTAGGTACAGGAACCGATGTTTTGGCGCAGAACTTAACGCACGCTACGGCCATCGGGGCCGATGCAAAAGTGGGTGTAAGCAATGCTATCGTGCTGGGTAATAATGCCAATGTGGGCATTGGTACATCGACGCCGATGGCCCGCCTGGAGGTGGTAAGTGAAACACCCGATGCCAGTGGTTTTCGATTAACTCAACTGACAGCCAGTAGCCCAGCTTCCCAATCTACCGATCAATTTCTGACGGTAAATGAACAAGGGGATGTGGTGAAAGCCCGTTATCAGCTACGAATTAATAATGTTACAGAATGGAGCGATAAAGTCTTCGAGCCTACTTATGTATTGAAATCCTTGGATTCCGTAGCCACTTACATTGGTGAATATGGGCACTTGCCGGGTGTACCATCGGCAGAGCAGGTGGTTCGCGAAGGTGTTGATCTGGTAAAGATGAATGCTAAATTGCTGGAGAAAGTGGAAGAGCTGACCTTGTATATGATTGATATGAAAAAAGCGGATCAGCATAAGAGTGAGCAAATAAACCAGCAGAACCTGCGGATTCAGCGACTGGAAAATCAACTTAAAATGTCAGTTAACAATAAACGGTAGGGTGGGTAGATTAAAGATCTCTAAATGCCTGGATGTAACGCAACGATTTTAGAATTGTCTGCGTACATTACTTCAGGGGTGTGGTGAATGCTTTGGAGAATGCTTTTCAACTACCAACCTATGAAAGCAGCCCTACCATAATTGGTAGGGCTGCTGTTTTGTTTTTTAGTGATTTTTACCCCACCCCAACCCCTCCCCTGAAAACAGGAGAGGGGCTAAAAAGGGCCGCTTACTTAATTTACCTGCTTTCCTGAGCCTAATTATAACGTGAATAATGGATAAATCCTGAAATTGTTGACTGATTACCAGTTATTTATAATGTTGTTTTGTCATCCCGACGCCAGGAGGGATCTTCGGTAAATAACCAGTTGCCGAAGATCCCTCCTGGCGTCGGGATGACAAAAAACTAGTATAATTCTATTCGTAAATCCTCCATTATTCACGTTAATTATATTAACCAAAAATAGTTAGGTGCTTTTGGAAAATGGCTTCATACTTCATGGCAGCCGTTTGCTGGTTTGCTTCTTTACAGGCTTCCACTATCGTTTGGAGGATGTATAAATCAGCATTTGGACTACGACTCTGGTTACTTCTGGCGTACACAAGGTTCTGATCGGCACGAGTAGCCATGGTGTCGGCAATAGTTAGTGCTTTCTTTGTGTCGTTTACTGCAAACAGGAACCGTACATAATTGGATGATATTTGATCGTATGGAATGCTCTTATCGGGCATCACCTTCAGCGAATAGTCAAGAACCTTGCGGGCTTTGTCGGATTTGCCTTCCCGAATTAATTGATCGGCCAGCCGGAAGAAAGCTATTCTTGCCGAAATAACGGGTGGCCCTTTGTAGGTGTCGTCGTAATAAACGGCGGGGTTATCAAACTCCCGCCAGAACGTCTTATTCATCATGTTATCATACATAATGTCGGAGTTGACGTAGCCATCTGTAGCCCCTGGTATTGCAACTGGCATCAGCCGATAAGTATAACCTTCTAGCTGCATGTAATTCTTCAGATTCAGATAATGCTCATTGGCCAGTGTACTCGAAAAATAAATAGGACGTTGCCAATTATTGGTAGCAATCATATCGAGCATAACCAGATCGGGCTTGAAGAGGTCTTTATTACCAAGCGTCCATTGCAACGTATCCTTCATAAGTGGACGTAGATTAGCCGGAACGAACTTGGCCTGATCGACGGCCTGCTTGTCTATAGGCAAAAACAACACCGACGAGGGGAGGATATTCGTCATATCACCCGTTGTCAATGGTACCTGAATGGCCGGATTATTGGTTTTAACGAGGTTAATATACTGTTTCAGATCGATTCCATTTTTTACGCCAGCCACCTCGTAAAAGGGAATAATATCATTTTTGCCCTTATTAAACTGATCAAATTCCAGCGACATCGGTACGGCATCGGACTCGTACGTTTTGCGCTTCATTTGCTGAATGTACCACTCCGTACCCAATAGGCTAAGATTACACACTCGAACATCGCGTCGGAAACTTTCAACTTCCTGCACGTACCAGAGTGGGAAGGTATCATTGTCGCCTTCGGTAAACAGAATCGCATTCGGCGCACAGGAATTGAGCATATTCTTCGCGAAATCGACCGAATGAAAGCGATGATCACGGTTGTGGTTATCCCAGCTTTTAACGCACATCATAACGGGCACGAGCAAACACATACCAATAACGAATTCGTTTCGGAACGTTACCGATTTAAATCGGACCAGAAAGACGCGTAGAAATTCAACAAGCGCTAGCACACCTAATCCCAGCCAAATGGAAAAGAAGTAATACGAGCCAACGTATATATAATCACGTTCGCGCGGTTCAGAAGGAGGAGAGTTGAGGAAAACCTGAAGACCAATCCCTGTAATCAGAAACAGGAAACCAATGATGAGAAAATCATGACGGCGACGTCGGTATTGAAATACCATGCCGAAGAGCCCCAATAGAAAGGGTAGCATGTAGAAATTGTCGTGGGCTTTATTCGCTTTCAACAAGTCGGGTACGTTCTGATCCGATGACCAGGGTAGGAGGTAACCCGCGCCTTCTTCGTCGCTTTCCCGACCCGTAAAATTCCACATCAGATAGCGCCACCACATATGGTTGAGCTGGTAGGTAAACAGAAAACGAAGATTGTCGCCCATCGTTGGTTTCTGCCCTTCGGCGAGCCCTAACATCTGCCGGTATAATTGTGGATGATTGGAATAACTACTATACATGCGGGGAAAAAGCATTTCATCGCCGGGTGCATAGATATAGTCGGGCTGGTAATCGTAAATGACGTATTTATCGCCCTGTTTTTTCCACATGGGTGCCCCTTTTTTCTGATCGATTGGTCGAGCTGTAAAGATCGGACCGAACAACAGCGAACGGCTTCCATACTGCTCCCGATTTTGGTAAGACCGGAAATTCAGTACATCATCGGGATTATTTTCGTTAATGGGCGGGTTGAAGTTCGCTCGTACCAAAACCTGCATGTATGAGGCATACCCAATCAAGAGAAACGCCAGACTGAGTAACGAGGTGTTCAGGGTCACACGTTTTTGGCGGGCAGACCAGACGATGCCGTACCCAACGGCTCCTAGTAAAGCCAGCGTAAAGAAAATCACTCCTGAATTGAAGGGTAACCCAAACGTATTGACAAACAGGCGTTCCACGAAAAAAGCCATGCCTGGTAAACCCGGTATCGACGCATTGATAATACCAAGTATGGCCAATCCAATTCCCAGCGCGGCCGTGCCTCCCCAAAAGGTGGGCTGTGGGTATTTTTTGAAGTAGTAAATAAGGGCAAGCGCGGGGATAATCACCAGATTGAGCAGGTGAACCCCAATGGATAAACCGATCAGGTAAGCCGTCAAAATTAACCATCGGTTGGCTGCGGCATCATCCTGTATTCGTTCCCACTTGAAGGCGGCCCAAATAACGATGGCGGTAAAAAAGGACGACATGCCATACACCTCCGCTTCAACAGCCGAAAACCAGAAGGTGTCGGAGAATGTGTACGCCAGCGCCCCAACGGCTCCCGTGCCAAGGATCAATAGCTTGTCGGTGAGGGTATAGGCTTCATCGGATTGGTTAGTATCTCGGTTGCCCAGTAGTTTTCGGGTAAGCAGGGTAATCGTCCAGAATAAGAATAGAATCGTGAAGGCGCTGGCTAGCACAGACCCCATGTTGATCCAGTACGCTACACGAGTCAGGTCGCCAAAAGATAGCATCGAGAAAATTCGCCCCAGTAGAAGAAACAAGGGGGCACCGGGCGGGTGAGGAATCTGGAGTTTGAACGAAGAAGCAATGAACTCACCGCAGTCCCAGAAACTAGCCGTTCGTTCCACGGTTAGGGCGTAGGTGATAAAGGCAATGGCAAATACGAGCCATCCAACCCAATTGTTCAGGCGTTTAAAGGATACCATAGACGTAGAGATTTAGCGATATGTATTTGTGTAAGAACCCGCCAAAACTACACCCTGAACCATCATTGCTAGTCTGCTACTCTTGTTAAGAAATGTTAATAAGTGGTTGATTTATAATTATTTAACATTTGGAGTGAATAGCGTAGAGCTAGTTCTGTTTGAGCTATTGATCGCGAATCAATATAAGATTTATTGCCAATAGGAAGCCAAATTTACCGGTTGCTAAAAAGGTATACTTAGAGGTAGTGCTAGTGTTTAAATTGATTCAATATGTTCTAACATATAGCTGCAGAATAGCGTATCCTGATGCCATCTCTACATGAAACAACTCTCCTTAATTGCCATACTGGTCAGTAGTCTTTATTTGCCCAGTTTAGCCCAAACAGGTAGTCTTCAGCAGCTTTATGTAGAAGCTGGCGGCATGGCTTCATCAGTAGACCGGACGCCCTTCTGGCTGCGGGCTAACCAATTTGGAATTGTACCGAATTCTGCGCCAATCGGTACACTACGGGCAGGTGTAAAGGGTTCTGTTTTACTTACAGATACCGCAGGAAGTAAGGCACGTAAGCTGCCAAGTCGTGCATGGATAGTTAGCTATGGTGCGGAGGCTGTGGGCAACGCCGGAAAAGAGAATCAGCTAATAGCCCCAGAATATTATATAAAGCTATCTCATCGGCAAATTCAATTCAGTATAGGTCGCCAAAAGGAGGTTATTGGTTTGGTCGACACTACACTCACATCGGGGTCCTACTCCTGGTCGGGGAATGCGCTGCCAATTCCTAAAATTCAATTTGGGACAAAAGGATTTGCTCCATTGGGGCGCAAGCAATGGTTGGCCATTAATGCTTTTATAGCTCACGGTTGGTTTGCCAATACCGATTACATGCAACATTCGTTTCTGCACCAGAAATCGGTCATATTCCGAGTTGGAAAACCGGCGTCTCGGGTGCGGTTATATGCTGGAATTAATCACAACGTGCAGTGGGGAGGGCATTCTGATTATTTAGATTACCACTATGCAGTAGATGGGCAGCTTCCTGGGCAATTACGTGATTTCCCTAATGTATTTCTGGCTATTCGAACAGATGGCTTAAATAATCCACGTATTACATCTTTTGATTATGTCAATTTATATGGCAATCATGTTGGAAGTATTGATTTTGGGGTTGAATTGAGGCTTGTACCAATTAACCTGATGCTTTATCATCAACATAGTTATGATGATGCCTCGGGCGTGTTTTTTAAGAATGCGCCTGACGGGCTAAGTGGCCTGCGAATCCAGCCGCTACAAGCCGGTTCATCTGGATTTCAGATCGAAGATTTTCTAATTGAGTTCCTAACTACGATAAACCAGAGCGGAGCAATATTTGAACCCTGGAATGGGCTGTCGGGAAACGACAACTATTTTAATAATGGACAATATCAGGAAGGTTGGGCGTATAAAAACCGCATTCTGGGAACGCCTTTTATTACGTTAAAACAGGATGTCAAACCCGAATACCAGAGTGCTACAGGGTTAACAGTTATTAATAACCGTCTTCAGATGGCACACATTGGTTTGCGAACCAAGGTGGCGCATCGAATGAGCTTGATGGCGAAGTTATCCTACAGTCGAAACCGGGGGACTTATTTTGGGCCTTTTCCTGATTCACCAAAGCAGTTGTCTTCTATTGTACAGATTGGTATGCCGTTATCATGGCTAGGTGGCCTATCGTTAACCGCTTCTGTTGCTGCTGATTTTGGGGCCTTATATACGAATGCCGTTGGGGGCTATATTGGCCTTCGAAAAACGGTTTGGCGTAAATAAATCCTATCCGATGTAGTGTTCTGAGCCAGTTATAGCTCCAATTCCACCGTTTTTAAAGTAAACCCTACCTAATGTAGTGTCTTGTCATTAGGGCTTTATAGGTTTGATAACTTTCGTCTATCCTACAAATGACAAATTAAAAACCACTCAAACTTCACCCTCAAAATTCTTCCGATCATGAAAGTATTACACTGCAAAGACGTTGGTTTCGACTGCCCCGGTGTGATCCAGGCCGAAAGTGAAACCGAAGTGTTAGAATTAGCTGCCCAACATGCGCAGGAAGCGCATCAGGTGACGGTTACGCCCGACATGGCCACCCAAATCAAGCCCCTTATTCGGGAAGTTTAGTGATTTCTTGGTATCCTTGGTCTGTGAGAACACGGACACGGTGTACTCCCGATGGGGTCAAATGTTTATAATATGGTTCTTTTCTATAGACATCTGACCCCGTCGGGGTCATACCGTATTGCTTTTCTGTAATTCCTTAATTTACAGCGTGGTTTCTACTCAAACCACTTTTAAAACATCGCTCATCAACGATGTGACGAGCTTAATTTCCGATTGCGTACGTTCCAGCAGAGTACGAACATGGGTTTCTTCAAATTGCTCTAAATGCTCCAGTTTGTAGGCCAGCTGAGCCAGATTCGGCATACCAGCACTGAGTGCGGTTCCGTTCAGCTTATGGCCCGCCGACTTCAAGCCCGCTAGATTTCGGATTTCTGCCTGACGTAAAAGATTGGCTAGTGAACTAGTTAGTTCATCTTCAGCAGCTTCTATGAGCTTCTCCAGAAGGTCTAGGTCTTCGCCCGATATAGTTTTTAAGAGTTGAGGGTCGAAATGAGTATCAGGATCGTCGACATCAATAGTATCGGGTATGTCTGTTGATTGCGTTTCCAGCCACTTCTGGAAGAGCGAAGCCATTGATTTTTCGACGATAGGTTTCGTGATGAAATCATCCATACCGGCGGCAAGGCACTTTTCCCGTTCGCCTTTTACCGTACCAGCCGTGAGCGCAATAATTGGGATATGCCGATCCTGTTCTAAAGCTCGAATACGTTGTGTGGCTTCATATCCGTTCATCACGGGCATTTGGATATCCATCAGAATCAGGTCGGGTTGGTGCTCTATGTAATTGTCTACCGCTTCCTGCCCATTAATGGCTTCTATGATTTGCGCATTGGGTATAAGCTTGTTTACAAAGGTTTTAGCCAGTAACTGATTGATCTTATTATCTTCAACCAGCAATAGTTTAACTGCCTGTTGGGCAATCTGAGCAGACTGCTGGGCTTCCTGAAACGCGTGTTTGCTGGTCTGCTGACCCAGGTGTGATAGCGCCCGGAACAAGTCGGTCATTTTAACCGGTTTTACCAATCGCTGGTTGATGGCCAATGACTCACTTGCTTTAATCAGGCGTTCGTCATCGGAAGAACTATGAAGAAGGATAATTGTCTGTTGCTCAGTTGGCGACGAGAAATTCGCCCGGATTTTCTCAATGGTTTCCAGGCCATCCATGTACGGCATGTGATAATCCATCAGAATCACATCGTATTGTTTCTGTTTGGCCAACAACTGTAGCGCTTCGAAACCATTGCTGGCTTCATCGACACTGATCTGGCGCAGCAAAAACATCTGGCGCAGAATCAGACGGTTGTTTTCATTGTCGTCAACAATCAGAACGTTCTTTATCTCGTTTATATCCAGCCAATTAATTGCTTCACCGACTTCGGTTTTCAGGCGAACATCGAACGAAAAACAACTGCCTTCGTTCAGTGTGCTGACTAGCTCCAGACGGCTTCCCATCAGACCGAGCAGTTTATTCGAGATCGTTAAGCCCAGTCCGGTTCCGCCGTATTTTTTTGTGGTCGAAGCATCTTCCTGCGAGAAGGCATCAAAAATGCGTTCCTGCATGTCGGATTTTATACCAATGCCGGTATCGCGTACCTCAAACCGTAACGTGACGTACTCCTGAGTGGGGTCCGTTAATGGCTTGATTTTTAGTTCTATTTCTCCTTTCTGCGTGAACTTGACCGCGTTGCCCAGCAGGTTTACCAGAATTTGCTTTAAACGTACCGAATCAATGTAAATGAAGCGTGGCAAATCGGCTGGCAAATTGAGCAGCATTTCAAGCCCTTTATTCTGAGCCTGATACGTAATAATGTCGGCCGCCTGACTACTGATTTCGTAGACATCTACTTTCTCAACGGCCAATTCCAGTTTGCCCGCTTCAATTTTCGAAAAGTCCAGGATATCATTGATAATGCTTAATAAGGCATTCGCCGATTGATCGACAATGGACAGGTATTGGTGCTGGGTTTCGTTGAGCGAGGTTTTGAGCAGCAGATCCGTAAAGCCAATGACCCCATTCAAGGGAGTTCGGATTTCATGGCTCATATTGGCCAGAAATTCCGATTTGGCAACACTGCCCTGCTCGGCCTGTTGTTTGGCCTTCTTCAGTTCTTCGCGTTGCAGATAAGATTCGGTAATGTCCTGGGTTAACATCATGATGCCCCCAATGGAACCGTCATACTGGTACCAGGGCCTAATTTCCCAACATAAATAACGATCATGATCGCTCCATTTGGGACGCCAGACATACTCATCACTTTTCTCGATGGCTCCATTTAAACATCGGCTGAAGGTCGCCTTCCAGTCATCAGATAGCGTTGGGAATACATCGTAGTGGGATAAGCCAATGACACTGGTTTTGAGTTTGTAATCTTCCAGCCACCGATTACTAACGGCCAGATACGACATTGTCTGGTCGAACATGGCTACGGCCGCCGGAGCATGCTCAACGAAGGCTGCGAGTCGTAATTTTTCGTTGAGCAATGCCTGCTCAGCTTCTTTCTTTTCGTGAATATCCTGGAACGTACCGTACAAACGAGTGCATCCTGCTTCGCCACATTCCGGCTGTCCTACTACACGAACCCAAACTTCCCGATTGTTTGCGGTAACAATCTGCAGTTCTATGTCAAACGGAGTACCTTCGGCAAGGGCTCGGTCAACAGCTTCAACAATTTGCTCATGATTTTTGCCCTGGAAGAAGGTTTCACCCGAGTTGAGCATGGGCTCAAACTCGTCGGGGACTTCATGAATGGCTTTGGTAACGGCCGACCAATACATGGTTTCTTTTGTAAAGTCGGCTTCCCAGGTTCCAATTTGAGCCACCTTATTGGTTTGCTCGAGCATTTGTTTGGTCCATTTCAGGTCAACTTCCAACTGGTGCCGTCGGGTAATGTCGATGGCGTTTCCAATAACGTAGGCTTCGCCGTTTAACTCATGCTCCAGAATATTCGCAAATAGCCAGATATGTAGCGAGCCATCTTTATGCAACGTATGCATAAGCCCGCTAGCCTTGCCGGTTTTACGAATGGTTTCTAAATACACCTCAAAACCAGGATGCTGCTCTTCTGGAACGATATTCTGCAAACGACGCCCGATTAGTTCTTCGGGTTCATAACCCAGCGCTTGCGCCCCTGCGGCATTGACACTCAGTATTTTACCCTCCAGGTCGTGGATACACATAAGACCCTGCGAGTTTTCGAAGAATGAGCGGAACCTGTTCTCCGATTGATAGAGTTTAACCTCTTTTTGTTTTTCGGCGGTCACATCCCGAGCCACTGCAAACAGATAGCCCGTAGCCGATTCAGGTGTCGCCACCCATTGCAGATAGCGGTAGGTACCATTCTGGCATCGGAAGCGATGGGTAAAGTTGATGGCTGTATTACCTGCCGCTAACTGACTAATTTCCTGTTCTGTTGCCAGCCGATCGTCGGGATGAACTAACTCGAAAAATGAGGTTGACAATAAATAGCGCTCGTCCCAGCCCAGTAGCTGCTGAAAGGCTGGATTTATTTTCTTGAGGTATCCATCAATGCCAGCTACAAAAATTA
Source organism: Spirosoma litoris (assembly GCF_054776755.1). Lineage (NCBI taxonomy): Bacteria > Pseudomonadati > Bacteroidota > Cytophagia > Cytophagales > Cytophagaceae > Spirosoma > Spirosoma litoris. The sequence goes on along the minus strand of NZ_BAAHBI010000007.1, from coordinate 243,031 downwards.
AATCGTTGGATAGTGTAAAGAGATTTTCAAAATAAGCCAGTTCCTGTTTCTGGCGGTGTTCGACAATGAGCGATGTGGCCATTTCGCCCAGTATTGTCAATGCTTTCTGCTGACTGGCGGTGAGCTTTCTGGGTGTTTGATCCAATACACACAAAGAACCTAGGGCATAGCCATCTGGATCAGTTAGCGGATAGCCTGCATAAAATCGAATGTTCGGCTCCGCTGTGACTAACGGATTTTCTTTAAAACGACTATCTGTTGTTGCATCTTCTATCTCAAGAATGGTCGTATTCAGAATAGCATGTTGGCAAAAAGAAATGTCCCGGCTGGTTTCTGATCCATCGAAACCGATTTGCGATTTGAACCATTGTCGTTCCTTATCAAGTAAGGTTACAAGCGACATCGGGGTTTCACAAATCAACGATGCTAATTCAGTTAATCTATCGAATGCTTTGTCGGGTAGCGTGTCCAGAATTTGGTATCTATGTAATGCTTCTAATCGCTTACGTTCATTAGGGGGGGAAACCATAAATTTTATTAGCTATGCATACGGGAATTTAAGGTACTAGATTCGCGCTAAACAATTGCTGATGATATTGGTTTTATTTATTTATTGGTAACAATTAGATACTATTATGAGGAAAATTTAAACTAAATATAGTTTTATTTATAGGCTATATGAATCTGGTTTATATATGTAGCGCAGATCTCTCCGAATCACACAGCGGTCTATTCTGCCTTTTAATAAATATTTTGTGTCTTTTTCTAGCGTTTGTATCTAATCTATAAACCGTACTCAGCTAACTTGTCCATTATTATGAATGCCCAGAGTTATCAGTCAGTAATTTTGAACTATATTTTAGTCGCCCTGACCCTTCTGGCTATCTTAATCGTTTGTGTGCTTCTAATGTTATAGGTAGTTGCCTGATTTACTATTTTTAATTTGCACCGGGTTAAAACCCGACGAGAAGGAAAACCGGAATTGATTTGAGTTGAATTGCGTAGTTGGTAGTCAGTTTCGGGGCAGTGAATATTAATTTCTTGATTACCGTTTGCCGTTTGTTTGGCAAATGGATGGTGTGGATAGAAGCGGAAATGCTGACTCTTTTAGGGGCAGCATTTTTTGTTGGCCACTTCCTGATTGAACCAGCAATTGGTTTAGTCGTTTTTTGAGATGATGTATTGAGATGCGATTTAACGTTACTTTAATCCTACGTCATAACTAGAAAGAGAACTTTACCCGAAGCTAAACTAGCGCCAGGCAGGTATTGGGGCTAGATTTTTTCTAACTAGTTGTAATTTATGATCAAGTTTTTCACTCAACATCTGTGTGTGGCTCTGGTAGGAGCCGCTATTCTTTCGTCGTGTAGCCGCCCCGTTGCTTATTTCCAGCGTTCTTCTGTCGATCCTTCTGCTAAAACTCAGACGATAGCTGCAACTGCGCCCACGCCGACGCTTGCCGCTGAACCCAACGAGACCGAAGCGCTCGCCCAGGCTACCACGACTATGACGCAACTGGAAGGCTACGTTCGAAATGACAACCAATTAGCCTCAAACAAAAAACTGACAGCGCGAATGAGTCGCGTAAAAGCGTTATTGACGTCAACGCATGGAACGCTGGCACCTAAAACGGCCAACACTTCTCAGAAAATGAGTTTGATGGAGCGATTGATGCTGAAGAAAATCAATAAAAAGATAAACCGTCAGTTGGCACCCGCTCATATAACCAATACAACTATTAATCCCGTGATTTTAATTGGTGGAATTGTGCTGCTGATTGGGGGTTTGATTCTGTTGATTGCTGGTACGGGAACCGCTGCTTTCATTGGCTTGATTATAGCCCTGATAGGTGCTCTCGGAACAGTATTAGGCCTGTTCGGACAGTAATTTATCCTACGAGAAGCCTCTTCTAAAGGGGCTTCTCGTAGCTACTGATTTATTTTTTCTCCACTAGTTGTCGGACCAACAGTTTTAACTCATCAATTTCTTTCTGTTGTTGAATGCTGTAGAGCGTTAATTCTTCTACTTTCTCTAACAATTTAGCATTCATTTTTACCAGGTCAACGCCCTCTCGTACCACCTGTTCTGCAGAAGGCACACCCGGTAAATGACCATTTAAGTTGATGTAAGCCGCCAGAGCAGCTAGTGGTTGTAATTGATAGGTAGATGTAAAGACGTGATCACTCCACTCGTTCGTCGTATTGATACGAAGCTGGTATCTGGCTTTTACTACATCACCGCGTTCATTAACGGTTAAAAACTGATCGGTCGCCAGCGCAGGCCGGCTGGCAGTTGTCAGATTGGTTAGCCGCAACCCACTCATATCAGGTGATTCGCTGACTACTTCCAAACGGGCTGTTGGGGCTGATGTACCAATACCAACATTGGCCTGATTTCCTAATACAACGGCATTACTAATTGTTACTTTCGCGCCAGCCCCAATCGCTGTGGCATGATGCAAATTGGTTGACTCAGCATTGGTTTGGTGGCCAATCAGCGTATTACTGATGCCTGCCCAGAGCCCACCGCCCGCTTCGCCCCCAATAATAACATTATGTCCCCCGCTTCCGTCGCCTGCCTGAGTGTTATAACCCATTAGTACATTGTCATCGCTCGTGGTGATGGCCGTACCCGAAAAAGGCCCAATAATAATGTTGTTACTGCCAGTAGTGGCATTAAAACCTGCCCGATACCCCAAAAATGTATTGCTGGCTCCGTTTGTATTAGCTCTTCCGGCAAAATAGCCCAGAAAAGTGTTGTTAGGCCCCATTTGGTTAGCCAATCCTGCACTATTGCCGACGAACGTATTGGCCCCACCCGTTGTGTTGGCTGCACCTGCTTCTCCACCCAGAAAGGTGTTATAGCCCGCCGATGTATTCGCTAAACCGGTGTGGTAACCTAAGAAGGTATTGTTGGTCCCGTCGAGATTGGTGTAGCCAGCCTGGTTGCCCACAAATGTATTACGATCAGCAGTCTTATTTGTCCAACCCGCTTCAGTGCCTAAAAAGGTGTTGGAAGTGCCCTGTGTATTGAAATAGCCTGCCCGATAACCCAAAAACGTATTTAATGTGCCAGTTTGATTGGCCGTGCCTGCCTGGGTACCTAAAAAAGTGTTATTACTAGCCGTAGAATTAGACGCGCCTGCATAATAGCCAAGAAAGGTATTATTAACGCCCGAGGTGTTATTTGAACCCGAATTAGCTCCCAAAAAGGCATTGTTGGCACCTGTCTCGTTTAACGAGCCCGCACCTTCGCCTATAAAAATATTGAAACTGCCAACTGTATTTGAAATACCAGCGGAATTTCCCATGAATGTATTAGAGTTGCCGGTAGTATTAGTACTACCTGAAGAGTACCCAATGAAAGTATTGGCGTTGCCAATGGTGTTAGCAAATCCTGCCTGCCCACCAATAAAGACGTTGAGACCGCCGAATGTATTAGTACGGCCTGTCTGATTGCCAATAAAGACGTTGTTAGATGCCTTATTATTATAACCAGCCTCATTGCCCACAAACGTGTTGGAGTTGCCATTTGTATTTGCATTCCCGGCAGTATTTCCTACCATAGTATTATTACTACCTATCGTATTTAAGGCTCCTGCTTGAAACCCTAAAAAAGCATTTCCATCACCTGTTGTGTTCTTTAAACCAGCATAGTAGCCCAAAATAACATTATTAGTTCCCGTCATGGTTGTATTGCCGGCACTAGGACCTACGATCGTGTTATCCATACCGGGCGTAGCTGAAACAGGAGAGGTTGCTATGTAATTGTTTTGCGCAAAAAGTGAGCTGCTTGCAAAAAATAAAAGTGCATAAAAAATAGGTTTCATTTACTTGGAGTTGGTTTGAAAGTGTGAATATTAACTTGTGGCTAAAATAAGATAAACTAACTCATAATCAATTGAATGGCGATTTTTAATTGACTGAGTTTATCTTTTGGCGTTTGTACTGGCTACTTTAAAATAGGTAAGTAAGTCCTGAAGGAATTACCATAAAAAAACGCTGGCCTTAGTAAAGCCAGCGTTTAAGTTCTATCCACACCAAATGTAGGTTCCACCATTAACCTACAATCGCTATAATCTAGTACGCAGAGAGTATTTCGTTTGTGGCATTATTACTAAATCCTGCCGAACGATTTAACTTTTGCTTAAGGTATTTACAGTACCGTTTACATACTGTAGTGTCAATCAGATTTCTCATTCGACTACCTTTAGAGATTAGTAGTATGTGCTCTATCGACACCAGCCAGTCATGCTTAAACCACTTCTCTCGTCAATAGGTAAGGTTTATAATTTCCTGATAGGGTTGATCGTGGCTACTATTCTGGTCATTGCGACCTGGGTATTCTGGGGGCAGTATCAGGAGTTACGACTTCAGAATAAGTTTATGAAAGAAGGTAAACTCGTTTCGGTGATGGTTGAGCAGACCAGTCGGAAGCACCAGTCCTGGCGGGATATATTCGGCAATAGTGCATATCTAACTTTTCCTTATCAGGGTAAAACCTACACCACCCGCTTTGTTATGGATTCGGGCTATGTGGGTTCTGGCGACCGGGTTAAGTTATTGTATCATCCAGCGTATAGTGCGTTTCGGCAACCAGAAAGCGACAATCGGTTTGATAAGTCCGCGCGAAAATCCCGATTAATTGACTGGAGTACCGTACGCGATTTCAGTAGGGAGCATCAGTTGTTTCTATTCTGCATAATACTGGCAACGGCTTCTTTTTTCATGATCACAGGGCTTGTTGTAACGCTTATTCCACTTACATTTCTACAGGATATAGCCCGCTTTATTCTTGTTGTGGAACTACTGATGGCTGCGGTCTTCTTTTCGTATGATACCTGGACGTATTTTCAGTATTACCAACAGCTAAAGGCTCATGGACAGGAGGTTACCGTTAAGGTATTGGATACACAGCGACACGCCAAGTACCGTAATTCAACATCAAGAAGCTGGCGTGAGTATACCTACAAAGCAACCATTCGTTACCAACAGCAAGAGCGGGTAATTCCTATTAGTGAAGATGATTTTGAAAGGCTTAAGCCCAATGACTCGTTAAAAGCGCGTTACGATGCATCAGTGAACGATTTGATGTCGGTCGATTATTCGATTGATTATGAACAGCTTTTAGTGCCCACGTTTTTCTGGCTCGTCTCGTTCATCCTAAGCCGTCCCTTCTTCACGCGCAAGAGGATAAAGGTAAGTTAAGATCGATTACCGGCCTTTTTACCCCTAAATCCCCTTCAGAGGATTTAGGGGTATTAATATCTTTATGATACCAGCTTGCCCTCATTTATATCGCTCTGAGTAGGCGTACCTATACGCTCAATTTTACCAACGAGGAAGATGTACGAGCAAGCGCCGATAAATTCAATTGTCCCGATAAAGAGTAGAGCTGGTTTAAAACTTCCGCCTTGAATCAGGTATCCAATTGAGATAGGTACCACGATTGAGGCCAGATTGCCCATGAAATTGAATACGCCACTCGTCAGACCAATCAGGTGTTTAGGCGATAAAACTGATACAAATATCCACGAAATCAGGGCCATGCCGATTCCGAAAAAGGCGAAGGATAGGAAGAAGATGACCAATGTGTCATTTTCGGTGTAGTTCGCGCCAACAATGCTTAATGATAAAATAAACCCAATGATAATAGGAGCTTTTCGGGCCAGACTCGCCGATTTACCCTGACTGATGAGCCAATCGGACAGGAAACCCGATAACAGTAAACCGGCACAGGCCGCCAGAAACGGTATTGAAGCCAAATAGCCCGATTTTATAAAACTCAAATGCCGATACTCCACTAAATAAGTTGGGAACCAGGTAAGAAAAAACCAGAGTGTGGCATTAACACAAAATTGACCGATATAAACCCCCCATAACGTCCGGCTCGAAAGAATCAGTTTTACATTCGACCAGTGCCAAATATTGGCCTGATCCTTTGTTTGCTCTTTTCCTCGTAATAAGCCGCCACCTTCTTCAATATAATCCAGTTCTGCTTTATTCACATTGGCGCTATCGAGTGGATCGCGATAGAACAGATACCAGACAATACCCCATATCAGACCAACCAGACCCGTGCCAATAAATAACCCTCTCCAGCCTGCATATACCTGAACCATTGCCAGAATAGGACTTAGAAACGCGAGCCCGATAAATTGGCCAGATACATACATGGCAATGGCCGATGCTCGCTCGTTATTCGGAAACCATTGAGTTACCACGCGATTGTTGATCGGATAAGAAGGTGCTTCGAGGGTACCTGTGGCCAGTCGGAGAAAGAATAGACTGGCAATGCCTCGAACAAGCACATGGGCCAGGGTTACAATAGACCAGGTAATTAAACAGAAAGCATATAAAATGCGAGGCCCAAACCGGTCGGCGATTAGCCCACCCGGAATCTGCAAAGCCGCATAGGCCCACCCAAACGCGGACAGAATGTAGCCTAACTCGACTTTCGACAGATTAAGGTCTTTGCCAAGGGCTGACGCAGCGACACCAATATTGGTGCGATCCAGATAACTAATCGCTACATTGACGAATACGAGGGCTAACATCCCATACCGAACTCGGGTTGGTTTGCTTTTTCCGGTAAACTGTTCCATTGTTTCGGAGGTTAAGTAGTTCTTTCAAGTTCCAGGTTTCAAGTTGGCTGACGCACAATACTTCCCCCAGCGAACTTGAAACCTGGAACTTGAAACAATAAATTATCGTGCAGTCCAGCCACCATCGACGGTGAGCATCGAACCAACCATGTAGCTTCCGGCGTCGCTGGCCAGGAAAATGGCGGCTCCCTGAATCTCCCGCAAATGTCCCCAACGACCTAAGGCCGTTGCGCCTACTACAAATTTCTTTCCTTCGTCGGTGTCGGCAATGGGCAGGTTCATTTCGGTCAGAAAAGGGCCTGGGCAAATGGCATTGACGTTGATATTATAAGGTGCCATTTCCAGCGCCAGCGCGCGGGTCATCTGGACTACCGCCCCTTTGCTGGATGTATAGGGGGTGCGATTGGATAAGCCTACCAAACCAAGCGTACTCGCCAGATTGATGATGCTTCCCCGACCCGCTTTTTTCATGAACGGGACTACGGCCTTGCAGCACAGCCAGGTTCCCGTTACGTTCACCTCCATGACCTTGGCAAAATCGGCGGGCGTCAGTTCGTCGATTGGACCTCGGATGTTAATTCCAGCGCTATTGATCAGAATGTCGATCTGCCCAAACGTGTCGATCGCTTTTTGGGCCATCGCTTCTGTTTGTTCTGGGTTAGAAATGTCGGCGCTGAAGGAGATAGCTTTGATACCATAATCCTGACTCAGTTCCTGAGCGGCACGTTCACCTTCTTCGGCATTCCGGTTGACGAGCATGAGGTTGGCTCCTGCCGAAGCAAGACCGGCCGCCATAGCCAGACCGAGACCTTTTGAGCCGCCCGTAATGATGGCCGTTTTTCCAGTTAAGTTAAATTGACTGACTCCAGGTAGTATTTCTTTACTCATGAGATTGCTTTATTTCATTCCTAATTTGTCTTTGCTGTAATTTAGGCAGGCTACAATGTTGGCTTCTTCGAGCGCCAGTTTTTCATCGTTACTCAATTGCGATACACGAGGTAAGCCGCCAGCGTATTTATGGTGCCGGACCGTTCGGAGCATTCGGGCCAGATCAGAGCCCGGTACCGAGCCCATTGTTTCCCAGTACGCATTGGTCACGCAGGGAATTTCCAGTGGGTCGCGGGTAATCATTTCCAGACTAAATGTTCCGGTTGGATTATGTTTTCGGCAGAGGTCGACCATCTTAGGTAAGTCTAAAATACCCTTGCCCATTGGTACTTCCGATAAGAGAAATCCATCTGGATATTCCTCTACCGCCATGTCTTTCACGTGGGTACTGAACACATAAGGCGATAGGGTTTCGACTACTTCCATCGGGTCTTCCAATAACGCCATGCTATTACCAAAATCGAGGGTGACGCCAATCCACTCGCTGTTAACCTGTTTCAAGAGGTTCACTAAATCGGGAGCCCGCCAGTCTTTGTGATTTTCGACACCTAGTTTGACCTTATGTTTGCGTAGCACAGGTTCGGCCAATTGCAACATGGTCAAGGCGTTTTTCTTCAACTCTTCGAAAGCTGCGGGAGAATGATAGGTTTCATACCGTCGACCTGTTGAGCAAACGGTTCGCAACACCTGCGCACCCGCTTCCCGAGCGTTGATGACGTCCTGTTCAAATTTGGCGACTTCATCTGCCTTCTTGGGCAATCCAATCGAGCCTTCCAGATAAAGTCCGTATTTCTCCCGTACATCGCGCACCTTTTTGGCAAAATCGGACGACCAGCCACCTACAATCACCTGCACACCACCAGCCCCCAGTTGGTGGCAGTGATCAAGCAGTTGAATCGCGTTGGTAAAGGCCGGATATTTCTGACTGTCCACTTTTGAGTTCCAGCGGCTCCAGTACGAATGGACAACAATACCCATCCGCTTGTCGGCAAACCAATCGGGAACAGCAGGGAAAGAAACAGCTATAGCACCTGCTGCAGCTTGTTGCAAGAAATCTCGTCTATCCATTTGGGCAAAGGTCAAGAGTTGTTTAGGGTAGGAGTTTGTTGTCAGGTATTGTCAAGGGTGGTCAAAAATTGTCAAGTGTTGTCATATCTGGTTTGAACAAGGCATGGCTGCACTTGACAATACCTGACTACGCCTGACCACTTTTGACATCTATTTAGGGCTTGTGGCTTGTGTCTCCTGGATGTATTTGTTTAACTCTTTGGCCGTCCAGGGAACTACGCGACCTTGGGCCAGAATGCGGGTCATTCCCACCGTTCGTTTGCCGATTGGTCCCCCATTATTGCCCCATTCGTTACGGATATACATCAGAATCGAGGTAATTGACTGGTCATCCAGGGTCGAGTGGGCGGGCATAACTGGGAGTATGTCGGGCGCATCGTAAACGCGTTTATTAATTTCAACAGGCCCTTCCATACCGTGTAACAGGACGAGCGCTAATCGTTTCTCGTCGCCCAGCACCCAATCCGAACCAACCAGTGGAGGCCCAAAACGAGGCAGTCCGGCTCCATCGGTACCATGACAGCCCGAGCAGGTATTCAGATACAATTGTCGCCCCGATGCAAATAGCTTTTGCTCTTCATCGTTCAGCAGGCTCTTTTTAGCGGAACTGCTTTTGGCAGCAACATGGCCGGGCCATTCAAACATTGATTCCAGCGAAGCCAGACGCGATGGATCGATTTTGTGGCTGGACTTGGCTAATAGGCTAGGGGCAGCAGCAAGTTTAATAGGTTTGATTTTACTGCTTCCGGCAATCGACATGCTGGTCAGTACAGCCTTCTCCTGCCAGCTCAACGGCTCTTTGTGTGCATCTAAAAGCGCCAGTAGGGAAGTTAACTCAGCAGGGTTTCGCTTTTTGACAATGGCAGTTGTCAGTACCTCAATGAAAATTTCTTTGGCGGGTTCGTGCGTTTGCCATTGGGGTGATTTTAGTAATCGTTGTAAAAAGGCAAACTCCTGATTCTGAAGGCTACTCATGGCTGCATCCCGAATCAAGGCCGACTCTCCATAACGTCCGACTATAGTAGCGAGTAATGACTGAGCAGCAGGTTGGTCGAGTACGCCAGCCGTAAAAGTCATCTGGAGGATTTGCTCAATCGGCGCCTGTTCCCATCTGGCCAACAATTGTTCGCCGAGTTTAGTCCGAATGGTTTTATCCGTTTTGGCAAATGGCTCCAGCAACCGGAGTGCCGTTGAACTAACCAGTGGGTTCGGGTCGGCTACTAACCCAGACAATAGGTTGGGATTGCTGAGTTTCAAGCCGTCCAGCGTCCATAAAGCATGGAATCGCCCAAGCGGTTGGCCCCCTTTCGTGGCCAACGTTGTCAAAGCCGGACCAACCCGTTTGTCGTTCCGGTCGATGAGTAAATGTTGGGCTACATCTCGGTGCCATCCATCGGCATTCGACAATTCTGCCACGAGTTCATCTGACGAGGCACTGGACAGCTTTTTCGCCTTGGGTGCTTTCCAGTTTTGCGGAACAATACGCCAGATACGGCCCCGGTTGACGGGCTTATCCAGCTCGCGGGCAAGGGTTTGCTCTTTCAAATAGGGCGTCACGTACGCTTTGTGCTGGATAAGACCGCGATACATATCCGCAATATACAGAGCGCCATCTGGACCAGTTGCCATGTGAACCGGACGGAAACGTTCATCGGTCGAAGCCAGGAACTCGGTGCCCGGATGAGGATCATGCGCCGTAATCAGCAACCCTTTTTCCTCTACCACATTGCGTTTAATGAGATTCCCGGCGGGTTCACAAACGAACGCATTACCATAATAGGCAGCAGGTAAGGCTGTTCCCCGATAGGCTAGGGGTGAGCAGGCGGCCGTAAATTCCAGTAAATGACCCTCTTTGTCGAGCGTTCCTGGGATATAACCCCGGTTTACGGCTGGATTGGGTCGGATTGGGTAAACTCGCCTGTCGATGGTTAGGCCATGATCGATACCGGTGGTAGGTTTATGATTTTTATTCCGGGATAAGTAGTTTGGAGCCACCAAATCGGCGTGAAGCTGCGACCAGTTGTAGTTGTAGTACAGACGGCCTTTGTCGTCGTAACTAATGCCCCATTGCCCACGAAACTCAGTGCTATCGCGCTCCCATTTTCCGCCGACCAGACGATACCGAAGGCGTGATTTGGCGTTGTAATACCAGTTATCTAACCCCCGCCATAGTCCGTTTGGTGCATGCTCTGGCAGGCCGCTGCCTACATACTGAGCATCAACAACGGTCTTGGTATCGGCTTTCAAGTCACCGTTGAGGTCTTTGGTCATCCACAAAGCGCCATTTTCAGCAACCAGCACACCGCCAGGTACAAAGGCAAGGGCACGGGGCATAACCAGACTGTCGAGATACACTTTACTGACGTCCATCTGGCCGTCGCCATTCGTGTCTTCGAGGACCGACACACGACCAACGGGTTTATCCTCACCATCGCCGTTAACATCGGGCATGAACCCCCGCATCTCAACCACCCAAAGGCGACCATCTTCATCAAAGTTGATGACCACCGGGTCCTGAATCATTGGCTCGGAAGCAACCAGTTGAATGCTCAAACCTGGTTCGAGTTGAAACGTAGCCTGTTCTTCGGCTGGTGTTTTTACAGGTGATGGGCCTTCCCCCAGCGTTGTTCTTACGTTTGTTTTAAAGCTGAGCAAACATAGAAGACTGGCACAAATCAGGCTACTAACATAGACAGGCTTAACCATGAGGCATAAATTGGCATTATAACATGATAAAGCATTATTACGAGGATACTACTTGCGTTGGGTAGCGATATTGTCCGCTTTTGTAAAACTTAAATACTATTTAAACCAGGTTGTGTGGTATAAGCAGAATTGAATAAAAAGGCATGGTTTGAATAGTTTTGAGTCACCAAACCCAAACTATTGACCATGCTCCACTTTGACACCGACGACTTGTGCGATGTGTTCAGTAGACAACGATTATTGTACCAACTGGTTGCGCCAGCGGGCACGGCGGCATGTGGAAACCGACATTAGTCGGTTGGTAGATCGCTGGCCTCGGCGCATTCATGCGGTAACGGCTAACGGCTTTTTGCTCAAAGTGGTGGCTTCATATTAGCCCACTATCTGTTATTTTTCCTTTAACCATATAACTTGAGTTATTAAATGTCTTTATTGACATACTTTTGAGCTTGGTACATGTCAGGCGTTTCGCTGTAAGTTGTGTCAGGGTAACGACGCCCGGTGATTCTGGTAAGACTTTTGTGCATTTGTTCCCCGTCTATGTATCGACAAAATATCGTTCCCCGTTTCCTGCTAATTGCGCTCCTGAGTACGTTGCCGATCGGCGTGTCGATAGCTTCCGAAACTCTTTACTATCTGGTTAAGAAGGCCGATTGGGCAGCTCAATCGGCAAATGCTCATTACCGGCCTACTGCTTTGGCTACCGATGGCTTTATTTCTCTTTTAACGCCAGAACAGGTAATGCTGACGGCCAATGGCTTATATCGAAATCAGACCGATTTGCTCTTAGTGAAACTTAAGGTGTCTGCCGCCGATCCTCGCTTAAAATGGGAGCAAGTGGCGGATCATGACGAATCAATACCGCATTACTATGGCGAACTTCCGCACCTATTAATCAAGAAAGTATATGCGCTGAAGCCCCAAAAAGATGGCGCCTTTAGCCTACCTAATGCCCCATTCCTGAAGCGAGTTAGCGCACATTTACTCCCAAAACGACTTGTCAATAAGTTTCTTAGCTATCAGGAGTGGCAGGATACCGAACGTTTTCATAAGCTTCAGGTCCGGAACTTTCAGCGGGCTAAAGTCCAGCTGCAATGGTGGTATTTCGATTTTTTTCTTCAGGATGGGAGTTCGGTTACGCTGGCGTTTATTCCCCAGCATTGGTGGGAAAAACCCGAATCAGCCAGCGACAAAAAAGCTGTATTTACAATAGCGCTTAAGCCCCAGGAAGGTGCTGTAAAGCGGTTTACGACCGTTGTTCCGCAGTCGACAATTAAAACCTCGGCCAGTCAGCTGGAAATTCCATCTCGCTTGGTCATTCGGGCTGTTCAGGGAAGGGATGACAATCAATTCTCGATTCAGGTAAATTTCCCGGAAATCAAAGGCGAGTTTCTTATTACCCCCACTCAGCTTCCGTTTGCGGCTTACCCGTCGGGCTTGATGCCAGGACCATTGCGTACGGTATTGAGTGGGGCTCCTGTGGGATCACCAAGCTTTAGCTACGTTTCCCAGATTCCGAATGGCGTTGTTTCCGGCTCGCTTGCCTGGAACGATTATCAGGCTCACTTCACCGGTCAGGCTTATCACGAACAAGGTCGACTGAACGACATGCCAGAACGCCAGGGTGGGAGCTGGACATGGTACCACTTTGCGGGCGATGGCTGGAATATTTTTGGTAGTCCGGGTAGCTACATTTATCTACAAAAGGGCGATCAGATTCTGTGTGCAGGCTTTCAATTGATTAGCAAGAATTATACGCTTCAAAACCGTACCTACTCAAGTCCCGATCATGCCAAATTGCTGACGGGAGGGGAAATTCAGTTTCAGCACGAGAGCTTTAGGTTTCGACTCAAAATGGTGCCTTCTACGGCAAAAACATTGGTTTGTTTCCCCTCTGCCAGTCCAAGCCAGGTTTGGGGAACGGTGGGTGGAGAAGCCACACTTTCCATCTCAGACGGCTCTACCACCCAAACGCTTGGCGGTCGAATGTTTCTGGAAAGCTGCTCCTGGGAGATTTATAAAGCCCCGAAAGAGCACTAGAGGCCCATTTTAATTTTCGACAGAAGGCGAGATTAGATGAATAAGAAATGACGCCTATAGCTGAACGAGCTGAATATTATTGCCGCAGGTATCATTAAATACAGCAATCGTTACCGGGCCCATTGTCGTTGGTTTCATACTAAAAACGACCCCGAGTTTTTCCAGTCGTTCGTACTCACTCTGGATATTATCGACGTTAAAGGCCATCAGCGGAATGCCAGCGTCAAATAAAGCTTTCTGATAAACAGCGGCAGGCGCAAAGGCCATTGGTTCAAGGAGTATCTCAATGCCGTCCCGTTCTTCATTTGAGACAACAGTTAGCCATTTATGGTCACCCAAAGGAACCTCCGTTTTCTTGACGAAGCCTAGTATTTCTGTATAAAATTTGAGCGCTTTCTCCTGATCGTCAACTAATAAACTTGTTACTTTAAGTTTCATATCTTCAGCTACACTAAGTTCTGATCGGCAAAGGGCGTTTGCCTTGCTTATGATCCTGGCAAAGGTCTACAATGGTTGCTAAACGCACTTCTCGAAAATTGCTATTTTTCTAGGTGTACCAGCGAAAGTGAGGAAATAGTAAGGTGGTGAATCACCAGCTAAGAACGCAGGTTTTGCCGGTTTTTGTAGGCTTTCGGTGTTGACCCCGTCATCTTTTTGAAAAGCCCCGTAAAAGAGCTGGCACTATCAAAACCAACGGCAAAACAGACGTCTTTGATACAGTCGTTTGTTTGAAGGAGCCGTTTCGCCTTTTCGATCCGAACAAGTGTCAGGTATTGGTGTGGAGTCTGGCCGTATAGCTTCTTGAAAAGACGAATAAAGTGGAATTTTGAGAACGAGGCTTCCTGGGCAATAGCGTCGAGCGTTAGGTTGCCGTCTAATTCGCTATCCATTAGTCGTTTTGCCTGAACAACTTGCTGGCATAGTGCCTCGTTTGGGTAGAGTTCGTTCTTAAATTTTAGTACTTGCTGTTGGTAGAATGTCATGATAAAAACGTTAGCAACCTCACACAGATTCATATTCGGTGGCACTCAGGGTCGCTTTCCTGGTTGGCATTCCCAAAGCGGGATAGCCTCCCGAAATGCTGGTAATCAGCTCGCTCTTGATATTACTCTGCTTCCATTTCCGGTCGACAAAGGCTTCCACTTTCTCGCCGTGACACGAGGAGCAATACGTTTGATAGTTCTCTCTAGTACTCGTCCAATTTAGTTTCTATAGATTCTTTTGATTCTATCGTCTTTGATTATCAGCACAATAGGGCCAACCGCGCGGGCGGCCCCGAGAATCTATAGAATCCCCTAGAATCTAGTTTGCCAAAGCACTAGCCGTTTTTGCGGCTGGCTTCGGCTCAATAAAAAAGCTACTGAGCAAAAACACAGCAACGAAAGCTGCACCCGCTTGAAGCGAAACCCCTGATCTCGTTTTAAACAGCCACTAATTCTTTGCGTTCTCCGATTTGTTGCCGCCACATGGCGTAGTACAATCCTTTCTGGGCTAATAGCTCATTATGGCCACCTTGCTCAACCACATGGCCTTGCTCCAGCACAAAAATTCGGTCGGCGTGCAGGATGGTGCTCAGGCGATGGGCGATGAGAATGGTAATGTGTTGGCGGGAACCTGACAGATCCCGAACCGTTCGGCCAATTTCTTCTTCAGTAAGCGAATCGAGGGCTGAAGTAGCTTCATCGAAGACCAGCAAGGCTGGTTTCCGGAGCAAGGCTCGAGCGATACTCAGTCGTTGTTTTTCGCCACCAGACACTTTCACGCCACCTTCGCCAATGACCGTATCAAGTCCTTGTGGGGCACGAGCCAATAGCGAATCGGCAGCTGCCTGATGCAAGGCCGTCAGGCATTCTTCATCCGTTGCATTGGGAGCCACAAAGCGAAGGTTTTCACGGATAGTCCCGGCAAAAAGCTGCGTATCCTGCGTAACAAAACCGATCTGTTCCCGCAGCTCATCCAGATTGACCTCATAGCCAGGAATATGATTGTACAAAATCTGCCCACGTAGCGGTTTGTATAACCCAACTAGCAACTTGACAAGGGTTGTTTTTCCTGAACCACTGGGCCCAACAAAGGCAATCGTTTCACCCAATTTCGCATCGAACGAAATACCATCGAGCGCTGGTTTGTCGGCGGTGAGGTGTTTGAAGTGAACATCCTCAAAAGCCAGTGTTTTGAGCGTTTCAACAGGTTGCGGATGGGTTGGTTGAACATCACGCGGAGTATCCAGAATCTGCTGGAAATTAGCCAGCGAGGCTTCCGTTTCCCGATATACGTTGATGATGTTTCCGAGTTCCTGCAAGGGTCCAAAAATGGCAAATGAGTAAATAAACAGAGAGAAAAACTCACCCACTGTAATTCGTTCCTGCACCACCAGAAACAGCATAAGCAGCATGATTGCATTGCGAAGTAAATTCACAAACGTGCCCTGAATGAAAGACAGCGACCGGATGTAGCGTACTTTTTTGAGTTCGAGTTTCAGGATTTTTTCGGTCGTACCATTTAGTCGTTCGGTCTCCTGTTGAGCCAGACCGAGACTTTTGACTAACTCGATATTCCGTAAACTTTCGGTGGTAGAACCTGCCAGGGCAGTTGTTTCGGCAACAATTGTTTTCTGTACAGTCTTGATTTTTTTGCTGAGTAACGAACTGACAAAACCCAGCAACGGAATCGTCAGGAAGTAAGCGGGTGCAATGGGCCAATAGACCGTAGCCGCATACCACATCACAAACACAATACCCACGACTGAGGTAAACAGCACATTCACAAACGATTGGATTAATTTCTCAACGTCGGAACGCACTTTCTGTAGCTTGCCCAGCGTTTCGCCCGACCGTTGATCTTCAAATACCTGATAGGGGAGTTCGAGCGAATGACGCAGCCCATCGGTGTAGAGCCGTGCCCCTAACCGTTGGGTAATTACGTTGACGTAATAATCCTGAAAATTCTTGGCGATGCGGCTCACCATAGCAACACCAAGCGCCTGCAAAATCAGGAGACCTGCCCCATTTTTGAGGAAGCCCCAGAACCCCAACGGTCGCAGAGTGCCACCGGGCGAATCCACGCCGGGCTTAACGACGTACTGGTCAATGATTTTTCGGAAGATGTACGGATCAAGCAGCGAGAAAATCTGGTTGATAGCTGCCAACACCAGCGCAAGTGCCAACAGGCCCCAATAGCGCCGTAAATAACTGTAAAGAAGTTGCATAAATAAGTTAGTAGTAATACAAGACGTTGATGAACCAGGCGTACCTAATACCCGACAGCCTCATGAATACAACACAAAACGGAGGATTTTAGGTCGTCTGGAACGAGCTGTTTTAACCGCAGAGAGCGCAAAAGTATCGCGAAGGCCGTATAGCAATAGTTCTTTGCAATCTTTGCGATACCTTTGCGCCGGGCTGCCGGAGTGGTTAAGCCCCCTTTATTTTATGAAAAACGCCTTTCTACTTCTCTTTGGTCTCGGTCTGCTAACGGCTTGTGGTGGAAATTCAGAAAAAAAACAGGAGCCTACCGGTCAATCCACAACGATTACTACAGATTCTGTGACTGCAACAACGCCGAAACCCAAAAATTGCCTATCGGTTGCCGATGCGGATAAACTGGGAAAAGCCGATGTGTATCAGGAGTCAGGTAAATCGATTAAAGTCTCGCTAACCTTAGAGCAGGACACCAGCTCGACACAAGTAGGGAGTGGTTGTTACTTCAATAATACCATTACGGTGCTGGCAACGAAAAAATCGGGCAGTCAGCTGTTCAAGCGAACGTTGCTTAAAGATGATCTACTGTATTTTACCAAAAGTGATGACGCGATCAACCAGTCTATTCTGGAGAAAGTAACCTATAAACCGACCTTCAACGGGCAGCGGTACATCACTTTAACGATGCATCTGCTAGAGCCGGAAAGCAAAAAGACAATGGAATTTACGCTGTTTATGAACTACTTCGGGGAGATTGTGAAGGTGAAGTAGGAAATTCTAATTATAGAAGTCTTTCTCCCCAGCGTACTTGTATTGCAAAATCTGGCCTGGCAAATAATAAAGCCATTAAATTATTTAGTGAAAAGTTAATATCTTTCTACTAAATCTTCCCGCCAGCGCTTTTATGTACGAGAATATAGTTTACGGCAGCTCTCTCACGGCTGGCGGTAATATCCACATTGGTAATAAGTATTATACAGTTGAACGCGATTTTGCGTGTAGCCTCCTCTTCCTCCAGATCAATGCAAATGCCTCAGATTTTGAGTTGATGCTATCAGCGAAAACAGAGAGTGATGAAGTAATACCTCTGTTGCGTGAGATCGTAAAGTTGACGATACCTGACCAGTTTTTTGAACAGGTAGATGCTTTTCAGAGCACTCGACGCAGTTCTTCCGAGCTTATGCGCCGGAACGACAGCAATAACGTTTCTCCTGAAGCCATCGAAACCAGTCTGGCCCAGCAGTTGTACGAGACCTTTTTTACGGGTGGTATTGGGCAAGTATGTCGCGATTTTCTGGAATTATTACAGCGCAGAAAAATAAATGAATTACTGCTGATTATTGCCTCCCCAGATGAGCGAATTCAGAACTTACCCTGGGAGATGGTACTTCCGCAGCTTGGCCCTGGCGATGAGCTTCCTCGTGATAATTTTGGTCTAATTCGTACCCGCGAAACCAGCATTGAGCGATTCAGCAAACAGGGACCAACTGCCAGTATAGCCCCACTCAAGTTGTTATTTATTCCCGCTCTGCCCGAAAACCTGGCTGAGCGGAGTAAACTGCTGGAAATTGAAAAAGAGCAGAAAAAAATCATTGAAGCTGTTCGTGGATTAGAGGCAACAGGTAGTCAGCAGCCCCGGCTAGTAATGGAAATTCTGGACTGTGCTCATCTTGAAGAGATTATAAGTGCCCTTCAAAATCATCATCACGACATTGTGCATATTAGTGGGCATGGGGCCTATGTGGAATCGGTGAGGCAGGGAATGCTGTACCTGGAAAATGAAGACGGCGACGAGCAGCTTGTTTCGGGAAAAGAACTAGGCAAGGCCTTACGGCGATTCGGATCTATAAAATTGCTTGTATTAAGTGCCTGCGAAACGGCAGTAGGAGGCTCGGAGGGAAGCACTGCCGAACAAATGGCCGCTGTTGGATTGCCTGCCGTGCTGGCCATGCGCTTTGCCGTGACAGATGAAGGAGCAAGATTGTTTACCGAAACCCTTTATGAACGACTGGCCTATGGAGACACTCTGACGAAGGCCATGCATGATGCCCGGCAAACATTGTGGGAACACGTAGTCGAACAACGAAAAACTACTCCTCAATTACTACCACAGGCAGAATGGTTTACGCCAGTACTCTATCAGAATCAGGTAGTTGGTAGCCTGGCGGGGCGGGGTACTTATGATAGCGATACGCTAAACCGGTTCTACCCGCCATTGGCATTTCTGGGCGGGAACCGGCTCGTTGGTGAGGGATTTATTGGACGTAAGCGACTTCTGATTCGAATACGGAAGGGGTTTGATGAGGGTGAAGCCATTTGCCTGCATGGATTGGGTGGACTTGGCAAAACCACAACTGCCGAAGCGGCTGCCGATTTGTACCGTCGACGTCACGGCCACGACATTTTGATGTTTCGGACTGGCGAAGTTCAGGAAGCGGTTATCCTGAACCGGCTGTTGGAAAAAGCGAAAACGACCACCCGACTCAGTGAATTTCTGATAAAGCAGTTGGAAGAACGGGTAAATAGTCCCCAAACAACGCCCGAACAGAAGTTACAATACCTGATAACCAGCTACCTGAGTACGCATCCAACCATTCTGATTTTCGATAATGTGGAGGATATACAAACAGGGCCGAGCCACACCATCAGTACCGATGAGCTTCGAACGTTTTTGGAGCATCTACTGAAAAACCTTCCAGAGCATTGTCCTGTACTATTCACAACCCGCTACACTATTCCTGACCTGGCTAGTTGGGTAACGCACGTTCCTATCGACAAAATGACGTATGCCGAGCAATATCGGTACATCAACTATTCCGATACGCTCCGAAAGCTGCCCGTTGACGGGAGAGCCATACTTGACCGCAGGATTGATGGCCACCCTCGGGCGCTGGAACTGCTGGAAGGCTTGCTACGCCGGGACCGCCGGTTTGATCTATCCCGTTTTGATGCTTCTGTTGGGCAGGTTGAAGTACAAATTTTTGAGAACTTACTACTGAAACGGCTGTTTGAGCAGCTAACCGATACTGAACGTACTGTACTAATGGCGGCTGGAATCTTGTTTAGCCGTAGTCCATTGGCTGCACTGGAAGCAATTCTCGACCAGCCAGTCGATTCGTTTCTGTCTATAGTGGAAGCTTTGCGCGACAGCTCGTTATGCTTTTACGACGAGGCCGAGCAGACAGTTGAGGTTCATGCGCTAACCAGGGCCTGGCTCCAGCAGCAAGGTTACCCCGAACCAGAACGCAGAAGGGAATTATCAGCCCGGGCAGGCCAGTATTTTGAGAAGCAAGCCACTTATAACGACTACTGGCTTGCAAAAGACTATTTTGAACAGGCTGAAGCCTGGGAAAACTATGCCAATGTAGCCTTTCGGCTAAATAGCTACTATCAGTTAGTTGGTTTGTACATTACTGCTGAACAGTTAAATCAGGATGTATTGAGAAAAGACATCTCGCCTGAGCTGAATAGTCAGGCACTGAATGGGTTAGGTTTGATTGGACTATATATTGGGGATTACGAAACGGCCTTGAGCTATTTGCAGGATAGCCTGCGCATCCGCCAGCAGATTGGGGATAAGCATGGCGAAGGAGCGACCCTCAACAACATCAGCCAGATTTATGATGCTAGAGGGGATTACGAAACGACCTTAAGCTATTTGCAGGATAGCCTGCGCATCCGCCAGCAGATTGGGGATAAGCATGGCGAAGGGGTGACCCTCAACAATTTAGCAACGACTGCTTATGCCAAGGGGGACTACGAAACGGCCTTGAGCTATTTGCAGGATAGTCTTCGCATCTGCCAGCAGATTGGGGATAAGAATGGCGAAGGGAAGATCCTCAACAACATCAGTCAGATTTATGATGCCAGAGGGGATTACGAAACGGCCTTGAGCTATTTGCAGGATAGTCTTCGCATCTGCCAGCAGA
Organism: Spirosoma litoris; assembly: GCF_054776755.1. Classification (NCBI taxonomy): domain Bacteria; kingdom Pseudomonadati; phylum Bacteroidota; class Cytophagia; order Cytophagales; family Cytophagaceae; genus Spirosoma; species Spirosoma litoris. The sequence continues at coordinate 222,596 of NZ_BAAHBI010000007.1, read as the reverse complement.
TTGGGGATAAGAAGGGAGAAGGGACGCTCCTCAACAACATCAGCCAAATTTATCATGCCAGAGGGGATTACGAAACGACCTTAAGCTATTTGCAGGATAGCTTGCGCATCCGCCAGCAGATTGGGGATAAAAATGGCGAAGGAACGACCCTCAACAATATCAGTCAGATTTATGATGCCAGAGGGGATTACGAAACGGCCTTGAGCTATTTGCAGGATAGCCTGCGCATTAGCCAGCAGATTGGGGATAAAAATGGCGAAGGAACGACAATCAACAATATGGGGGCACTTTATTGGGAACAGTATCAGGATGCAGAAAAAGCTCTTCCCTTGCTCTGGTATGCGTACTTAATTCGTAAACAGCTTGGCTCGCCCAAGGCCAATAACACAATCCAATACCTAAATAATATTTTTGAACAAATCGGCGAGGAGCGTTTCAACCAGATTATTCAATCCATGCAAACCAATTCATAATCATGATCGAAACCCTTATGCCGCAGGCTATGGCCTATCTTACTGATTTACTTCTGAAGAATGAGGAGGTACAGAAGTTTCCCAAAGATTTTTTGTCAGCCTCCGTCCGTTGGGTACGGTCGTGGTTTTTGGAGGATGATCCGGTTACCAAAGCGATTGTCGAGTCAGACAAACCCGCGCCGGTAAAAGAAGCGGTGCTAGAGGCTAAACTATCGGACTTACTCAAAAATCCTAAGTTTGTGCAGGAGTTGCAGGCGCAGTTAGCCGCCTATTCCTACGAGAAAAATGTTATAAAAGACTCTACTCTAAAGATCGTTGGTGATGCACATATTGGAGACACTCAACCACGTGAAGGTGGGCCAACACCAACAAAGGAAAATGTAATAGAAAAAAGCCAACTGGACGTAGGCGGCAATTTTCGGTTAGGGAACGGCTAAACGATATACCATTTAGCTTATAAAAACATGGGATTCTAGCCACAAAAACTAAACGCCGGGCGTTTCCGTCCGGCGTTTAGTTTCATGCTGACGAAAGAAGCATCTTAAGGTATCCTAACTCATTAGTAGCAGGGCTTTAAGATGCTTCCTCCGTCAGCATGACAAAAACTATAATGCTCCCTCCTTAATCTCATCGACCACTGCCGGATCGAGCAGAGTTGAGGTATCGCCTAAATTACTAGTGTCCCCTTCGGCAATTTTGCGCAGGATTCGGCGCATGATTTTACCGGAACGTGTTTTAGGAAGACCCGTTACAAACTGGATTTTGTCGGGCTTGGCAATGGGACCAATGACCCGGCTAACGGTTGCCAGAATATCACGTTTGGTTAGGTCGGCATCGTGTCCGTTTGGTTCCTGATCGGTAATGACGTAAGCGTAAATGCCTTGACCTTTGATGTCGTGCGGATAACCGACTACGGCGCTCTCAACTACACCCGTGTGCATATTGATCGCATTTTCTACTTCGGCTGTACCAATCCGGTGGCCCGATACGTTTAACACATCATCGACGCGACCTGTAATCCGGTAATAACCGTCTTCATCCCGCAAACAACCATCCCCCGTAAAGTACAGACCCGGATAAGTTGCGAAGTACGTCTGACGGCAGCGTTCGTGATCTCCGTAGGTGGTACGAAGAATGCCCGGCCACGGAAATTTTATACAAAGGTTTCCACTAACGCCATTCCCTTCAATTTCTTTTCCATTTTCGTCCACCAGAATTGGCTGAACGCCAGGGAGTGGGAGCGTAGCAAACGTAGGTTTAGTTTTGGTAATACCCGCCAATGGTGAAATTAGAATGCCACCTGTTTCGGTCTGCCACCACGTATCGACAATCGGACAACGGTTTTTACCAATGTGATCGTCGTACCAATGCCAGGCTTCTTCATTGATCGGTTCACCCACCGAACCAAGCACCTGTAAGCTACTTAAGTCGTGGTTCTCGACTTTGTCAAGACCAAAGCCCATCAACGACCGAATAGCCGTTGGAGCCGTGTAAAGAATATTGACTTTGTGCTTATCGGTAATATCCCAGAAACGACCACAATCGGGGTAGGTTGGCACGCCTTCGAAAATCACCGAAGTAGCGCCCGATGCCAATGGACCATATACGATATAGCTATGCCCTGTAATCCAGCCAATGTCGGCAGTACAGAAAAACACCTGGCCGGGTTCATATTGAAACACATTCTGGAACGTATAGGTCGCGTAAACCATGTAGCCACCACAGGTATGCACAACACCTTTAGGCTTGCCGGTAGAGCCAGACGTATACAAAATGAAGAGCATGTCTTCAGCGTCCATTACCTCAGCGGGGCAATCGGCTGTGACTTGCTTTAATTCCTGCTCCCACCAAATGTCACGGCCTTTTAGCATGGACACTGGAGTGCGGGTACGCGTCATAACGATCACTTTCTGAACGCTTGGGCAGCCAATCAGCGCGTCGTCTACGGTACTTTTGAGTGGAATTTCCTTATTGCCCCGATACGAACCATCGGCTGTAACGACCACTTTACACTGCGAGTCATTAATTCGGTCAGCGATACTTTGTGCCGAAAAACCGCCAAATACCACCGAATGGACGGCGCCAATTCGGGCGCAGGCCAGCACGGCAATGGCTAGTTCAGGAACCATTGGCAAGTAAATACAGACCCGGTCGCCTTTGACAACGCCGTTGCGTTTCAGCACATTGGCAAACCGGCAAACCTGATCGTGCAGCATTCGGTAGGTAAGCGTAACACCCGCTTCGTTCGGATCGTTGGGTTCCCAGATGATAGCCGGCTGATCACCCCGCTCGGCCAGGTGCCGATCAAGACAGTTTTCGGTAATGTTTAGCTTGCCGCCAATGAACCACTTAACATTCGGCTCGTTGAAGTTCCATTGCAGGGTTTTTGTCCAGGGTTTGCGCCACAGGAAATTCTGAGCGATTTCGGCCCAGAACTCTTCTGGGTCGTCAACACTTTTCTGATAAGCTGTCTGGTACTCGTCAAAGGTTCGGATACGCATAATAATTAAAGAGCGAAAGAGTGAATGAACGAATGAATAAAATCGCTCAAGCAAAAAGGTGCCACAAATCTATTCACTCTTTCGCTCTTTCGTTCTTTCGATCATTAGAATATTCTCCATCCAGAGCATACTTCCCGAAAAGGATTAGTCCGCCCACAACGATGGGGACAAGTACGCAAAGCACGACCCACCCAAAAACACGGTCTTCGAGCTTGTCGCTACCGATTTTAGTTAAGCTGTCGGTAATGCGTTCGTAACCAACGTAAATGCCGAGTAGTATCCAGATAATGCCGAAATATTTTTTGAGTTGTTCCATGTTTTAATGAGTGAAAGAGCGAATGAATGAAAGAGTGAAATGTTCCAGCAAGTTTTCGCTCATTCACTCATTCACCCTTTCGCTCTTGTTATTTAAGTAAAGCAATCCAATGACTAAACATACGCCCGCTACCAGAATCGGGTACCAAAGCCCTTCGAGATAGGGTTTCGCTACCGAACCGGGAGCGACTTCGTTCGCTTTGGTGGCTGTTGCTACCAGGGCGGTGGCAATGAATGGGGTTAGTCCACCAAAAATGCCATTGCCAATATGATACGGCAGCGACATGGACGTATAGCGAATACGGGTTGGGAATAATTCGACCAGGAAGGCCGCAACAGGGCCATACACCATTGTTACATAAATTACCTGTATAAAGATCAGTAAGACCATTAGCCAGAAGCTGCCCGTAGGTAAGATAATGGTTTTAGTCAGTTCGGGCTTTGATGGTTTGTCTCCTGGATTCGTGGTGACCGTTTTTTCAATCTCTTTAGCGATGAGCCCACCTTCGTAAAAGTGGTTTTTCGTCATCGTGGTTAGCAAACTACCATCGTCCTGCTTTGTCGATTTTCGGTCAATCGTTTGCGCATCGACAAACTCCTGCTTCTGGCTTAGATCGCTCAGGCTGTACAACTTGTCATAAATGGGACGGTAGGTCAGAACACCCAACGCCATACCCGCCAGCATAATGGGTTTGCGGCCAATTCGATCGGATAATCCACCAAATACGATAAAGAAAGGAGTGGCTGCGAGTAACGCAATCGCGACGATCATATTCGATTGAACGAACTCAATATTGCAGGCTTTCTGAATAAACGACAAAGCGTAAAACTGCCCTGTGTACCAGATAACACCCTGCCCGGCTGTAGCTCCAAACAGCGCCAACAAGACCATTTTCAGGTTCTGCTTCTTGCCAAAACTTTCTGCCAGTGGGTTTTTCGAGAGATTTCCTTCAATTTTTAATTTGGAAAACAAAGGCGACTCGGCCATCCGTAGCCGAATGACGATGGATACGCCAACTAGAAGAATCGATAACAGAAACGGCACCCGCCAACCCCAGGCCGCAAATTTGTCAACGCCCAGCGATTCGCGGGTTAGCAAAATCACGCCTAATGATACAAACAAACCTAATGTAGCGGTCGTCTGGATAAAACTGGTATAGTAGCCTCGTCGGCCTTCGGGTGCGTACTCGGCCACGTAGGTTGCAGCGCCACCATATTCTCCACCAAGAGCTAAGCCTTGAATGAGTCGAAGCAACAAAACCAGTAGGGGAGCCCAGAAACCAATGGTTGCATAGCCCGGAATGAGTCCGATAGCAAAAGTTGAACCACCCATTAGCACCAGCGTCACTAAAAACGTGTATTTCCGACCGACCAGATCGCCCAATCGCCCAAACACCAATGCACCAAAGGGACGTACAATGAAGCCTGCCGCGAAGGTTGCCAGGGTTGACAGTAAGGCGGCTGTAGGGTTATCTTTTGGGAAAAATTGCGACGATAATATGGCCGCCAGACTACCGAAAATGTAGAAATCGTACCATTCAATGAGTGTTCCGACCGATGAGGCCGAGATGACACTGAATAAAGTACGTTTATCAACCGTTGATTTCGGTTTCGCTTTGCTTCGCTTGGCACTCATAAAGAATAGGAAGGGAGAGATTTCGCTTACCAAAGCGATTTAGGAGTAGCATTTACCTTATAGAATGGCGAAATCGGACCGCCGAAGCGGAGCGAATGAGTGAAAGAGCGAAATTATATGCTGCCGATGCTCTTCGCCCTTTCACTCATTCGCTCTTTCGCCATTACATTTACGGCGCTAGCCGTTCAATCTGCCAATTGCCATCTATGATTTTATAGCGAATCCGGTCGTGTAATCGGCTTGGGCGACCTTGCCAGAATTCGATGGCATCGGGCAACACCCGGAAACCTCCCCAGTAGGGTGGTCTGGGAATGGGCTGACCCGCAAATTGAGCTTCCAATTCTCGCTGTCGATTTTCCAGTACGTCGCGGCTTTCGATCACATTACTTTGGTTTGAAACCCAGGCGCCAATCTGACTGCCCCGCGGGCGACTACTGAAGTAAGCATCCGATTCTTCTGGCCGAACTTTTTCCACCACACCCTCAATCCGAATTTGCTGTTCAAGTTCGGCATAAAAAAAAGTGAGTGTGGCAAACGGATGGTGCGTAAGTTCCTGCCCTTTCCGGCTTTCATAATTAGTATAAAAAACAAAGCCCCCGTTTGATACATCTTTCAGTAAAACGATTCGCCCATCTGGACGACCCTCACCTGTAACGGTACTGACATGCATCGCATTGGGCTCTGGAACCCCTGCCTGCACCGCTGCATCGAACCATTGCCGGAACTGAATAATCGGATCTGGAGCGACCTCAGCAGCGTCTAAACCGCTTAGTGTGTATTCATTACGTAAATCACTGATAGCTGATGACATTCTGTGGGCTTGTTTAAAGGCTGTACTACAAGAAAATTCGCATTTTATCGTACTTTTGCAAAAGTAATCGGTACGTTCCCAACATGGCAAACCAAGAGCAGGAAATTAACCAGCAACCAGAAACCACTCCACAGGCTGAAGGATCGCTGGCAGTGCACATTCCCGAAGATACCACAACACCCGCTGTGGTCACCCCCGAGGCATCAATCGAGGGTAGTGAGGCTACGCCTGAATTGGCGGAAGTCGACACCACACCAGCTGCTGAAACGCAGTCGACTGAAGCGAGTGAATCTGATATAGCGACTCCCTCAACACCCACACCCGTTGAAAGTAGTACGTCTGTAACTCCTTCGGATGAGATCGCCGAGACGCCCGAAGTGGCTGAGGTTGATTCTACGGAGGAAGTTGCTCCAGTATCCGTTGACGAGCCTGCAGATATACCTGTAGTGGAGCCAACTGCAGCTGTATCGATCGACGTACCGGAAATCAGTGAAGAAATCACAGCGCAGTATGCCGACGTACCAGAGGTCGAAGATGAAACGGTGACTCATTCTGCCGTTGATTACAGTCAGTTCACCAAGCAGGATTTTGTTAATCTATTGGAAACGCAACTGGCTGCGATCAGCACAGCATCAGTTAATCCCAGCGATTTCAAGAAGGCCGATCTGGTACTGAAAGAAGTTAAGCCGCTCTTCGATCAGATGAAGCGGGCAGAGCGTGAGGCCGCTTTGCAAGCCTATGTTGCTGAAACAGAGGCCGAAGAAGGCTTTGAATACAAATATGATGAGTCTGTTACTCGTTTCGACGAGTTATATAAACAGATCAAGAGTCAGAAGAATACCTACTTCCAGAATTTAGATAAGGCTAAAGAAACCAACTTTGCTTCGAAAACAGAGTTGCTGACGCGCTTACGGGAGTTGGTTGAAACGGATGAAAACAATGCCGGTGATCCTAAAGTAAGCTGGAACGAATTCAAGAAAATTCAGGACGAGTGGAAATCGGCCGGAAACATGAATTCGCCCCATAACGCAACGCTTTGGGCAACCTATCATGCATTGGTTGACCGGTATTATAGCAACCGGAATATATACTTTGAATTGAAAGAACTCGACCGTAAACGAAATACCAGCCTGAAAACGGAGGTGATCGAGAAGGTCGAAGCGATGGCAAAAGCATCGGAAGAAACGTCGGTAACCCGGCAGACTATCGATGAGGCTAATGCTTTATTCGAAGAATATAAACACATCGGTCCGGCTCCTAAAGCTGAGCAGGAAGTATTGTGGGGTCGGATGAAAGCCGCTCTGGATGTTCTGTACGACAAACGTCGAGGACAAACCAATGAGCAGCGGAAAGAGTCGGCTCTATTATACGAAGAGAAGTCAGCGATTTATGAAGAATTAGTACCCATTACTTCATTTGCCTCGAACAGTATTAATGACTGGAACGACAAAACGAAGGCAGTTATGGCTTTGCAGGATCGCTGGAATGCGATCAAAGGGCCAATGCCTCGTGAAGAAGGCAAAGAGTTGAGTAAAAAATTCTGGGCTGCATTAAAAACGTTCTTCCACAACAAAGGCGAATTTTTCCGTCAACTCGAAAGCAAGCGGGAAGAAAACCTACGGGCGAAAGTTCAACTCTGCGAACAGGTTGAAGCAATTCTGGCTTCGGGCGAAGAATCTCCAGAATTGACGCAGACGGTTATTGAATTACAGCGTCAGTGGAAAAATATCGGTCAGGTTCCCGAAAAGCAGAAAAATACGATTTTCGATCGGTTCAAAGCGGCCTGCGATGCGTTCTTTAATAAGAAACGCTCGAAAAATCAGGAAACGGAACGAGAGTTTGAAGCTAATTTGGCGCAGAAAATTGCCCTTATCGAGCGCATTGAAGCGGCTGCCAGTGCTAACGCTGACCTATCGGAATTGAACGAGTTCAAGAAAGAGTGGAATGCAATCGGCTTCGTTCCCAAAAAAGATATGCAGTCTACCCAAAAGCGGTATATCAATGCCGTTAATGCATTGGTAGGGGCAACGGGTAAAATTCCTGCCAAAGACAAAGAGCGTATTATGCTTCAAAGCGAAGCTGAAGCTACCCGCTCTGGCGGTTCCCGTAACGGTGGCGGACGTGACCGTGATTTCAATCGGGGTGGCGGTGATAGCGCCGGTAATAAGCGCGAAGGCGATATTCGTCGACGTATTACAGCGATCGAAAACGATATTGCTACCTATCGGAATAACATTGAATTCTTTGCTCGCTCAAAGAATGCTGATAAGCTCCGTGCTGATATCGACAAGAAAATCGCTGAGGCTGAAAAGCAATTGGAAGACCTGCGGCATCAGTTACGAGTAGCTCAGGCGTAAAATAGCTTGAAAAATCAAAAAAGGTGGCCTAATTCAGAATCAGGCCACCTTTTTTGATTTTTTTTTAGGGACTGTCTTGCAAAGAAAACTCAAATTGCCTACTTTTGCATCACGATTCGGAAACGAGTTGAGAATTGTTGCCAGTGTCGGATAGCGGTCGATTCCGCCTGATTTGTAATCAGGATGCGCAAGCGCGTCGGGGGTTCGAATCCCTCCACTGGCTCAGGGAGTTAGCTCTCAAAACAACTTACCCCGATGGTATCTTCTCCAGGAAGGTAACACCGGGGTAAAACATTTTTAGGCCCCGGAGCGATTCAGGTAACGAGTCAGCCGAAAGGTAATAAATTTTCCTGCTGATAGCCTCTAAACAGATTGAGGTTAACATGACTTAACCTAGCTACGGGCTATCTACAAAACTCATCGCTTCGACTTATTTAATAGGTAGACACTAAACTGCTGGAGCTTCAACCAAAAGTCACTAAGCTTTAAAGCAAGGTGTCTGATCTTAGCCCAGGTAGACAACGAGGTTAGGAGCGGTCCATTCTTTTCTGTTTTATAATGAGATCCCTACCAGTTCGAAAAAGAGCCCGGCCGTCAGGAAAAAGCCATAAAACTGCTATAATTAGCAATGTAGGTAAATAAACTAATTGCCAGTAGAGCAGAGAGACCCTAGTTACTACATTATCAATATCGTACGGGCTAATCTGGTAGTTACCATTTATCCGACGGCTGAGAACTTCTAATGGAAATTCTACCCAGGGGCCTATAAAGAGACGAGCCACGTAGGCATCATAGGTTTGTGTCCATCCCAACGCTAGGCATAATACCTTTCCTACCGGGTGTGCATGGTAAATTGTTCGAAGGATTGTTGTCACTTTAGCTCTGATCTTGATCACTTCCTACCGAAAATCTTTGTAATGAAGAATAGTGCCGAACTCTTCTTTCTGACCCAGCCTAGCCGGTCCCAAAACCTACCCGTCGGGTATATCTTTACTCTGAGTTGCCTAGGTAAGAGTTCAGCCTATTGTCGACCTTATGCTTTCTCTTCCAACTTTTGTAAAGGGCAAGTAGAGCCTATCAATGCTGGGCCATTACCGTTAAAACCTGTTTAATGTCCCTCTAGAAGCTAATCGTGTCTGAATCTTTCCTGGCCATGGGATTGATACTGTGAGAGTAAGATTAGTGATACAACTTACTCATGAAGCCAAGCCCAGAACCGTAGTAGCCAATTTTTAGACTGACCTGGCTTTGGTATATAGACAGGATCTGCCAGTAAATTACCAATCTCTTTGCCGGTAGACTGGTCAAAATAACGTTCGGAATAGATGGCTCCATTGGGTAGCCTCTCTATAATATCTGGAAACCTCTTTTCTCCTTTTTTTAAGAGAGTTGGAGGAGGGAGAGTCGCTAGGTTTTCCGAGGTTTCCGGCAAGTAGCCCAGTTGGACTACCTGTAGGATACGACCTGTATCCGGATCCCGTTTCTTGACCTTATACCAAAGTGCCCCCATTTTGAACTCATTCTGGGTAGTATACCGTAAGTCTTCTGTCTGTTCCATGGCCATGTAACTTTATTGCTGGCTACGGACATAAACCTAATTAAAATTCCTGAAATGGAGAATATTGCCGAATTCTTCCTGCTACCCGGCGGCAACCTGACACCGGAACCGCCCCGAAAGCCCCCGCCTGTCTGCCTACGAACGGCGGGTACTGGCCAAGAAAGAAACCAGAAACAATGTCACGTCCTTGCTGGGAGCCCTGAGAGTTGAATCAATTACCAGAGGAGGGTCTAACTATTACCAGGCTTTTAGGAGTCAAAATCTGCCTGTTGAGAGCCAGCCAGAGCAAAGGATTGTGGTAGCCAGAGGAACCGTTCAGCAGTTTTTGCAACCCAGCTCAATAATAGCTTTAAGTTCCCTATTACGACTGCTGGTATTCCCACGGAAAGCATATCGGGGGTTGAGGTAATAAATTTTTTGTTCGGGCGAGAAGACCAACTTACATTTCTTCAGTTCAGTCAGTGAGTTAGCTACATTACTTTCCGAAATAGAACTATGATTGGCAATTTCCTTCCGAGTCTTACGGCCAATTTCTATAGGTGTACCTGGTCGATAGTGCAGAAGGAGGTAAGCATATACCTGAATAGCCCCATATGTAAGGTCTTTAAAGATGCTCAGTAGGGAGGTATAAACTAGTAAGAACTCTTCCTTGGAATTGGCAATGTATGTGTGAATTTTTTGGTCGACCTTCACAATATCGCCTGTGTCGGCATCAAAATAATTGTCCCGTTCAACCAAACTGGCTTTAAGATAAGATTTTCGTCTGTTCATGTGATTCCTGCTTCCTTTGCTCACGGATAAGTGACAGGTATTCTACTGGTCGATATTCTAAATTATTAAGAATACCATGCCTTTTCAATTAAACATTATTACTCAGATCAGAATACGTTGTTCTAACATGCAGTAATAAACAGTAGTTTTTGAAGGAATAACTACCTGGATTTCATACTGAAAACCAGTATTTTACAAGTAAATACCCTTCTATCTATCCTACTCCTGGTCCTAACAGATTATCTCTAACGGTTGGATACCATACCCCCATAGATGTAAATGACAGGCAGTATTCTGGCTAAGCTTTGGCAATACTTGTAGCTATCAGGTTTTACTACTGAGATCACTACATTAATAGCAATTGATCTTTACCGTCCTGGTAACTGTTAGATGCCACTGTTCAACGATCTTCCAACCCGCTATAGCATATAGCTCAGAGAGGCATTAGCCCTTTTCGAAGCTATATTCCATTAAGTAAAGCATTTAACCTACCATTCAACTAGGCTAGAAGTAGGTAATTTATTTCACTCTAGTTCCTGATCTCAAAAAATTAGACTTCACACGTTTAAGTACCTGATGATGAGTTTACCGGAGCCACTTTTACGACCTAGGTAAACTATCATCAGGCACAATAAAGTCTAATTATAAAACACCATATAAGGAACCCCATTGGCAATAACATGGTCAATAGGCGTGACAATAGCTCTATCAACCAGCTTCTGTGCCTCCAATGAATCGCTAAAGGAAAGGGAGTAAGCCCGAGATTGTTGAATGATCAAATTTTCGTATTTTAATTCTTCAATCCTTTTCTCACACCATTCAACGAACTCAAGGGAATCATCGGAAAGCCACAAAGCCAACTCTTCGATCAGTTCTTCAACAATCCATATTCCCCCACCGGCATTAGAAGGCCCAGAATGATAGACAAATATCTGGTCGACAAACTTTGACATTTTTGTAAAACAATCACTTAAAGCTTGGCTAGCCTCGGTAGTAGTCAAATAATCAAAGATATTAACATTGAGGGCCTGACATATTTGCAGAGCATTAGCCATAATGCGATTATTCTCAATAGAAAAACAGATATCGTGGTTTTTGTATTCCCTTCTAAAAAGTTGTTTTGTTGGCATTTGGCGTGCCAGAGAATTAACCCAGTAGGAATGAAAGGCCTCATTAATTTTTTTCCTAAGAACCTGTTGATTATTTTTTGCCAGTAGACTAATTACATGCATTTGCTGCTCAGAGAAAAGGTATCCGTCGGCTCCTAACCGACGAGTTTCATTTAATATACCTGGGTATTTCTGCAAGCATTTAATTAAATCATTATGGTCTATACTGTACCAGTTGGCCAGGGTATAGCTACTCACATAGGGAATACCATTCAAAATGGTCAGCCTAATGTCCATAATACAAAATGTTAAAATGTTAAAAATAGCCGGTGAAGAGCCCAAACCTGACTATGGTCGAGGAACCAGCTTTTCGAAGTAATTTAAACAGTACCGGACCGGTACATATTACTTCGATGAAACTATGAAAGAACAATGGAGATTGAAGCCTATTTACAATCGGTTACCGATTTAGGCAACAGAAAAAGTCTTTGTAAATGTTGTCAACCCGTTAACAGGTTCCACTCAACTAGACTATTTCTATAAGTAGAATTGGCAGTAAATCTGCTAAAAAGCTCTTTAACGAATATCAAAACAATATTCAGAGCAAAAGACCATAACTCCACCGAGTTAAAGATTTACCATGACAAAGGTAATCATCTTTTTAAAAGGTAACCTTTATTGGAATAAAATCTATTTATAGATATTACCTATAGATTAGGTTATAGGTTATAACACCAAACACTTATCTCCTACAATCAAATTAAGTTAAGCCGTATGCTTTTATTTGATCCCTACTACCTGGCCTGTAACTGACTAACGATCTGCCGGAAGCTCCCCAGGGCCGACTCCAGGTTGTCGACTATTTCCATTGCCAGTTGGTCGGGGTCAGGGAGGTTGTCCAGATCGCCCAGGCTGTCGTCTTTGAGCCAGAAGATGTCCAGACTGGTTTTGTCCCGGCCAATGATGTCATCATAGCTGAAGCTCCGGAAACGTTCGGTTTCCTGCCTGTCATGACGATTACCTGGCCGGTAGCATTGAATAAAATCCTGGAGATGGTCCAGCCGGAGCGGATTGGTTTTCAGGGTATGTTTAATATTGGTCCGGTAGTCATAAATCCACACCTGCTTCGTCCAAGGGTCCTTACTGGCCGGTTTATTATCAAAAAACAGGACGTTTGCCTTGACTCCCTGAGCATAGAAAATGCCCGTTGGAAGCCGTAGGATGGTGTGCAAATCGGTACTTTGAAGCAGCCTTTTTCGAACAATTTCCCCGGCTCCCCCTTCAAACAGTACGTTATCGGGCAGAACCACGGCCGCCTGTCCGTCGATCTTCAGCAGGGACCGGATATGCTGTAAGAAGTTCAGTTGCTTGTTGGAGGTCGAAGCCCAGAAATCCTGCCGCTGGTAGGTCAGTGCTTCCCGCTCCTGCTCCCCTTCCTCATTGGTCACGGTAATACTGCTCTTTTTGCCGAAGGGTGGATTAGCCAGTACATAATCATACCGCTGCGAAGGCAGGCTGATCAGGCTGTCGTTTCGCTCAATGGGGGGCTCACTGTTGAGATCGCCGATGTTGTGCAAGAAGAGGTTCATCAGACAGAGCCGGGCCGTGGCCGGTACAATTTCCCAACCATGAAAGGTTTCGTACTTCAGGAATTTCAACTGGTCCCGGTCCAGCTTCTGTTTGGCCAGGAAGTCGTAGGCCGCCAGAAAGAAACCTCCGGTGCCACAGCTTGGATCGGCAATGGTTTTCATCGGCTCCGGACGGATACAGTCCACCATGGCCCGGATCAGGGGCCGAGGGGTAAAATACTGCCCGGCTCCCGATTTGGTATCTTCGGCGTTCTTCTCCAGCAGGCCTTCGTAAATATCCCCTTTAACATCGGTATCCAGCCCAATCCAGGTTTCGGCGTTGATAAGCTGTACCAGCTTGTAGAGCTTTGCCGGGTCCTGAATTTTGTTCTGGGCCTTGAAAAAGATCTGCCCGATCATCCCCTGCTGTTTGCCTAGTTCATTGAGGGTGTGTACGTACTGGACCTCCAGCTCAGCCCCGTTCTTATCGGTCAGGCTGTCCCAGTTGTAGGCTCCGGGGATGTGGGTATCCCGAAAGTAAGGTGGCTTACTGTACTCATCGGCCATTTTCAGAAACAGCAGGTAGGTCAGTTGTTCCAAATAATCACCGTAGCCCATGCCGTCATCGCGGAGGGTATTACAGAAATTCCAGACTTTTTGGACTAAAGCAGTAGAGCTCATGGCTAATAGAATTGATTGAAAGCGGTAGCAAGTTGGGGCAGTAATGCTCCTTTTACTACCTGATGGTTAAATTCTTTTTGGGTTCTTACCAGGCCCGTCACGGTCAGATCAACAGCCTGAATGTGAATCGGGCCAGTGTTCATTAAGTCGGAATGGACCGTGTAGGTCTGGGGCTGGGCCGGTTCCTGGTTGTACATGGACGGGTACAGCAACACCACCTGTCGGGTATTTCGGCGGAGACCGTAGCTGACCATCTGGTAGAGGTCGGACTGGCTGATCCCGGCTTTTAGGTCGGTCGGTTCGGATGGTCGGACTTTGTATTTTGTATCGACTATTAAATTGGCTCCGGTTAGCCTATCGGTCAGTAACAGGTCGTTTCTGATCTGGAAAACGGCTTTTCCGGTCGGTTCGGATCGGGCCAGGAAATCGGTCGATTGTGTTTTGACCGTGTACCGATGCCCTAACTGGGACCGGACGACTCCGGCAATGAAATCTTCGTAGACCATATCCATCGGAACCAGAAAACAGAAATGTTTCTGGTGGGCATTCTGGCGGTTCAGGTACTGATCCGACAGGAAAAACCGGCACATAGCCAGGCATTGATCGTACCCCTGAAAGAACCGGTTGATCTGTACCGTATGGCAATCCTGAGCCGTACAGGGAACATCAGCTACCTCATCGAGCAGAAAGACAATCCGATCCAGGTCCCGTCCGGTATCGGCATACCGACACAGATGCCCGAGCCGACGGGCAACAAACTTGATGATCTGGTTGAGTCGGTTATTGAACACAAAGGGTTCATGATCGCACACCAGCTCATGCCAGTTGCCCCGGCTCAGGCTGGTATTCACATAGGCCTGGGTGTTGAGCCGCCCCCGCAGATACGGCATGGTTTCCGTCGTCTCTTCATACTGATGATAGGGAGAGGCCGACAGTAGCTGATAGGTAAACCGGGCAAAATACCGGATCAGGGCTTCGGGAAAATTGTCGATGGTTTCGGAGTCCGCCAGCAGATCGGCAAAAGGGAAACGAACCCGCTGGCTGTAATCCAGCCACCAGAGCAGATGTTGGAAGGCTACGTTTGACTGGCCTTTGCCGAACAGCTTGGGCAGAATCTGGATAGTATGCCCTTCGTACTGGATAAAGCCGACGTACTTCCCGGCTTTCATGGTCAACTGCCCCTGGCCCGGATCAAAGCCAAATTCCAGAAACTGCTGCCGGGCCGATAGGGGCTGATCCGGGTCTTCGTCGAAAAAGAGGGTTCGGGTCTGCCATACCTCATCCAGGTACTGACTCAGGCCAGCCAGTTTTTCGGCCAGTGGTTTAGGTACCGGCTTTCGGTGATACTCGATCAGGCTAATCGGGTCATTCCACATGGCTCACGGTCAGTTGATCGGTTAGGGGTTGGCGTTCCGACTGGATGCCAGCCTCGTTCAATACGGTCATAACCAGATCGGTCCGACCGTTGAAATATTCCATCAGCAAGGGGATAACCCGGTTGTTGAACACGGCAGGTAACTGGTTGAGTGGTTTGCCAATGAAGTAGGCATGACCAATCAGGAAGTCGGCGGGTTTGTGATGGGCCAGAATAGCCCGGTTCAACCGTTCCAGTACACCACTGGCGGGGGCGTCTACGACCTCATAGTTTGGGTATTTGCCTATAAACTCGAACCGCCGACGTAAGGCAATATCCAGCAGAGCCAGGGATTTATCGGCCGTATTCATGGTACCAATCAGATACAGATTAGGCGGCACTGAAAACGGCTCACCAGATGGCAGGGTAACGGTCAGTTCGTTTTCTTCACCCAGTCGTTTGTCTTCTTCCAGTAGGGTAATCAATTCACCAAACACCCGGGACATGTTAGCCCGGTTGATTTCGTCAATGACCAGCACGTAGTTTTTAGCCGTCGTCCGTGAAGCTGACTGATGGCCACGTTTCGACAATTCTTCTGATAAGGGCAGGTAGTACGGCTTAAGTCCGTTTGGCTGAACTTCCTGCCCACCCTCATAAATCCGTTTTAACGTGCTGATACTTAAGGTATGTTTTCGACTACCATTCGACTTTTCAAACAGGATACTCCGCTCGCCCAGGCCGGTAATCTGAAACAATATTCCAGAAGCCATCTTTACCTGAATAGGCTTATCGAAATCTGTAAGCGGCTGCATAAACTCCTCAAACAACTCGTCAAAAGGTCGTAAGGCAGAGGTAGAGCTATTACTACGGCTCGCTTCAAAATTCTGGCGAGCCCGTTTCGCCAGTCGGTAAAAAATGCCTTCCCGCTGTTCAAACTGAAGGCTCCCGGCCGACACATCAGGTTTCAGTCCCATCACAAAATCCTCGTAAGTGTAGTTCTGGTGGAAGGTCACGAACTCTATTTGGCCTTCTTTGCGGAGCTGGTCAAACCGGAGTTTATTTGCCTTATGATCATGATCTTTCCGGCCATCCACGATGTCTACGGCCAAGTCGATAGTTTCGTAGGTTTTACCCGTACCCGGAGGGCCGTAGAGAATGATATTTTTAGGATGGTTATTCAAGGAGACTGGCATGAATAAGCTTTCTGGTTTTACAGGATCGATCAGACCATTTTGTTCAAATACTGGCTTATACTGAGGATACTGTTTGATATATTCCTGAATTATTTGTGGCCCCATTCGGGTCGGAGAAAACGTATCAATCCGAAATAGATTACGATTTTCAGGAAACAGATTTTGAGGATATTGCCATTCTTGATCGGCTAACCACTCGACTGAGCGGGAATGGCGGTTATAGGGTGTATCGGATCGGTATCGATAGGGGCCTCTTATAATCCCAATTCCAGCAACTGTATTCCTACCCCGGTTGGCAAAAACCACATCACCCTCAGTAGCATCTTTGAATAAGATCATATTCCAAGTCTGATTCGAGTTTTTATCCGCCTTCCCTAGATAATTATCTAAATCAGCCTGAGTAGCATACTGGCTCAGGGAACCTGTATCATAGTTAGAAAAGTCGATGGCCATTACACTTTCCCTAAGATCATCTGCCCAGCGAGCCGCCTGTTTTCCAGGAGCATACTTCCAAAACCGTCGGTTTCCTATCGGAATGGCGGGTCTAGTCATTTGGCTAATAGACTCATACTGTTCACGGGTAGCCGTAAAGTTTGTGCCCTGACTACCTCCCTTAAAATCTGCAAAGGCAGTCAATCCCTGTATGTCCTCTTTTATGACAGGCTGATCCCATAGATTGAGCAGGATCTTTAACTTTACCCGTCGGGTCGATTCGCCCGCAAAGCCCGGTAGCTGATAATATTGCTCTCCTGTTTCGTCTATTCCAGTATAGACCTCCGACGTTACCTCGGCCAGAGCGTAACAGCCTGCTTCAGGACCTGTTACCCAGAGAATGACTTTGTCTCCTGGCTTGATTCGTTCGGCATGAGCAGTAACCCGCCATGTTTTTAATGCTCTATCTCTCAACGAGTCTACAATTCGAAATTGAGCTGGATTGCCCTGAAACACCCAATAGTTTACGTTCTCGTTTTCAATAGCCTTAGGTACTATCTGGTAGCCGCAGTTACGGAGAAAAGTAAAGGCAGGCGTATTTTCTCCACCATCAAATAAGCTATGATCTAACTCATTACCTGTAGCGTATTTATACGCCAGAGACAACACGTACTTAGGAGGGTATCGCTTACCTCCAACTAATAAGTCGTATGTAGACGATTGCCGTCCAGATCTTACACCATCTCGATTGATCTCATCAATAGCTTTCCTAATATCCTCTGGGCGAACAGGATCGAATAGAGACAGATTCATAAAGGCAAGTTAAGTTGATGAATGTGAATAGGATTAAAATAAGCTCAATTGCCCGCCCGACGGCCCGGCATGGCGGCTGCTGGGAACGGGGCTGGCTGGTTCCGCAACCTCTATCGCTTCCTCTTCGTCAGATTCCTCCGAAACGACCGAAACCAGTTTCCCTTCAAACGCCTGTTTCAGGATACTTTGTCGTAAATTCTCAGCCCGGGCCAACTCCTGCCGAATGGTGGTTTCCATTGAATCAGCTTCAGATAATCGGGCTTCGATTTCCGTGACGATTTGGGTCTGGGTATGAATATCTGGCACAGGAAATTCAAATTTCGCAAACTCTCTACCGGTTAGATGCTTGATAGTTGTACCAGTAAAATGTTGAGCTAGATAGCCATTAAAAGAACTTAAATGTAGGAAATGGTAGAAGAACTCTACATTAATCGAGTGAGTAAATCGGATACGATGTAGGGCTTTTTGAATTTTCAGACCACCATTTTGCCCCTTCCATATAGCTGCTCTTCCAGGTTCGCCACCCTCACATACAACAAGATCGCCCTGTTCAAGGCCGTAACGCTCCTCCTCACTGGATTCAAACCTCATTTCTAGTAGATCACTAAGGTCAAAAGCTCCCCAGCGTACATTAATATTCCTCAAATAGGGTTGGGCAACTCCCTTGTTTTTTGCAGCATCAAGCATTTTGCCTAACCGCATATCTGCCACTTCCCCCAACTTCACCCGCTCCCAATCTGGGTTATTGAGGTAATGATGCAAAACCGCCTGCCGATAGATTTTCAGCCGATCAAGGGCCGTTTGGAGTTCCCGAGTTCCGGCCTCCAACTCCGAAAACAACTCCTCAATCCGGGCTACGATGGCTTGCTGAACGGTGAGTGGAGGGAGGGGGATTTCAATCTTGTTTAGGTTGGCTTGATTTAATTTGGGCTGAGCAGACCCTGTTACGTAGTCATTTATGTGGAGGGAATTGAAATAGTAATTAAAAAACTTAATATCTAACAGTGATTTGGGTTGGAGTATATGGGCATGATTATTAACCCAAAACTTACCTGAAACTATAAAAGAGAGGGGCTTTGTTTTAGACAACAAATTAGCTCCGTCTTCTCCAATTAAGATATAATCACCGTCAAAAATATAGGAGTCGATGTGATCTACTATCTCCGTGGCCCCGTAATACCGGTATTCACCCTGTCGTTTGGATCGAACTTCTCTACTAAGGGGGACTCTTTTACCATCAAAATTTGTCAAAATCTCCCCCAGCTTCTTCCAAACCCACCCTTTCGGCAACTGTATTTCAGACATGATTTAATTCGGTAATAAACGGGCAAGATACGGCTTTGACGGCTTAATCAGCGTCGGTTGTTCGGGTAACCGGGCCATTTTTCAGAAACTCTTTTGTCAGCCGGATAATGTTCTTTTTAAGCAGGTCATGATCGTATAAATCCTCGATCACCATATCCTCAATCTGACGGGCCAGGGTACCCATAATTTTCGACTTAAACAGCCGGACAGCCAGCCCTATCCAGACATTAGAAAAGGCACCGTTGGCCTTTAAAATGGCAAAGAGCCGTTCTTTCAGTGCCCCGCGAGACCGGCCCAGTAAATCAGTAAGCTCGGTTACCGTCCGAACCGGATAGTCCGGAATGGGCTCAGGAGGAGGAGCTATGGACGGTGGTCGTTTCGCTGAGCTTGGTTTTCGAATAAGCTTAGGGTCGATATCCGGAATAATGGGCCAATAGTATTTCCCCTTACTCTTGTAGGTAAACGTGTTCTGGCTTTCTGGATCGGCATAGCCTTCCGTAAAGATTGTATTCGTCGTATCGGCATCGATCCGGAAATGCTCCCGAAGGAATTTCTGGCAGTTAAGCCTGCCTAACTGAAAGTCATGAGCTCGATACGCCTTTGTCAGGAACCCGCCAAAACCACCGAGTGAACCACAGGCAATGGCCTGCGATCCGATAACTTTCCGGTTGCCAGCCAGCCGGGTTGGGGCAATGATGTACTTACTGATTAAATCCTGATCAACAGCTTGCTGAAGATTCCCCTGTTTGAACCGGAGCTGCGTCCGCATGGTCGAGTAAATCTGACCGATCAGGGTTTTCAGCAGCAGTCGCGGCTGGGGTTTGATCTGGGGTGGATTCTGAATCGTCGGAAAGGGCTCAATCATCAGAACAGAGGCCGCTGTCTGGTTATTTGCCGCCCAGGCATACCGGTCTTTAGCCGTCTGCGTTGCCTGCTGAACAAACCTCCGTTCTGCTTCCTCTTCATTAGGATTGGGTTTAGGCTCCCGGCCCCGAAACCCCAGAATATCCTGAGCGATTTCGAACGGCTCATTGTTCAACAACCCGCCATCCACGTTGACACTGGCATAGAGTTGATTATCGTTAATTTTAAAAATAGACTTATTGGGAGCCAGGTAATTGATCAGCCGATTATCGTTCAGATACTTACCTTTTCGGATAACAGGCCGCCATCGTAACCCAACGGGAAAGGCTCCGGTAGCCATGGCACAGTCGCGCAGGGTATGCAAGCCCTCGTTGGTTTCATCCCCAAACAGTACGGGAATTCGTCCATCATGATTGTAATGCTTTCCGACAACAAAATGACCAAAATCCCGGTGGTTGATACTAATGTAACGGCCATCAACCTCATGACTGGGGTCGGTTACTGTTCGGCGGGTTTCTGAATCATTATCAAATTTAATAACCTCCTGAAAGCCTGTCAGATTGCTCAGGGATACGCATATCTCCAGATTTTCCGAAACGTAGGGGCGTGGTGGGCAGGACTCATTGATCTCAAGCATTTCCTGAGCCACCTGATCAATAAAGTTGGAGTTCAGTACGGAGGCAGCTCCATGCTCGGGCAGATCATCGGTATCGAGCATGATGGGCAGCATCTCATCGGCCAGCAGATTGACCCAGGCCTGATACAGCTTGTTCTTCTTCCGAGTTGAATCGAAATGCAGATAGCCTCCGTTTTCACTATTCACCGGATCAAGCCGATCGTGGAGGGCCGCAGCCGCAATAGCCGCTGTCATACCACCGGCCGATGCTCCGGTCATAATATCGATCACGACACGATGCCTGGGGATTCGTGGGTCCTTATCACGGACCTGTTCCCATCGGTCGAGGGCTTCAATCAGGTAATCCATCACACCAGCCGTATAGGCACCAGCGGAGATGGCTCCGGCCATGCACAGGCCGAGGTAAAAGGTGGGCTCTTTCGAGTCGCTCATAAACAGGAAGGGTCTAGGTAGAATAGGTGATAGAAAAATACATATTCTTTCTGCTCCTTTACCAGCCTGTTCGTTCAGCTCCTTAAAATAGTGGGTTACTTTAGTTAAAGGTAGAGAATTCGAGCTCAGTCAACCGCCTTCCCCCCTGCTCTTTTGAGTAACCTATAGCCTGATTATCAAATAAAATGCTTGGTACCTATTAACGTATACAACTAGTTAGTATGTTTATAGCCAAGCCTGCCTCTGCATGAACTCCGACTCCAGGTCGTTGAAGGACAACCTTCTCAGTGCAAAGGTGGGCTTACTTTATTTGACAGGGTCATTCTTTTTAGGCTGGTAGTCAACCAATTAGTTAACAACAAAGCCTGGTTATTTCAGTTACATTATATATAATTGTACCCCATTAGTGAAGTTCAATGGCCGATCGACACCCTTATACACAGGCTGATCTGGCAAAACTTGGTAATGCCATCATTTACCTGATCGACCGGATTGGCCCTCTATCCAAGACCAAGCTTCTTACACTGATCTACCTGCTTCAGGAGACATCGGTTAAAGCTTACGGTCTGCCTTTTTTCAATATGCCCTTTCTGGTCTGGCGGTTAGGGCCGGTGGCCGAAGATGTCTTTGTCGATTTTTCGACCGAAGAACCTGTTCTGCTAAGCGATTATATCCAACGTCAGGAGCAGGATTGTATAACGACGCTGAGAAGCCGTAAACCCTTTTCGGATGATGAGTTTTCGGACAATGAAATGAATCTTCTGGAAACCGTAGCCCAAAAATTCGGTTCGTTAACGGCCAAGGAGTTGGTAGCCTTAACCCACCGCCCCCATTCGCTCTGGCACCAGATTGCCCGAGAAAAAGGGGTTCTGGATTATCTGGAAAAGGGGCTGATGACAACTACCGACTATGAAATTGATTTTGGCCGATTGCTGGACAACATGCCCGAGAAACAGCGGATGTATGTTGACCAGTTGGAGTTTCTGGCCCAAAGCCAGGCATTAAAAGTTTAACCTGGACTTAGTAGACCCCCGGTAAAGAGAACGTACAAGCGGATGTTGGCCGAAGGGCTATGAGCCACCTATCAGGCAGCTAGGTGCTCATTCAACTCATCAATCAAGGGGAAGGTCCGATCACCAAACAGTTTCCAGAGTCGGCCTAGCCCGCCATGTTCTACAAAGGGCGACAGCTCAAAATCGTCCCTGTCGAGCTGAATAGACCGGGCAATGGTATCTTTCATCATGCGGAGCCATTCCATCTGCTCTTCGGTAAATTTCAGAGAACCCGCCTGCTGACGAAACACCCAGGTCTGGAAATTACGGTTTACAATCTGGTCATAGGGCGTAAGCTCCGGATCGATGTCGACAACCTTCCGAATCAATGAGACCAGGGCCACCAATTCCGATTGAGGGCGGTTGCCTTTTACATTGCCCAGCACTTCATAGGCTTTCCAGACCGTAAACGGGGCCAGGGCCGGTTTGTCGACTTTTAGTTTCTCTACCACCTCCTGAATCATTCGGTAGGTCAGCTCTCGACGGCGGTTAGGCTGGTTATAAAAGATTTGCAGGGCTGTAATCTGGTCCCGGTGTTCGTAGAGATAGGTCTTAAAATCCTGAATGATCTGTTCGGCTTTATCGGCCATGGAGGCATCCCACCCAGCCGCGATAACCGTATCCAGATTGACCCCATCAATCAGTTGCTCATGGGTACGACGAATGGATTCGATCAGGTCCCGATAGTCGGGATCATCGAATACGGCTATAGCTTCCCGGCACAACGCTTCCCGAGCTTCGTCGAGCAAAGCAGGTGTAACGGAGCCCTCCATACGTTGGGCCATGAGCCGGGCCTGTTCCTCTATTTTATCGGGGTTGTAGGCATCCAGCAGTTCATTGACCACCCGGTTGATGGTCTTACCCCCAGCCTTCTTGCTCAACTGTTCCCGTTCGACCGGGCTGAGCTGCTTTTCCAGCCGGGTCAGCCGATTGGCCAGGGAGGTCAGTGTATCTTCAGAAGTGTCTCCTCCTACGGCTACACTCCAGAGCAGGTCTTTCAGGCTAATGCCGGATTTCCGTTCCAGGGGTCGGCTATCCGTTTTCAAGGATCGGCTAACCCCAACCGCATCGACCAGCACGAAATGGGTTTTATTACCCACAGCCGAGGGGGTCACTTTCCGCAGATCATCGGCCGACATAGTACGGGTTCCCCGGCCTTTCATCTGTTCGAAGTAAGACCGGGATTTCACATCCCGCATAAACAGCAGGCACTCAATGGCCTTTACATCGGTTCCGGTAGCAATCATGTCGACTGTCACGGCAATCCGGGGATAGTAGGACGTTCGGAACTGCTGAAGGACCTCCGACGGTTTCTCGCCCCCATCTTTACCCACACTGTAGGTTACTTTCCGGCAAAACTCATTCCGTTCGTCAAAGACCTCCCTTACCGTTCGGATAATATCATCGGCATGGAAGTCGCTCTTGGCAAAGATCAGGGTTTTCGGAATTTCAGTCCGATGGGGGAACAGTTCAGGCAGCTTGTCCCGGAAGGTTCGGATCACGGTTCGGATCTGATCGGGGTTGACAACATCCCGATCCAGGGCCGAACCTGAATAGGTGGTATCTTCATCCAGTTGTTCCCACCGTTTCTTCCGGGTCTGCCGGTCCCTCCTATCGATCCATTCCCCAGCTTTGACGACGGCCCCATTTCGGGTAATTTCGGTTTCAATGGTATAGACATCGAACGGAACGTTAACCCCATCGGCAACCGCCCGTTCATAGGTGTACTCACTGACCACATTCCGGTTGAAGAAGCCAAACGTCCGGTTGTCGGGCGTTGCGGTCAGGCCAACCAGGAACGCATCGAAGTAATCGAGCACCTGTTTCCATTCGTTATAGATGGATCGGTGGCATTCATCAATGATAACAACGTCGAACGTCTCTATGGGTATCTGAGGATTGTAGACGACCTCTCTGGCTACCGGAGTCAGCCTCCGCTCGTTGGGGGATTCGTCCTCAGCCGACTCATCGACCTCCTCTCCCCGCAGCGATGAATAGAGCCGTTGTATGGTACTGATACAAACCTGAGCCGAGGGGTCTATAAAAGATGACTTGAGCCGTTGAACGTTATAGAGCTCGTTAAACTTCCGGGGATCGTCGTTTGGGGTAAAGGCCTGAAACTCCTGTTCGGCCTGCTCGCCCAGGTTCCGGGTATCGACCAGAAACAGAATTCGGTGGGCCTTCGCATATTTCAGTAGCCGGTACGTGGCTGTAATGGCGGTGAAGGTCTTACCAGATCCGGTAGCCATCTGGACCAGAGCTCGGGGCTGGTTTTTACCAAAGGACTTTTCGAGGTTGTTAATTGCCGTTATCTGGCAGTCCCGGAGGTGACGGGTATCCAGCTCCGGGAAGCACTGCAACCTTCCCCGTAATGAACTCCCCTGTTTCAACCAGTTCCGAAGTGTTTCGGGCCGATGGAAGAAAAAGACTTCCCGAGACCGGGGAATTGGATCACCATTATCGGTAAAGTGGGTTTCGGCTCCGGTTGACTCATAGATAAACCGGAGTGTTTGATGGTCTTTCTGCCACTTTAATTTACTAGTTGCATACCGCCCGGACTGCTCCTCCACTGGGCTAAGGATGGTGCCCTCCGGTTTAGCTTCGATGACCCCGACCGGCTTCCTGTCCACAAAAAGCAGGTAATCGGCTGGCCCGGAATCGGTAGGATACTCCCGTACCGCTACCCCTGGGCTAGCCGAAAAGTTAAGGTGTTTAACATCCTGTACAAGCCAGCCAGCCTCAGCCAGCATTTTGTCAATTTGTTGTCGGGCAATCTGTTCGGGGGTCACGGGCGGAATAGCATCAGTCGACCGGAATATACAAACATTATCATTAATGTTACTGTATAGGTCAACTATTTCGTTATTGGTTGGCTATCCACAGAATTGTACTTATATGCTCAAAACTGGTTTGGGTCTTCCTCCTCCTCTTCTTCCTCTTCTGCTTTTTTTCTACGCTCTTCTTCCTCCTCCTCTTCCTCTAACTGTCTTTATCTCTCTCTTTCTTCTTCCTCTTCCTGCTCGTCCCTAAGTTGCTGTTCATATTCTTCTTTATCCTCCCTGGCGTCCTCTATCAACTGATCCTCAGAAATAGCATTAGTTGACAGAGAACACTCTCCATCTCTACCAATAATTGTCACTCGATAATCCACTCCTTCAAAGCTATGGAACCGTGCTGTCCCACCACTAATGTCAGCTATAGAAAAATGGCTGTGATCTAACCAGCCTCCGTTTGGCCAGTAAATCTTTTCTAATTCGCCATCTTCTATATCAATGGCTAGAGTGTAAGTTGAACTGGTCCCTGTTTCAGAGTAGTAATAATTGACACGGGCACAATATCGGCCATCGGGATATTCTTCATCCGATTCATCAGAGAAAGAACTATTATTATTGGTGGTGTCATCCTTTTTTGAACAACTAAGCCCCAGCAAAAACAGGGTACAAGCAAACACAGTAAATTTATATTTCATAAAATCAAATGGTTGGGATCTGACAAATCTATTAAAATACCACGTTCGTTTTCAGAGGTTTTGTTGGGCGGAAACCATCTCAAAAGAACGTGGCCAACAAAATACAGCATAACCGCTTACTACTGCTCTTAATAGATCAGGCGAAAAGGGTGATGAGGCCAATACTGCTGGTTGATCTGGAATAGTACCCGTTGATCAGCGGCAGCACCAATTCGGGTAACTATCAGCCGTTCACCTACCTCATATGGGGGATACATGGATTGACAAACAACCTGAAACGGGCAGTGAACCCGGAATAATTTTCCAGCTCCATTGACAAACAGGCAGCTTGTAACACGATCAAAGCTGGCAGGTATGGAAGAGTCTTTCAGCATTTTTACATTGGTAGAGAGAGCTGGACAGACTATGCATGGTAGTCTGCCCAGCCTGTTTACTGAAGAAACCAGTTTGTAGCCCCACCCTGAATCGTCAGGAGAAGGCTCTTGGCTATGTCAAACGAATTGACATTCCGGTCCAGAAAAGTGTCAATGTAGCTTGATTTGATAGCTCCGGTAAAGAGATTGTAAACCCGCCATAGGCTTATAGAGCCATCCTCCAGTTGGCAAAAGGATTGGTCCCGATAATAATCTCGGGCAATGGTCGCTAACTGCTGATCTCCCAGAAGCAACGGGGGAATTGTTCGTCGGGTAGCCAGGGGCAGAAACTGATACAGACGGCATCGGCCAATCAGTTGGGCAAACTCCGTCTCAGTCAGATAGTAATTCGTTAGCTGGGTGAGTATGTGAAGCTGTTGTTCAGCCCGGTACCGAGTGATAAGCTCAGTAATGGCTTGAACTAACTGTTCGACCGACTTCACCCGAAGGTCTGCCACATACCCATCCGACCAGACACACAGGTTTGTACAGACCTTATTCTGAAAGCCGATGAAAACCTTGAAATGTTCATCGGCTCCTTTCCGCAGGTGGAGGCTATCCAGGTTATAGGCTTTTACCCCACCAACCGTCAATGACAAGGCGTTTCCTCCAACGGTTTCCTGAATGGTCGGTATCTCGATCACAAAGGCAGCTCGTTCGAAGTAGAGTGTCTTCTCCCATTCCTGTAAGTCCTTAGCGGGTTTGTTTCGGGCCTGAGGGATACGTCCTTTCACGGGGTGAGATACTCGAACGGCAGGTTCCAGAATGGATTCCTGAGGGAAAAGCCGGTACACGGTTTCGGTTGTGGCTTCAATAAACTCACTATGGCTGATCAGGGGTTCGTTGTCTTTGCTGTATACAGGAATAATATGATACTGCTGCATTTCAACCAAAGAAGTATCCTGTGTATTGGCCTGGATAAAAGCCGATTCGGAGGAGCCATGATCAGGAAGCAGAACAGCTTCCAGAGCCTGCTCTGGTTGGTTAAATTGATGTTCCATAGTCTGTATTGATAAAAGGTTTAAATGAAAAAGGGACCTTCTCAGGCCCCTTCGTTTGTTTCATATTTCCAGTCTGTCATAAAACAGCCGCTAAGGGAGAGCCTGCCAAAACCGTTTCCTCCATAGAATTCTGTTCAATGGGCTGATAGTCGTACCGATGTGATCGGGTAATGATTTCTCCGGTGTCAGGAATAGTATACTCATAGGGCTCACATTCCGTTTTGGTAATACAGCCTGGCAACTGTTTTCCGACCATCTGTTTGCAAATCGCTTCAGGGAATGTAGCCGACAGGTAACATTTCCGAACCGTCACATAAAACCGACCCGTTTGCTGGGAAAGCACCAGTTCAGGTTCCTGGCTGGTCAATTCAAGTACGAGATAGGGTTTGCCTTCCATTGAGGTACGTTCCTGATAAGATGAAATGGTAACCATAATGATGGATTGTTTAAAAATGAAAATTGGTTTAATGAGCAATAAAACCCCTTTATGGCTATAGATTTAGTAACATATTTCCGGCAAAAGCAGAGTTCATGTCAGAGGCAATAAGCCAGCCATCACTCATACTGTCGGTCAGCTACATATAATCCCGTGAGCTGTTATAGGGGGGGGTACCGGATGACCGAAAATGGGCGGGGGTGTACTAGTACCCAGAGTAGCTCTGACGGGGATATAATAAGTCTGGTCCTAAAGCACTTTGGGTAGCTGGAAAACAAAAAAACCGCCCCAACGAATGGGTGCGGATGTTGACAATAGTCGATCTGTATTGTCAGCTATAGGGTCTAGTAGCTACAGTAAGACTTCGGCGGCTGAGTCCAGTTCCTCGTCATCAAAGCTTTTGAGGTAGATCTGGGTAACTTCTTCGGTCGGATGACCCATCATTTCAGAAATTAGCCCATTACGGACCCCCTTCTTTTTCAGCCCAGTAGCAAAACTATGACGGGCTACATAAGTAGTCATTTCCAGATTTAGGCCAATAGATTGACCTAATTTCCGTAGGCATCGGTTGATATTCTGACGAGAGCTACGGATTTTTTCCTCAATGGCTTCAACAGTCCGTTCTATTCGATTATCCAGAATTGGAAGCAGATAACCTCCCTCATTTTGGTATTTAGTCAATATTGCTTGAACTGGTTCGGTAATCCTGATCGAAAACGGTTTCTTCGTTTTTGACCGGACATAAAGCAACCGGCCATCATGTAAATTAGCGGATGTCAGCAAAGCCATATCCCGGTAGTTCATGCCCCGGCAGTAGTACGAGAAAAGAAAAAAGTCTCTGGCTTTAACTTGAGCAGGGGTTGGCGGAGTTAAATGGATAAGTTCCTGAATCGACTCCTGACTAATTGCCCGCTTTATGGTTCGTATCCGGCTATACCGGGCAAAGCTGAATGACTCAAACGGATACCAGTCCTTTGGCATCAACCCGGCTTTCCGTAAGCGGTTCACAACCACCTTCAGGTGCCTCATGTACACAAATACACTATTCATCCGACAGCCATTCTGAATCAGGAAGGTTTCCCAGTTAACCAGCATGGTATATGTTATAGCCGAGGCCGGTTTATCTTCCTTCCAGAACCGAAATAAGGCAGCGTGTAACTCCTCAAAAGCCCGGGCATAGCTTATCCGGTTTGCCGCCCGGAGCTGTTTACTGAGTTCTTTGATTGCTTCACCTACCAATGGCTCATCCAGCTCCGGGGGAGCTTCTGGTAATTTCTTTATCTGCTGAACGATCTGGATAGGATGCAGATCGTCATTGCTCAACCGGATTATCCGGTTATAAAGCTCGGACAGGTCTTCATTAATTGCTTTATGCCTAGGGTTGCTTTTTTTAACCCGCTCCCGGACTTCATCCCAGTAGCTGGGTTCAATATGGTGTTTGGTAGACAGGTAGTAGTGTTTCCGATTCTGGGTAATTCGAAGATGAATCGGGTACAAACCGTCTTTCGGTTTTTTGTCCTTACGGATCAGGACTCGGATAGAGAGGTTCATAAAATTAGGTAAAACATAGGTAAAACATTTATGTCTGACCCGTCCCTAAAAACCCCCTAAAAACCCTCCCAATGGGCTTTTTACGGTCGATTCCGCCTGATTTGTAATCAGGATGCGCAAGCGCGTCGGGGGTTCGAATCCCTCCACTGGCTCTCTAAAAAAAGCCACTTAACAGAAATGTTGAGTGGCTTTTTTCATGTAGTTGCAATACATTTTTTTGGATTAGCTTTTGATAGGGGAGGTGCTGATGAAAAGATTTACTCAGGTTGGTCTGATAAGCAGAAACCCAGGTAATCTGGCTTAACCGTTGGTTACGTTTCGGATAGATTTTCAGCGCTCTTACCCGAACATAGAGCGTTTGTCAATCTGAAGCAGTTTATTTAGTCCGTTACGTTTCAAGACATTATAAACGGCCCCAGAAGACACCTTAATATCATGATAGCGTTCTAGGTACTATTTGATACGCATCTGACCAGGGTAGTGGGTCTTTCATAAGCGTAAGATCAACTCTTCAATCTCAGGTGGGGTTCTCAGCTTTGGATTTTCGGGGCAGGGTTTATTAGTAATCAGCCCTGCTTTACCCGATCCTTCATAGGCCTGCTTCCAACGGCCCGCCGTCGCGGTGATAAAACGTCGCACAGGAAATATTATAATAGCGGCAAGTCTTTGTGATGTGGTTAATTTCTTTGGCGTAATTGAATACCTTCAATCGCTTCGGTGATCCGATTGCGCCGAATGTCGGATTGTTCTTTCGGACTCATAGTGATAACAAGTTAAAAAATTGAATTGAAGAAGGACGGGAGAATCCAACTATTTGCACGCTTTTGGAGTCTTACGAAAAGACATGGCTAAAAATAACATAAAATCACCAGTCGATCATTTTCGGCCAGCCGAGTTCTAAGAAGCTGTTCTTTTCGCCTTTATTTGTAAAAAATACACACCCGTAATGAAACTATTGTACGATCACCAGGCCTTTACCGCAAATCGATTTGGAGGAATATCCCGCTACTTTTACCATCTCAGGAGTGCTCTTCGCCAACAAGGTATTGAAGCCCGAATAGCGATTCTTTTTTCCAATAATGAGTACTTAAATCAGAACGCCTGGTCTCGCACTCAAACCTTTCGTTATTTTTTGGGCTATAAACTCACTAACCGGCTCTTTTCACTAATCAATCGCTTGTGGAGTTCGGTGCAGGTATTACGGAAGCAGTATGATCTATTTCATCCTACGTTTTTTCATCCCTATTTTCTGAAATTCATTGGTAATAAGCCTTTTGTCTTAACCTATCACGATGCAATCAAAGATAAATTTGGTGATAAATATGGGCATGTCGATAATACATCGAAGGCTCAAAAACAGCTTTTACTCAACCGAGCTGCCCATATCATTGCGGTATCAGAAAATACCAAGGCTGATTTAATCGAGTTGTTCCAGCTTCAAGCGGATAAAATCACGGTTATTCATCATGCAACTTATTTCCGTGATATCACCGTACCCGACACGTTCCAAATCCAGACGCCCCAGTCTTATCTACTTTATGTTGGCGCTCGGGAGAGTTACAAAAATTTTGCTCCGTTTCTTCAGGCTCTTGTTCCTCTATTCAAAAAATACCCATCCCTGACCTTAGTTTGTGGCGGTGGAGGAACTTTCACTGTCGATGAAAATCGACTTATTGAACAGCTAGGACTAAACGGCCGGATCAGTTACTATGCTATAAATGACTCAATCTTGTATCGTTTATATCAGCACGCTCTGGCGTTCGTATATCCCTCGCTTTATGAAGGATTTGGAATTCCGATTCTGGAGGCCTTTGCCGCTGGCTGTCCAGTAGTAGTAAGTAATACTTCCTGCTTCCCAGAAGTAGCTCAGGATGCCGCCCTTTATTTTGATCCCGAATCTGCTCACTCAATTCAACAACAGGTTGAATCCATTTTAGTCGATCCTGAGCTGCGCCAGTCCTTGCGTCAGAAAGGGTATCTTCGACAGGAAGCGTTTTCTTCTGAGCAACTGGTTCATCAAACTCTGGAAGTTTATCGGCGAGTAATCGCTCTCAATGAAAATGCCGATGTAAAGGTACCTTCCCACTACTCTGCTCTGTAATGGGCTATTAATTGACAGAAAATGTTACCTGTTGCCGTCATTCATCAGGAAACCAATTTTATAGTTGTACGATCAGCTGCGTAGCGTTAAAATCGTATGCCATTAACTACGTTCATTCTTGATCTGTAGCAGTCGGGCTTATATAAAATCTTTGATGCAGAGAATCAGTTTAATCCATATTTAACCCAATACCCACTGAGTAAGGTCCTAAAATAAGCTTCGCTTGAATAGCTTTGGCTCTGTTTACTGATTTGTGTCAATGCTATGGACTGGATTTATACCTTACCTAATTGGCTGCTTTTTCTATTCTGTACTGGAACTTCCATGACCTTTGCCGCCTTGGGTCTGCTGGCAAGCCGAAAATGGGTGCAACGACATGCCGATCAACATGAGCAGCAAAATGATTTGGTGAGCTACTTTTTGGGAGCTTCAGGTGTCATTTATGGTATCGCTCTGGGGTTAGTAGCCGCTGGAGTCTGGAGTAATTTTCAAACCTTATCCGGAGAAGTTGATGACGAAGCAGGCATCACGGCAGCGATCTATCAGGATATCAGTGCTTATCCAATGCCCCAGCGCCAACTATTGCAGCAACATCTACAAGACTATGTCAAGGCCGTAATTAATCAGGATTGGCCTCATCTTCGACAGGGGAACATGCCTACAGCAAGTACCCACATCCTCTACCGGTTTAAACGGGAATTATTCAATTTCGTACCCACCGATGCTGGGCTACGCTTAATTCATGAACAGGCGCTGGAGCAGTATAACGAACTTGCCAAGGTGCGACGGGACCGATTGCAAGGCAGCACCAGTAGTTTACCGGCTGTTCTATGGTGGGTCATTATTCTGGGCTCTTTTATTAATATCATTATTACCTGGTTTTTTGTCAGTGATCACGTAGGATATCACCTATTACTGACACTTTTGTTAGCTCTTCTATTAGGCTCCTTATTGTTTTTGACGGTAGCGATGGATAATCCTTTTCGGGGTGACTTTAGTGTAGATGCCGAATCGTTTGAACAGGTGCTTAGCCAAATGCTACCCGCTTCTACGGCCAAATAGACGGTTAAACATGCTTTCGAATCTTAATAGCCAAATCACTACACAATCAGTAGTAGGACACGGTTTGGTGACCGTAGATAGAAGTAACTCGCTATTAATCAGAATTTAATTCAGCTCGTAACTGCCTTAATCTTCATTCTCCTATCTTCAAATCTTAAAAAAAGTCTGATTCTTAATTTATCTATCGATGGAAAAAGTCGTTGATTATTCACTGGAATGGGATGTTAATCCTAATCGGCCGGACGCCTGGCGCATCGTCATCTCGACATCAAAGCATGATACTCCCTTTAGATTGCCGGTAGATTCACCCGAGGAGTTTTTGGCAGCGGCTCATATGCTCAGTAAGTCCTCAGTAATGTATGATCTTAATACTGGCCTGCTGGTTGTGCCACAACGACATGCTGGGACATAACCAACTTTCTTTAAACTGCTTCGCCTAAATTAGTCACAGCTGATTTCATCAAAGCCTTTTACCCAAAAGGCTTTGTCTATAATAGCAAGATTTTAGGATTTAACCTGTTCAATACCAGGAGCCTTTGTAATTTACTTGCAACACCTTAAAAACTGGTTGCGAAATTACGACCACAAAAAACGCTGACCTCATTGAAGCCAGCGTTAAAATATAACCCATATCGGATTGCTAAAATGATATTTTGCAATCGAGACCTATTAGACGTTGAGCAAGTTAATTGGTAACCAAATATCCACCATACTGCCAGGCCCATTAGTAGCTAAAACGGGAAATAATAGGAGCTTTTTGTTAAACAATAGATACAAATTGGTCAAATACTATAGTCGTAAAAATGGTCATATTAGTTATATGATAGTATTCACTTAAAAGCTTCCTGTAAAGTTGTATGTATTTATAAACTATATAAAAAGTATACTGATAAATAAGAGATACTATTGTTGTTGTAAATCAGGAGATTATCTTTTTAGTTGACCCTTGCCCTTCATCAGACTCCTCCAACTAACTGCCTTCGGAATACGACGGTTAAAACCCGGATTTATGCCCGTTGATACACGTATTTATACGCTATGAGACCGGTTATCGGACGGTTTAACTTTGTCTTTTTGTAGTTCCAGTGAACAAGTAGTTGTTCATTTTTTTGGCGACTAATTATGTGTTGTATATCCTCGATTAATACTACATCAAATGACTACTCATCGCTACCTTACTCTACTTTTCTGCCTGGTTGCTGGTTCGGCGACGGTACAAGCTCAATCGATAGCCTCTTTAAACCCAGTAAGCCGTTCTTCGGAATCGAGACCTACAGAGAATGCCCCCCGCCAGCCAAAGGCAATGGTGGAAGCTCCTTTCTACGTAAAACTTTACGGCTTTTATAGTCTGTTGACGCCAGGGTCGCAGGTGGCGACCAGTTATACGTCGGGCTTGTCAGGCATGACGAATTCGGGTTTTAAAAATAACAGTTCCGGATTAGGCGCTGGCCCACGAGCTGGTATCGGTGTAGGGGTAATTGTCAGTGATTTTATTAATCTGGGAATTGACGCCGATATGTTGTTTGGCTCTGCCTTAACAACGGAATATATCAGTAAGAGCTCTACCTATACATCGACAGGTACTACGACCACAACCTTAAAGGTCTTATCGATAACGCCAAATATTACCTTCAAAGCGCTGTCGCGGCCTGCCTATTATATATACAATCGACTGGGCCTCGTTGGAGGGATTATTATGGATTATAAGACGAATTCCAACAACTTATATGCACCTACTACAGGTACCTCTACCACAACAATTGCAGAAACTGACTATCGCCAGAACTCACTGGCAATTGGCTATCAGGCTGCGTTAGGGATTCAATTTCGCCTGAGTCAGAGCTTACGGGGATTTGCTGAGATCGTTGCCTATAATCAGTCGTTCAAGCCAAAGGAGTCTTTGTATACATCAACCACAACAAATACAAAAACGGGTATAGTAACCAGCAAATCCTCTACCATCTCTCAATACAAGAATGAGGGCGAATATACAAACACTAAGCAAGATGGTATAGATGTCTATCAATCAGCTAGTTATAATGTGGTCATGAATAGCATAGGTGTGGGGGCTGGCTTAATGTTCCGGTTCTAAACCAGCGTTAGGTATGCCACAGCCATATTATGCATTGCCACTGCGCCTGGACGAGGTGCTGCAACATAAATCACATCCAACCTGCTCACTGCCGCAGTCGATTGCCCAGAATCTTTTTCTGATGCTGACGACTCACTTTAACGAGTCGCGATTTGATGAATCGTTTGGGTGTAGTTTGTGGGACGAAGATTTCTCCAATCTGGCGAGCAGCCGCTGGAAAGAAGATATACGCCAATCGATTGAGGCATCGGTGCTTAAACATGAAAAGCGATTAACCCAGGTGCGGGTTCGGGTCGATCTGACCGATCAGGAAATGCAACTTGACCGAACAAATCGCCGGATTAAACGACGACTCAGTGTCTGGATTGATGGGGTGCTGGCACGAACTAATGAGCAATTTTCGTTTCAGCGCAGTCTGTACCTGGCCCCTCTTTCCACCGAATAACGTTTTGCGTTCAATGTTTCAGGTTTCATATGCCAGCGTTTTGAACTTGGAATATGAAACCTGGAATCTGAAATAACCTAACCTATGGCTGTTACTGATCTTGTTTCGGAAGGCTTTGCGCGCGAGCGGGTTAAAGCCCGAATGTTGCGTCGGGCTGCGGATTTATGGGGTTACGCCGAGACGGACCTCGATAGCTTCGACCCGCTGGTTACATTGTTGATTGAAGCCTGTGCTGTGGAGTTTGAACGAGTGTCGGTAGCCATTGGAAATACCCAAACCCGACTGCTCGACCGACTGGCGCAAGTGCTTCACCCTGAGCCTGATGTTGCCCGTCCTGCTTTTGGCGTTGCGCAGGTTCGATCGGTTGAGCCCAGGGCTTCATTGTCTGCAACCACGCAACTCGTCTACAAACGGGCCGGAGCCTCGCGTACCGACTCTACTAATGCACTTGAAGCCTATTTCTCGCCTGTTGATGCCTATTCAATTGTCGACGGAGCGATTCGCTACATGGCTACTACCGATACCCTCTACCGAGTAGACGAACCGACGCAGAAAGCGCCCATTGCCCAGCGCCAGGGACTACCAGCCGTGCTTCCTTATCAATCGGTATGGCTGGGACTAGAGCTGGACGAGGATATTGCGTCGTTGGAGGGGTTGACATTCTTCTTCGACTGGTCGTCTGAAACGGACCGGACTGCTTATCAATCTTTTCCGGCGACTGGCTCATGGTGGCTAGGCGGACAGGAACTACGAGTTCGGGCGGGTTTATCTGAAAAGAAAGTGCCTACTTCGTCAAATGGGCTTTTAGGAGACGAATTCGACGTCATGAATAAGGTTGAGAAACAGGCATTAGTTGCTTATGAACGTCATTTCGTGACCATCGAAGCAGCACCAACCTTTAAATCGTCAGGTATGCAACGGCAGGCATATCCGGCACAGGTCGGACAATGGTTTGCTGAGCGGGAATTGCGTACGGTTCGGGAGTCGCTTTGGTGGGTCGAACTACGGTTATCGCATACGGTTAGTTCGCAGGCGCTGGAGGGGCTCATTGTTGGGCTGAACTGTTTCCCGGTTGTGAACCGGCGCCTTCACCGAATCACGTACCGACTTCAGCAAAATCTTAATATCATTCCGCTCGAAACCGATCGTTGCTTTTTGGCCATGCGGGATGTTCGAACGAATCAGAATCGCCAGCTCACATCGATTCCCCTTGGTAACTTATCGGATTTGGCCACGGATACCTACACCGTGCAGTATGGCGTCAGCCGATTCGATGACCGGGATGCTCGTCAGGCGCTGATCAATATGCAGGATTTACTACGGGATGAAAGTGCATCATTTGCGGCATTGGGCGAAGATTTTCTGACGTCGGTTATTCGGGAACTGAATCAGGCACTGGCGCGGCTCGAAACAAAGGTTGATCAGAAAACGCGCAAGCGCGATTCGATTCCGTATCTGATCGTTAAACCCAAACAGGCGGGCGAGACCGTATTTATCGAGTATTGGACCTGCGATGGCGAATCAGCCAATCGTCTGCCCGTGGGGAGCCGACTCGCTCCCTATTCCGATAGCACATTGCGTAAGGATTCTGGTTTTCTGATGACAGCAACCACGGGTGGCCGCGAGCGCTTGAAAGAATCAGAAAAGATTACGCAGTATAAACGGGCATTGCTGACCCGAAATCGAATTGTAACCCTTGAAGATGTGCGTGTTGTGTGTCAGGCGGAGCTGGGGCATCACCTTCAGTCGGTTCGTGTAGAACGGGCTTTTCGTGTAGACCCACTGCCCACAAACGGTTTTCAACGGTGCATTCAGGTTAGTCTGGAGCCATCTGCAAGGAGCACTTATTCCGATGCCGATTGGGCGCAGCAGGCTAAGTTGTTACAGAGCAGTTTAGAGGTACAGTCGGTATCGGCCTTGCCCTATCAGGTTATTGTTGTAGCCCATTAAGATAAACGTTCGAATGGAACCACTAGCCGATTATGTCACCCAATTAAAGCACCTTCCGATTGACCTGCGGGCCGAGATGGTGCTGGTGGATATGCTGGAAGACGGAATCTCGCTCGATGAGCTGATTTTGAATCCAGTAGGCGCCTTCAAACGGACATTTGGGCGTGACATTGTCCGAACCAAGTGGATTGAAGCACAGTATAAATCACAGCGATGGTTGCAGATAGACCTGAATCGGAGTGGCTTATATGATTTGCTGCCGGAGGGCGTTTTTCATCAGCCAACATCGAATGATGCCTCAGCGTCGAAAGAAGCTGTATTGCGCGAGATAAGTGTGCAGCGCGAGCGCGAGCAGGCCGCCCGCCGATTTTTCCTGCCCATCGAGCAGGAGTTTTTTCGGCAGCGTGTCCGGATTGAGCAGGAGCAGCAGACATTTCTTTCGGATACGAATCCGGTGCTCTCAGATGATCCGCTGGCCTGGTTCTGGAATTTGCCAGATTTCCTGATTCCCATCCAGACAAAACGCCTGCTGTACCTATTGCCCTTGATGCATAAACTGGCGGGCGATGTTGCGGCTATGACGACCTGTCTGGAACAATTGGTTGAAGAGCGGGTGAGTCTTCAACTTGATTCGCCGGGAATGGCGTTGGTTCAGGCCAATACGCCTGCGTTGGGGCAGTGGGAGTTAGGCAACAGCTCGGTATTTGATGGCTGGCTGAATAATGAGGAACCCTTGCTTCGAATAACCGTGCACATTGACCGGAGCGAACGGGTAGTTGATTACATGCCAGGGCATAACGGTATTCGACTGATCGAATGGCTGACCGGCTATTTAGTACCCTTAGATACCGATGTCCAGATCGATCTGGACACATCGGCACTGAACGATTCGTTTCTATTTACCGACAATAACTCATTGAGTCGACTGGATTTTACAACACGAATATAAATGTAGGATATAGGCTGTATTTCATTCCAATCGACATTTCCCCTACATCATACATCAAAAAAGACCCCCTCTACCATGACTGTTCCTGAACTTAGTTACCCACCTGTCAACTGGATTGATGGAATGAAGATTGCCCGACGGCATTTTACCGAATGGGAAAACTTCATGCACGATCAGTTGCGCGATAGCAACGCGTTGGGGCTATCCCGATTTCGCTACGGCATTCTGCCAGCTGATAATGCGCTTGATGTGCAGATCCAGTGTGATTTTAACCAGCAAATCCGGGTGCAACTGCGCAGTTGTCGGGCCATCAGTCCGCATGGTGGCCGGATTGACTACCACAGTCCAGCCGACTCACTTACTTGCTCGACATCGTTTGCATCGTTGGCCGAAACCTATGGCTTACAAACGGGCAAACCGCAGACTTTTGACGTACTCCTGACGGTCGATCCGTTTAATCGTATTCCTACGGGCGAGCCCATTCTGACCGAAGTGCCCCCGCGTCATCCGCATACCCGCCCCGATTATCGGCTCGATGTAGTGCCCTCAACACAGGTCCGCGCTAATGAGCTGAATCATCAACTGATTGTGGGCCGGGTTCGATATGGCAATGGAGAAGTGCAGCAGGATACCGATTACCTCCCGGCCTGTACATCGATTCATAGTTTACCCCGATTGCAGCAATGGCATCAGCAATTTGGCAAACACCTCGAATCGCTGGAAACCAATGCCTATAAAATCCTGCAACGAACAAAGGAGAGAGACCCCAAAAATGGCCTGCAAAGTAGTACGCTACTGATGGCCGAACGGATCGCCTTTATTCTGGGCGACATCAGTACCCGGTATAGCTGGATTATTCCTTATGAACCACCCGTTCAAATGGCTGAACTGCTGCTTCGACCTATTCAGGCCGTTCGGGTAGTTATGACCATGTTGAGTGGACGGGAGCGCGAAGAGTTCATCGGTTACATTGGTGAGTGGGCCGATTTAACACCGGGAGCACTGGAAGCACAGCTCAATGCAACCCTGCAATTGCCTTACGAACACACCGAATTAACCAACTTGCTCACGGCGTTGGATACGTTTTATCGCACCCTGTCGAATGTGTTTTACAAACTGGCGCAGCTTGATTTCATTGGTAAACGCAAGGGACAAAACGTATTTATCATTGAACATGAAGTGAAAGAAACCCCTCCCGAAAAACCACGTTCACGCTGGAGTCCCCTGGGATAGAACCGCTTAATAAGTAGAAATCAGCGTCTGTCCGAAAATAGATTAACATTGATTCTCTTAAGTTGCTAAGTTCTATAGTTCAAGTTCCTGAATACTGACCTCAATCTTGACTGACCTTAAAACCTAACTCTATCAATCCTCTCCGCTTACCAATGGAACCTCTCAACAAACCCGAACGACAGCAGGCTTTCAGCCGATTTCTGGGTGTATACTGTCTTTCGCTTAGTGTGCCATTATTGGCAGTTTACCTGCTATTCAGCGCTCCTAACTACGTGCTAAAACAGGAAAACGCCCGACTCAATGAAACCCTGACTGAACAAACGCAGAAGCTGATGAAGCGTATGGATGGGGTAAGTGCGGATCTCAAAACCATCCAGACAACCGATCAGGCTTATCTGAAAGCAACAGACATTGAGAAAGGAAGTCTGAAAAACCAGCTTTCAGGCTTAGAAAACGGACTTCAGCAACAAGTAAATGGGCTTAAGGCCGACACCGCACAGTTACAGCCCCTTAACAAGCAACTTTCGTATGGCATTATTGGAGCCTATGATGCCGTGCTGACGTACCGCAATAGCATTAGCTACCTGCGCGATCTACTCGAAAAAGAAGGTATCGATGCCAGTCAGGTCGATAAACTGACGGCAGCACTTACCCAGGCTCGTCAGGAAAATGAAATGCTCAAGCTTTTGGCGGCTAAAACGTCGGCACCAGCGGCTGCGCCAGCACCTTCGGGTGGGGGAGGGCCTAACTACCTGGCGCAGTTTCAGGAATGCACCGCCAAAATGGTAGACGCGCAACGGCGGATTACGCAGCTTCAGGATCAACTGAAAGCGGCCGGTACTACACCAGCACCGGCTGCGGCTCCTGTAGCTTCGGGCGTTTCGCGGGCAGATGTCGAAATGGACGTGGTGGATCGTTGCGAGAAAAAAGCTGATGCCACCAATCGTCCTCCGCTCTGGCGACGCCCCTTGTATGAATTTGCCATAGAAACGCTCGAGCGAAATTCTCGCCCTGACGCCAAACAGCGCATCACGGCCATCAATGACAAACTACGTCGGCTTGGTTCTGACTGAGGAATAAACTGTCAGGCATGGTCAAGAGTAGTCAAGTGTGTCAGACATTGTTATCCAGCCTTGACAACTATTGACCACTCCTGACAATGCCTGCCCACTCTTGACAATATCTGACAACACTCGACCACATCCTGACTCATTTTTAAACTCCAATTCTGATGGCGTATACGGAAGAAGTGAAGCGAGCCATACAGATTGCCCAGGCTCTGTCTAAGGAATATCAGAACGAATTATTCGCTCCGACACATTTGCTAATGGGGCTGTTGCATAACGAAGTCGGCATGGCTTCGTGGCTGGCGGTTATTGGTCAGGATGTGCCCTACCTGCGCGAGTGGGCTGAGGTGCGTTTGGAAGCTAGCCCCAAATCGAGTCGTTTGTCGCCCAACCCGCCGGGCGATGGGCAGGTAAAAACGGCTATGGAGTTGGCCGATCTGGTAGCCATGCAGTTGGGTAAAGCGCAAACCGATCCTGTCTGTGTATTGGCTGCTTTGCTTAAACCGGGCGTGGCATTCAGTGCCGAGCAGCTAAAGAGTCTGCCTATAACCCAGTCAGAA
The DNA here is from genome assembly GCF_054776755.1 of Spirosoma litoris. Lineage (NCBI taxonomy): Bacteria > Pseudomonadati > Bacteroidota > Cytophagia > Cytophagales > Cytophagaceae > Spirosoma > Spirosoma litoris. The sequence goes on along the minus strand of NZ_BAAHBI010000007.1, from coordinate 182,405 downwards.
CTAATGCAGGCCGCTCTGGCCGATGCTGATGTACAAACGGCGGTGGCACCAGATACCAAAGAAAATGGTGCGAAAATAGCCCAATCACAGGCGGGTGTAGCTGGACAGGCGTTATTGCGTTACTGCGTCGATAAAACGGCGATGGCTGCCGAAGGTCGTTTAGATCCAATTATCGGTCGTGACCGGGAAGTGCGTATGATGACCGAAACCCTGGGTCGACGGACGAAACCGAATGTTATTCTGGTAGGTGAACCGGGGGTTGGTAAAACCGCGCTGGCAGATGGTTTCGCCCTGAATATTGTAGCTGGCGAAGTTCCTAATCATTTGCAAAATGCCCGCTTGCTTGAGCTGGATCTGGGAGCATTAGTGGCAGGTGCTTCGTATAAAGGAGAAGTAGAAGATCGGTTAAAAAGTATCCTGAAAGAGTTGAAACAGGACACGAAGATCATTCTGTTCATCGACGAGATTCACCAACTATTGGATAGCCGGGGGCCACTGGGCACTGGCGTCGCCAATCTCCTAAAACCCGAATTAGCCAAAGGGAATTTAACCGTCATTGGGGCTACAACGCTCGATGAATATCGGAAATACATCGAAACGGACGAGGCTTTTAGCCGCCGATTCGATGTGTTGCGGGTAGAAGAGCCCAATGTTGACACCGCCATCCAGATGATTCAACGGTTGGTGCCTTTTTATGAGCAACACCACCAGCTCAATGTCGGGTCCGATGCCGTAGCCGAAGCCGTAATACTAGCCAAACGATACAGTCGCAATCGTCGATTACCCGATGCCGCTGTCGATCTGCTCGACCGGACGCTCTCGGCAGTTCGGATGATTAGCGAGCGAACACCCGTTGAAGTTGCAAAACTGACCGAACAACTCGACCAGCTAAGTGCTGTATCCAACGGGCCTGATTCGCTGCGTACCCTGCGCTATTTACATCAGGAGTTGGAAAACAAGATCAGCCCGATTTTGCTGGCGAATCTGTTGGCCGATACCACGTCTGATGAAGAATCCGCACCCGATCCATTTGAGTCGGCATCGACCTTAGCTGAGCATATCCGGCAAACGCTCAGTCGCCTGGCCGATCAGGTGGCTACGCCGAAAACCGACGTCGATCGCCATGATGTAGCGGCTGTGATCTCGCACAAAACGGGTATTCCACTGGGGAAGATACAGAGCCAGGAGCGCGATAAACTGCTGGCGATGGATGAGGTCCTGAAAAAGCGGGTCATTGGTCAGGATCATGCCGTGAAAGCTGTAGCTGACGCGATTCTGGAGGCTCGGTCGGGCCTGACGAAAGCGGGACAACCCATTGGTTCGTTCTTTTTGCTTGGTCCAACCGGAACCGGAAAAACGGAACTGGCTAAATCACTGGCTGATTTTCTGTTCAACGATGAGTCATTCCTGATTCGGTTCGACATGTCGGAGTTCAAGGAGGAGCATTCGGCAGCGTTGCTCTACGGCGCTCCTCCCGGCTATGTTGGTTACGAAGAAGGAGGGCTGTTGGTAAACAAAATCCGCGAGAAACCGTACTCGGTTGTGCTGTTTGATGAGATCGAAAAAGCGCACCCCTCGGTGTTCGATATTTTTCTGCAAATTCTGGACGAAGGCCGCTTGCACGACCGGCTGGGCAAGGAAGGAGATTTCTCGGATGCTGTTGTGCTGTTTACCTCAAACATTGGTAGTCAGCTGGTTATTCAGCGGTTTGGGGAAGGGCAGATTCCGGCCAACGCCGAATTGATGGAAACGATGAGCCGCCACTTCCGACCGGAGTTTTTGGCCCGCCTGACCGAGATTGTTCCTTTCGCGCCGATCTCCGAGGAAAATGCCGTTCGGATTTTCAATCTGCACCTTCGTGGCCTAACCGATCAGCTCACCAAACAAGGTATTACGCTGAACCTTACCCCCGAAGCCCAACGACATCTGGCCTTATCGGGTTTTACGCCACAGTATGGTGCCCGGCAACTCAAAGGCGTAATCCGAAATCAGCTTCGTCGGCCGATTTCCCGGATGATCATTGCGGGCGAGGTGACAAAAGGATCAACGATTCAGGTAGGCCTTCAGGGAGAGGAACTGCAATGGGAAATTACCCACGAAGAAACACCTGCTTCACAAGTATTATCAGAATTAGTCACAAATGGTCAGGTATTGTCAGGATAGCAGCTTATTAACTGTCCTGACTATACCTGACAAATCCTGACATCGCCTGATTATTAGCCAATTATGCCACAACCAGCCGCTCGTTTAATGGACATGCACGTTTGCCCGATGCAAACGCCTGCTGTAGTGCCCATTCCGCATGTAGGTGGGCCCATCATGGGACCCGGCATGCCAACGGTACTGATTGCTGGCCAACCAGCCGCTGTTATGGGCGATATGTGCACCTGTGTAGGGCCTCCTGATGTGATTATAAAAGGCTCGGCAACGGTACTGATTGGTGGAAAACCCGCTGCCCGAATGGGCGACACAACGGCTCACGGAGGCAGCATTGTAGCTGGTTGCCCAACGGTATTGATTGGCGGATGAAGTATTGTTCAAGGTTTCAGGTTTCATGTTCCAGGTTGGCTGACGCGTTAGCTGCTATGACTATCAACCTTCAACTTGAAACCTTGAACCTGAAACAATTAATGTATTGATTTCTAATTTTTTACCTAACTGCATGAATTATGTTTGACTACGGAATTGGTGGACAGGAGCGCAAGCTCAACGTTAGCGAGAGTATCGTTGACATCCCCCAGAACAAAACCCTCTTGATTGAGAAACTAACCACCGACCCTTCGTTCAGCCCGGAAGTGGTTGAAGGCTTAAAAAATGTGGGCGAAGTATTTGCCCATTTCAAGCCAGAAAACGAAGTGGAATTTGACACTGAAGAAGGTAGTACCATCAGTGAAACGCTCCGGTTTAACTCGCTCGCTGATTTCGGTAAGAAAGGTATCATTGCCCAAAGCGAATACTTACAGCAGTTGAACATGACCTTCGAAGATTTTCAGAAATACGTCAAGCAGCTCAAGTCGAACAAAATCCTGAAAACCATGCTCGAAAATCCCGATGGCAAAGCTGCCTATATGGCGGCAATCCAGGCCATGATTCGAGAATTGGAAGAAGCGAAATGAAGTATTCTGTTTATGGTTTTCAGTTTACGGTAGCTAGCTGGCCCAACTGGCTGACTGTCAAAAATGATGACGCGCCAGCCAACCGTAAACCGAATACTGTAAACCACAACCCCTAAAAATCTACATGGAAGCCCAGAACAAACCCTTGAAAACAGGCGAAAAACTCGCTGAAGATATCCCCTCACTCGAAGCCAGTTCGGCCAAATTAGCCAAATACGGCGGCTTTGCTATTCTAGAAACCACATTAGATGGGGTTCAAAATATGAACCCAGAGAAAAAAGCCCGTAAAAAAATCTTTCTGACCGAAGAGGCAAAAGCAGCTGAGCGAGCTGAATTAAAGAAACGGCTTGAGCTAATGCTTGAGTTGTTAGGAAGTGCCAACACCGTGGGCGAAGTGGCCGAAACGGCGCAGAAGAAAGCCGAAGCGGCTCAAGAACTCCTGTCGCAAAATCTATTGCGAGCCTTTGAGGCCAACCGAAGTCTGGAGCAATCATACCGGTCGGTAGCTAGCTTTTATGCCAATACAGAACAGGATAAAGCGAAGAATGTCAACATTATGAACGCTGAGCCTGAGCAACTGACCGACCTCGATAATACAACTTATATCGATGCGGTGGCCGAAGAGTTTGCCCGCACCTTCGATCGGCTTGACTTACGTGACAGCTACTCCCTGCTTGTACTTCCGGGCTACTTAGGGTCGAAGAAAGTAGTGGATAAATGGGCACAGATTGCTCATAAAAACAAGGTCATGATGGTGACTGATTTTCGACATCTGGATGCGCCCGAAGATGTGGTCGATTTGTTCGAATCGGCTGATCTGACGGGGGGCGATGCCTATCTCTCAAACGTAATGATGACCTGTAACTGGCTGGCTGGGCGAGGTAAGCATCAGGATGTGGGCGAAGAAGAAGACCTCTATGTGCCCGGAGCAGGTGCTTTAGCCGGGAAACTCTATGCCACCGTTATGTCGCAGGTGTCGGCTGGTCGCAAACATGGTGCGCTGAACGAAGCGGATGGTGTCCGATTCCCGCTAAAGAAAAGTGAAATTTCGGCGCTGGAGAAAATGGGATTGATTCCGATGGTAAACGAATACGGAAAGGTGATGCCTTTCTCTGCGAAAACACTATTTAACGGCGATAATCTGGGTTTGCAAACATATTCTGTTGTGCGGGTCTTCGATTACATCACCAAAGTATTGATCGATTTTCTGAACCGTCGGGCGTTTGAGAATTTCAACTACAACACCAAAGCTGATATTCAGAAACAGATTGTTAAGTTTCTGGACAATGTAACTGGGCCCGGAAAACTGATTGAGAAGTTCAAACTACTGCGTTTTGAACAGGACCCCAAGCAAAAAGATCGGATCTATCTCGATATCCATATGGTGCCGTATTTCCCGGCCAAGACGTTCCTGCTCAAACTCGACGGCCAGAAAGGCGACGATCCGGATTCGGCCGAATGGAAAGCAGACTACGATCAGCAATAGACTTACTTAATCATCAGACTTCTAAATCAACAACAATATGTCTGCTTACAAGGCAATTTTAATGACCGGTGATTTCGGGTACGGACTCAACCGGGTTAACTTTTTTGTAGCACGCGACCGCGACGATAAAGGCCGACCAGTGCCAAATCTGGCCTGGACCATTATGGTCTCGATGTACGCCGTTCGCGATACTGTGTTTACCGAATGGATGATTGATCCGACCAAAAAAAGGGACATGGAGATTTTCTTCAATGAAGGGGGAGAGGTCGCTGTAAAAAAGTGGAATTTCAAAGATGTGTACTGCGTTGGCTTTGAGGAAAATTTCGTGCAGGATCTCGGCATTATGGAAACCATTCTACTGCTTTCCGGGCAGGCAGTCACCAACGGAAACGCGACGTTAACCTACCAATGGGCGTAATCATACTGAACTTAACCAATACGAACAATGGCTAAACGAGCAGTTTTATCGGTTTGTGGCGAAGATTTTGACCTGTTGGAGTTCAATATCAATCTCAGACAGAAGACGAATAACCTGGGCAAACCCGCTTCGGGCGTTTTCCTGGGCGATTTTTACTTCATTATCGAAGGGGGGAGCGATATCTTCTTCGAGTGGATCAGCGACCCTACCCGTATGGAAAGTGGGTCGATTAAAGTCTATTATAAGAAAGGCGAATCCCCTTTTGTCGAATACACATTCGTGCAGGGCTTTCTTACCACCATCCTGGAAAACCTGTACGACAACGAGGGCATTGAGAATGCTTTCAATAGCATAAGTACGGCCGAAGATTCCAGTGAAAGCTTTGAGCTGTGGACAAATATGGAAGGTACGGGGTTCAAGTCCGTCGATCTAAGCCATATCCTGACGAATACAGTAGCCAAGACCCGGCAGTTTCAGCAGCGGACGGGCATTGATTACGTGCTGATGATCACCCTCTCGTGCGAACAGGTACAGATTCGAAAAATTACCCACAAGAACGAGTGGGAAACGCAACGGCGCTAAGACGTCGGTGTGAGCGAGTTAACAGGCTTTCTTTACCTTAAACCAACTTCAGGTATGGCATCGTTTCGGGCAGAACTGACAGTAGACAATGATTTATTCGTGCTTAACCGAATTTTTTTCACGGCTTCGCGCAAACGAAACCGAAAAGGCGAACCGGCATCGGGCATTAGCTGGCGAATGCACATAGCCATGGACGTGCTGGAACAATCCACCTTTGCGGAGTGGATGTTCGACTCGCAGATGAAAAAAGATGTCACGGTTACCTTTTACGCCAGCGACGATGAAGGCGGTGGCGAAACCAAATTAAAAGAGTGGACCCTGGAGGCCACATACTGTTTTGGCCTGCTTGAATTATTCGTTGGCGACGCGTCGTTTGAAACAACGAACTTAATTCTTAAGGGGAAATCGGTCTCCAATGGAAATGCTACATTAACAGTAGATCCAAGCGAAGCAGAATAAACGGCAACGAACAAAAACTATGGCGCATAAAGCAACTTTAACAATAGCAGGTCAGGAGATTAAAGCCCTGGAATTTCTGGTTTCGTTCAAACAGGCGTCCAATCAGAAAGGCCTGCCTGCTTCGGATGTGATGCTGGGCGATTTTTATCTGATCACCGAAGGTGGTTCCGACTTCTTCTTTGAGTGGCTGTCGGATGAAGATCGGCTGGAAAGTGGTACCATTCAAACGTATCGGAATGATCAGGACTCCGTTTTTCTGACGTATGAGTTTGAAAATGCCTTCGTTACGGATGTTTCCGAAAGTTTCTACGATGACCACGGAAATATTCAGAACAAGTTCAATCGGATCAGTTCAGCCGAAGACTTAACCGATGACTCCTATGAATACGGCTATAACTTAACTCGACTCAGTAAACAGGAAAGCGTGCTGGTAAGGAATATGTGGAAACGGGTCCGTCAGTTTCAGGAACGGACGAACATGGCTTACGTCTTATTTATTACGTTGTCCTGCGAAAAAATAAAACTGCGCGACATCCCGCTCGACAATCAATGGGTTGATGCTTAACTAACTAATCCGGATGAAATCATGGCCTACGAAGGAAAACTTAGTATAGAAGGGGATGATTACAACATCAACTGGATGTTATTGCGCGTCATCCGTGACGAAGATAAGCGGGGAGTGCCTTCGTCACGCCCGGAATGGGGCCTACTCATCGGATTGGATGCCCTGGAAGACAGTAAAATTAAGAATTGGATGATTGATCCGCATATGCAGAAAGATGGCAAAGTGGTACTCAATCGGATTGACGAAGACGCTACGTACAAAGAAATTGAATTCAAAAAAGCCTATTGTTCCATCTATAGAGATGAGTTTTTCGCCGATCAGGATTACCTAAAAACGACGATCTTTATAGTTGGCAGTGAGATCACCTTCAATAAAGCCACTTTAAAAGTAGTATAGTCAGCCCCATGTCATTCAGAGCCACATTAACTATAGAAGGAAAGTCATACAACGTATTGCAGTGCGCCCATTCGTTAAAGCAGAAAAGTGAGCGGGGCAAAGTAACGTCCGGTGTCCGGGGTGGGTCGATTGTGTTGATTATAGATAGTACCGACGAAGAGATTTTTGGCAGTTGGGCAACCAGCCCGACCGCCAAAAAAAACGGTGAACTTGTTTTCGATCGGATTGATCAGCAGTCGTCTCTGCAAAAGCTTGAGTTTGAAGATGCTTACGCAATTTTCTTTTTTGAATTTATGGCATCTGAGTATATGAATAACGTGGATCCCATTATCGACACCATGCGGGATATATTTGATCTTGATGAAAGTGGCAAGCAGGATTTACTTGATCGGTACATCACAGGTACAAATGTCATCTTAAATTTTGCCAAACGAACGGGCATAAGTAACTGCATTCTCCTGCGGTTGTCGGCCGCCAAGATTAAACTCGACGGAATTGATCACCAAAACACGTAACCAATGGCCAAACAGGTCGTCCCGCATATCGAATTAGAAGGCGGCAAAGAGCTGAAAAACGTTTCAGGTCTGTCTATCGAGCAGGACTTATTCGGCCATCACACATTTGAGCTGTCTGTACCTTTCGAAGACCTGGAAGACGCCAACGAGCTGTTTTTTCATGAATCGCACAAAAATGTGGTTGGCAAAACCATCCAGTTCTCGTTCGATCCACTGCTTGAAGAGGGGTCATTCGAGTTTAAGTTTAAAGGAATCATTACCGAACTGGCGCTGAAAAATACCAGCGACATGTCGAATGTTTTCCTACTGAAGGGCTATGGGCTTACCATTTTGCTGGAAGATAGTCGGTTGCGTCGGACGTTTTTGCAGTGTAGCCTGAGCGATATTGTCAATCAGGTTTTAATGCCTTACCCCAATAACCTGCTGAAGCGATCAGTTGATCCCAAATCATCGGAAAGTCTGAAATACGTTGTTCAATACGACGAAACGAACTTCGAGTTTCTGGCGCGTCTGGCTGCTGAATATGGCGAATGGTGTTTCTACGATGGACTGCAATTCGTGTTCGGAAAGCCCGACGATCAAAAAGTTGATTTCAAGGTGGATGGTATGCAAACCTTTGCCATGAGCCTTCGCGTCTTGCCTGCTAAATTTCTATACACTCGTTACGACTATGTTGCCGATGAAACCTACCAAAGCCATTCTGGCGATCAGCAAGTAAGCGGCTTGGGCCAATGGGGCGATTTTACGCTGGATGAATCCGAAAAAATGTTCAGTCAGGAATCGCAGCTACCCCTACCAAAGCTCGTATACGGCCAAGGCGAACTGGACGAAGTGGCCAAAACGCAGAAAGCCATGGAGGCTAGTCGATTGGTTGATTTTCAGGGCTTTGGCGAAAATCCAGATGTGTCGGTTGGAACGGTTATTTCGGTAAAAGGCTCCCGAATAACCGAACGGGGCACATCGGAAGAAAACTTTGGCAGTTACCGGGTTACGCATGTATCGCACACCTTAGATGGCAGCGGCAATTATTCCAATACATTTCGGGCTGTGCCTGATTCCGTAACCTATCCGCCCCCCAATCCATCCTTCAAGCTCCCGATCGGCAAGCCCGAGCTGGCTAAAGTAATTGATAATGAGGACCCCGAATCATTAGGACGGGTAAAGGTCGAATTTATGTGGCCGGGCAACAACAAAGAATCTGACTGGCTCCGGGTAGGCCACCCGTACACAGCCAATGGCGAAGGCATGGTGTTTATCCCTGAAATAGATGCCCAGGTCATGGTTGGCTACGAGTCGAATCTGGCTGAATATCCGTTTGTTTTAACCAGCTTATATCCGAAGAACAACCGAGTCAATTACACTCAGCACGATAATGTTCAGAAAACGATCCAGACCAAAGGAGGCAATAAGATTAGCTTGTACGATGAAGGGGGGGACGAGAAAATTGAACTAACTAACGTCAACAAAGACGATACGCATATCGTACTATCGTTCAATGGTGATGGTAAAATTACCATTCAAACGCAGGGTGTTGTGCACATCGAAGGCAGGGATATTGAAGTGAAGGCGCAGAACAATATAACCCTCGAAGCTCAGAACAATATTGAACTGAAGGCTACTAATGGTGTGAAAATTGAAGGTACAGCCAGTGTCGAAATTAAAGGGGCGAAGGTTAATGCCGAGGCTGACGCACAATTGTCGCTCGAAGGCAATGCCATGGTAGAAGTGAAGGGGGGGGTGATTACGTTGAACTAGATAAGGTTACGCCATCGGGTTACCCCACCACTAAAGTGTTGGGGTACAACATCGGTCATCCCTACGGGATTGCTAGGGTTGTAGCGTTGGCTATCCCACCACTAAAGTAGTGGGTTACAATATCGGTTATCCTTACAGGATTATTTGAAAATCCCGTAGGGATGATCGATATTGTAACCCATCACTTTAGTGGTGGGACATAGCGATAACTCCACTACGTCAGTGGTGAGACGTAGCAGACACCGTAACCCAACAATCCCGTAGGGATGACCGATATAAACTATGGCAAACACCTATCATCAAGTTTACATTCAAACCGTTTTTGCCGTTAAGTATCGGGCCGCCATCATTGACAGAACCTGGCAAAACGATCTCTTTGCTGTGATTGGCAATTTGATCAATGAAACGGGCTGTCAAACCATTATCGTCAATGGTGTTGCGGACCACGTCCATTGTTTTATTGGCCTAAAGCCAACGGTGGCTATTTCGGAGTTAATGAAAGCTGTCAAAGCCAAATCATCAAAGTGGATAAATGAAACCGCTTTGACGCCTTCGCGATTTGAGTGGCAGGGAGGTTATGGGGCCTTTTCCTATAGCCGCTCACATATTGACAACGTGTACAGGTATATCGAAAACCAGGCAGAGCATCACCGAAAACAGACGTTTCGAGAGGAGTATATAAACTTTTTGCGAAAATTTGCCGTGCCCTATGACGAACAATATATTTTCGAAGAATTGATCTAAAAACCTCTCCTGAGAGGGCATAAGATTGCCTATCTCTACTCTTGTTCGCCTATATTAATGCTCTTTATTCCGCTCGCATGGCTACAATAGTAGCGTTGTCAACTAAGTTATTCTGATTGAAATCGAGCGCAGGGTCCAGATAAACACGGCGTTGCCACCAGGCCGCTTTTTTCGTGAATACCCAGCCATAGGGCCGCCCGGATGGATCGGCGAAATGAATTGGGCTGGCAGGTGTACGCTCGTTGTAATCGTTGATAAAGACTAAAAAGAGATCGCCCAGCGCCATAGCAACGGGTGCTTTTGCCTTGAAATTCGTAAAGTTTGGATCACTCGGCGTTTTCAGAAACTCAAACTGAATCACTAGAATCTTCGATAGGTCGAGCAAGTCAACATCCGGCATATCTCCATTAACCGGGTAATACCACTTCCGATAATTGGCTGGCGGAATATCCCGGTAATAGCGATAAGCCTGCACGACTAAAAATGGAATCAGAAAGGGAAGCAGACTTGTCACAAAAGGCCAGCGACCAGCCAGAAAACCCATTTGCTGATAAAGAATCAGGGTAAAGGCCATCCCTAGCAGCAGTACGAGTAAAGTACCTAAGAGCCCCATGCCAAATGCCGCAAATACTGCCGGAACAAAGCGAGGACTAAGCCACAGGTGAAGAATTCCTATGCCCAGGGCTAGTACTTGCACCAGAAAATAATACCATTGAAAATTGGCGCTATCGAGTGTGCCCGCAAAACCTGCTGCGCCCAGCAGCAGACCGACCACAACACCGTAAAGAAGCCCCGGAACTCGTTTTACGAAGGATAGATTGGGCATTATTGGCGAATAATTATTGACCGAAGAGGAGTTCTTTTTGTTCGTAGTGCAATATGGTCGAAAAATTAAAAGATCGCACCAAAAAGTCAACGAAGGGTCAAGAAAACTGCCAAATCGGCGTCGGGCCTTCACTTATTCACCGAGTAATGACTGAGAAAAAATCGACAAATTTGTGCGATATGCCAAAACCAACGCCTACTTTTAGCGCAAACCTCATGCTGCGTATATGAATCGTCTTTTCCTGGGTATCCTGCTTATCCTTACTGGTTGCGGAACATCGTCGCAAAAAAATGAGAAGCCCGAAGCCGGAACCATCGTCCCACCGTTTAAGCTCCCTTACCAACTGAGTGCTCCTATAGAGGAATATAAACTTCCGAAGGAGTTGACCGAAATCTCGGGCCTGACTTACTTCAAGAACGACCAGCTATTGTGTGTTCAGGATGAAGAGGCTGTGGTCTACGTGTTTGATACTAAGAAAGGCAAGGTGGTGAAGGATTTTGGGTTTGGCGGTTATGGCGATTTCGAAGGAATTGAGTATGTGAACGACGAGGTGTATGTGCTCGAAAGCAATGGCAACCTGTTCCGATTCAAACCAGAGTCGAAACAGATTGGCAAAACCAAAACCGATTTGCCCAAGAAAACGGAAGTAGAGGGGTTGGGTTACGATCCGAAAACCAAGCGGCTATTAATTGCGGTTAAAGACGGAAAAGGCTCAAGTGATAAAGCTGTTTACTCGTTCGATTTGTTAAACAAGGCTGTTTTTCGAGACATGAACCTGAACGACGAACAACTCGAAGGCGCTGGTATTGACCCAAAAACCTATAAGCCCTCGGGCATTGCTGTGCATCCCATAACGGGCGAGTGGTACATCCTGACCTCGGCCGGAAAGCGCCTGCTAATCACGAGTCGACAGGCGAAAATCATCTATTCGGAACCGCTCGATCCCAAGCAATTTCGTCAGCCCGAAGGCATTTGCTTCGCACCCAATGGCGATATGTACATCTCCAGTGAGGGGGCTGGGAAAAAGGGATACATTATGAAGTTTGCCTATCGTAAGTAAGGCAACATTTATGAACTCACCTGTTTTTCATTGCTTACGTTTACCCGTTCTATCTTGCAACTGAATTTGCCATTTGCGACAATTATGAGAACCGCTTTGCTGCTTGTTGGGCTACTCCTTATTCTTTCTCCAATTTATGCTCAGATTGAGCCGTTACAGACAAAAATTGACCAGCTCATTAAAGGGAAGAAAGCAACTGTGGGCGTAGGTATATACGATTTTGGTAGCCGACAGACGCTGATCATCAATGGCGATAAGCACATGCCCATGCAAAGTGTATATAAGTTTCACGTTGCCCTAGCGGTGTTGAACGAAGTGGATAAAGGCCATTTGAAACTCACCCAGAAGATGCACGTGAAAAAAAGCGATATTGTGCCAGGGCTGCACAGCCCGATGGGTGAAGACTATCCGAATGGCGACGTAGATCTACCACTGGCTGATCTTATCCGGTATATGGTTGCCGAGAGCGATGGCAGTGCGTGCGATTATCTTTTTCGATTGCTCGGTGGGCCAAAACAGGTGGACGCATTCATCCATCAGTTGGGTATTCGGGATGTGGCAATACGGGAAACCGAAGCAGTAATGCAGGCAAAGGGAAATTGGGATATTCAGTACACCAACTGGACAACACCGACAGCCATGCTCAGTTTACTGAAGCTATTTTATCAGCGTAAAATTTTGTCGGCCAGTAGCCACGATTTCCTGTGGAAAGTGATGGTTGGGACGACAACGGGACCGGATCGACTCAAGAAATTGCTACCCGCTGGTACGATAGTTGCCCACAAGACAGGTACGTCGGGAACGAATAAAGATGGCCTGATGGGCGCTGTCAACGACGTGGGTTTCATTACATTGCCAAACGGAAAACACCTAGCCATTAGCGTGTTTGTTAGTAACACAACCGAAGGCATCGGGCCAAATGAACGGATCATCGCCGATATCGCTAAAGTAACGTACGATCACTTTACCAAACCCAATTGATCGGTGTGGTGGTACGCCAACGTTTACTTCTTAAATGCCAATGCCTTCACGGGCTGAATCCGATTGATAATAATGGTGGGTATCCACAACACGAGCGCAATCAGTAAAATGGTCGCGCCATTCAACGCCAGAATGGTTGGCCAGTCCCAGACGATAGGGACGTAGTTCATGAAGTAGTTTTTAGGGTCGAGCGGAATTAGTTTGAATTTGTCCTGGATGAAGCAAATGCCCAGTCCAACAGCGTTCCCAATGACTAATCCCCAAATTACCATGTTCAATCCTACGAACACAAACATGCGCCTGATGAGGGAGTTACGGCCGCCAAGTGCTTTCAGCAAACCAATCATGGGTGTGCGTTCCATCATCAGCACCAGCAGAACCGATACCATGTTGAATGAAGCTACGAAGACAATCAGCGCCAACAAAATAACCATGTTTCGATCAAGCAAAACCATCCAGTCGAACAGTGGCCGGTACTGATCCGTTACACGCGTTAGGCGCATGTCTGGGTCTAAAAAGTTAGTCAGATTACGGGCCGTTGACTCTAGTTTGGTGAAGTCCTTGATAAAAATCTCGTAGTTGGCTACCGAATCGGGGCCCCAGCGATTCAGACGCTGAATGAGCCGAATGTCGCCCAGGGCAATGGTTTTGTCCACCTCTTCCAGTCCCGTTTCGTAAATGCCGACCACGGTCATTTTGCGGGCGCGGGGTGGATTGCCCAGAAAATAAAGCGGGATACTTTGCCCAACCTTGACCTGCAACTGATTCGCCATATACTGACTCAAAAGCAGCTGGGTCGATCCTAAGCCCGTATCGGCACCAACGACCGGAACCGTTCCTGCTACCAACGATCCACGAAACAAACTCCAATCGTAATCTTTTCCTACTCCCTTCACCACAACGCCCGTTAGTTCGTCGGCGGTTTTTAGAATACCCGCTTTTAGCGCAGTTGCCTGAATATGCTTTATGCCTGGTAGTTGTGTGCTATCCCGGTATAAATTGGTTTTCAGTGAGAGAGCAGGCGCTTCGTACGACATATTATTCGTGAATTTGCTCACCTGCAAATGGGCTCCAAACAGAAAAATCTTCTGCTGAATGGTATCCTTAAAACCAAATAGTACCGAGAAGGCAACAATCAGGATGGCTAAGCCGAGGGCGATGCTGGCGATGCCGATGCGCGTGACAGTGGCCGAAAAACTACCTTCGGGTGCGTGGCGAACTTTTCGGGCCAGAAAAACAGGAACGTTCAAAATGAGTCGATTGTCGGTGGTCAATAGGTCTCTTTGATAGGCAAGTTAGCGTATCCAGTTCGGCTATTGATAACGATTTTGTTCTACAACGTAAAAGTAAGAGTTTTACAGGGATTAACTTGTCAATAAATGACTCCACATCGTGTGCATTGGCCGTTTCGTTCTGTTCTCTGGCAACCACTGCCCCTGATACGACTACTCTTCATCGTTGGTTTACTAACGGCCTCCGGTCATTCAGGATACGCTCAGGTCCACATCAAAGCCGATAGCCTTCCAGCAGATGGACTGCCACTGCGTACTGGCTGGCGCTGGCATCCGGGCGACAATTCGGCCTGGGCTACTCCTTCGTTCGATGACAGTAGCTGGGATACCATTCGGCCGAGTCGGGATATACTTTATCTGGATCGTTTTAGGGCCGAATCGATAGGTTGGTTTCGGCTGGCGTTTGTTCTGGATTCGGTGCGTACACAACCGATGCTTGCTGCTATAATTGGGCAGGTGGGCGCATCGGAAATTTATATTGATGGGGTGCTTTGGCAGCGGTTGGGCCAGGTTGGTACGACCTATGAGCAGCAGGAAGCCTACACACCAACCGACCAGCATGTTTTTCTGCTTCCTCAATTAACAGGAGGGCGGCATCTATTGGCCGTCCGGTTGTCGCAGCAGCGTCCACCCTGGTACATGCCTAAGATTCAGTACTTTGAGCGGTCGGTGTTTCGAATCAGCTTGTTTCCGGCTCAGTCGGTTATGGATGGGGTGATTAAGCAACTCTATATACAGGCTCCCGGTAACTATCTGCTGATTGGTATCTTTTTGATGCTGAGCGTCATTCACTTTATGTATTACGCCTATCGTCGGAAACGGGTTAATCTGGTATTCGGATTAACCTTGTTGTTTGGTGCGCTCAGTGTTACATTAATCGAATCGCTGGAGCTTATCACGAATACTACTGTGCGAGAATGGGTTGTGTTGGGGCAGGCGTTGTCGATCTCAATATTCATGTTCATGTTGCTGATAACCTACTATCAGTACCTGGGCCAGCCAACTTCCTGGTTTTTGCGGATTATTGCTTTTCTACTCATCGTTTCGAGGCTTATTCCCTTTATTCTCGAATCATCGAACTTGGTTGGGCTATTGTCGATCGCGTCGGTTATTGGCTTGTTTGCCGATGGCATTCGCGTTAGCATTGATGCCATACGATCGCACAAAACGAATGCCCGGTTCATGTTGATCAGTATTCTGGCGATGATACTAATTTTGGTTCTGGGGGCATTTGTAAGTTGGTGGTTATCTGGTGAGTATGTTGCCTATGCAGGTTATGCCAATGAGATTACTAATCTGCTCTTTTTCCTGACATTACCCTTTAGCTTTGCCATTATTCTGGCTCGTGAACATGCTCAAACGAATCGTAATCTGGAAGATCGACTCGCTGAAGTAGAACAGCTTTCGGCCGAGAAGGAAGGTATTTTGACCCAGCAAAACGAAACTCTGGAGCACCAAGTAAAAGAACGAACTGCCGAACTTAGCCAGTCGCTTACCGATCTGCGGGAAACCCAGCAGCAGCTAATCCAGCGCGAAAAGATGGCTAGTCTGGGCGAGTTGACAGCGGGCATTGCTCACGAAATTCAAAACCCCCTAAACTTTGTCAATAACTTCGCTGACGTATCGGGTGAGTTAATTCAGGAATTAAAGGAAGAGCGTGAAAAAGCCCCCCGCGACGAGGAACTGGAGGCAGAAATCTTAGCTGATCTGGAGCAGAATTTAGAGAAAATCAGTCATCACGGTAGTCGTGCGTCTTCCATTGTTCGGGCTATGCTCGATCATAGTCGCGTGAGCACTGGCCAGCGAGAGCCTACAGATATTAACGCATTAACCGACGAATACCTACGATTGTCGTATCACGGACTGCGGGCAAAAGAGAAAAATTTCAACGCCAACCTCATTACCCAGTTCGAACCGGGCATTGGCACCGTGACGGTTGTGGCGCAGGATATTGGGCGCGTCCTACTCAACCTGTTCAACAATGCCTTTTACGCCGTACAGGAGCGCCAGCGGACAGCTCCTGCTGGCTACCAACCGACAATTACGGTGAGCACGCGACTGTTGGAGAAGGTTGTCGAAATTCGGATAGGCGATAACGGAACGGGTATTCCAGCGGCCATTCAACAAAAAGTTTTCCAGCCGTTTTTTACGACGAAGCCAACCGGGCAGGGCACTGGCCTTGGACTTTCGCTTAGTTACGACATAATTACGAAAGGGCACGGAGGTGAATTTATGATCGAAACGACGTCCGAAGAAGGCACCATATTTCTGGTTCGGTTGCCTGTTTCTCAGAAATTCAATTGAAAACCGCATACGGTTTTCGCTCATTCGTCCATTCGCTCATTCACTCATTGTTTGTGGCACGTGTAAAAATGGGCTAACTTTGCATTTTAGAGACCTATACATGGCCACCGAACAAATTCTGATTCTGGATTTCGGTTCGCAGTATACCCAACTCATTGCCCGCCGGGTACGCGAACTGAACGTTTATTGCGAAATCCATCCGTATAATCACCTGCCCACCATTACGTCCGATGTGAAGGGCATCATTCTCTCAGGTAGTCCTTCGTCTGTTCGTGACGCCGATGCGCCTGAGGTTCACCTGGCTGCTTTTCGGCATAAACTACCCATTTTGGGGGTTTGCTATGGTGCGCAATTGCTGGCTCATACCAGTGGGGGAGAGGTAAAAGCGTCGGCCATCCGCGAATATGGCCGGGCTAAGCTGGGCACTGTGAATATCGAGAGTCCACTGCTGAAAGGTATCGACCAACACTCACAAGTGTGGATGTCGCACGCCGATACGATTACGAGCGTTCCCGACAATTTCAAGATTATTGCTTCGACCGATACCGTTCGGGTAGCAGCTTTCCAGGTTGATGGCGAACAAACGTATGGCATTCAGTTTCACCCCGAAGTAACGCACTCGCTCCAGGGTAAAACGGTACTCCATAACTTCGTTGTCGATATTTGCGGATGCGCTCAGGACTGGACCGCCGAGTCGTTTGTGGAAACGACTGTTGAGCAGTTAAAGCAAAAAATTGGCGACGACAAAGTGGTGCTGGGGCTATCGGGCGGAGTCGATTCATCGGTAGCCGCTATGCTCATTCACCGAGCTATCGGCAAGAACCTGTATTGCATTTTTGTCGATAACGGTGTGCTCCGGAAAGATGAATTTTCGGGCGTACTGGAATCCTACAAAACGTTGGGTTTGAACGTAAAAGGCGTTGACGCCAAAGAGCGATTCTATACGGCCCTAGCTGGCCTCAGCGATCCTGAAGCCAAACGGAAAGCCATTGGCAAAACGTTTATCGACGTGTTCGATCACGAAGCGCACCTGATTGAAGGGGTATCGTGGCTGGGACAGGGGACAATCTACCCCGATGTCATTGAGTCTGTTTCGGTAAAAGGCCCTTCGGCAACGATCAAATCGCACCACAACGTGGGTGGTTTGCCCGATTTTATGAAATTGAAGATCGTGGAGCCGCTCAATACGCTCTTCAAAGATGAAGTCCGGTTGGTAGGGAAAAGTTTGGGGTTGCCCGATGCTATTCTGGGCCGTCACCCATTTCCTGGTCCAGGCTTGGCCATTCGGATTCTGGGCGATGTTACCCCTGAGAAAGTGGACATTCTGCAACAAGTTGATGCGCTTTTCATCGATGGTCTGAAGCGGGAAGGTCTATACGACAAAGTTTGGCAAGCCGGTGCTATGCTGTTGCCCGTGCAATCGGTGGGGGTTATGGGCGACGAACGTACCTACGAACGTGTTGTTGCTCTCCGTGCCGTAACGAGTGTAGACGGCATGACTGCCGACTGGGCTCATTTACCGTATGAATTTCTGGCTGATGTTTCTAACGAAATCATCAACCGTGTGAAAGGAGTTAACCGCGTTGTCTACGATATTTCGTCGAAACCACCCGCTACCATTGAGTGGGAGTAAACGGATTTTCGATTTTTGAAATACGATTTTACAAAACGCCCGGTGTTGGAAACAGTGCCGGGCGTTTTGTTTGTAAAAGGCAGAACTAGGCAGGGTTGTCGTTCGCTAAAAAAAAAGTTAGATAATCAAGGTTTTAAAAGCAATTGCCTACTTTTAGCGGCTAATGCCTAACTTTTTATTTACTATGAAACCTACACAGCTTAACCGGATTCTGGCAATGACGCTGGCCGGTGTATTCATGACAATGATGAGCTTCGCCCAGGGAGACAAAGCAAGCCGACCCAGCCCACCGGCAACCGCCAGCGGAAAAATCAATGGTGCTACCATTACCATTAACTACAGTAGTCCATCGGTGAAAGGCCGGCAAGTCTGGGACCCAGCCGGTACGCTTGCTCCCTACGGAAAAGTTTGGCGTGCCGGTGCCAATGAAGCGACCATCTTCGAAACCGATAAAGAAATTAAAGTTGACGGAAAGCCATTACCAGCCGGAAAATATAGCTTATTTGCTATTCCGGGGGAAACAGAATGGAAGTTTATCTTCAATTCGCAAACCGGGCAATGGGGTATCAAGCGGGGAGGAGAAGCCAATCGCGATCCAGCCAACGATGTGTTGACAGTGTCTGCAAAGCCTGCTAAATCGTCGTCAATGAACGAGAAGCTGGTGTATGAGGTAACGAAAAAAGCGGTGGTATTAAAATGGGAGAATGTAGAAGTGCCTATTGCCATCAAGTAACATGAATTTTTGCCATCCCGACGCAGGAGGGATGACAAAAAATAGCCCATTAACAGATCGAGCCAGTCAATTGACTGGCTCGATCTGTTAATGGGTGAATAGAACCAACTTTGGTTTTCTTCAGTGTTTAGTTAAGCTTGAGCGCATCTTCGGCGTGGTTGATTCCTGCCTTAGCAGAAGAGGCTGCCTCGTTAACTTTATCATTGTAGGCTGTTTTAGCCCGATCTTGTTTCTCGTTGATCGTAGACTTCGTTTCGTTTTTGTACTTATCGAATATCTCTTCTGCCTTACCTGCATATTGATCTGCTTTTGCTTCAGCTTTACCCGTTAGGCGATCAATTTGCGCTTTCACCTGATCAACTCCTTCTTCCCATTGATTCTGTAAATCGGTAGCGCCCTGCGTCAGTTTTTCGCGGGTCTCTTTACCGCTCCGGGGGGCTGTTAAATAACCGATGGCTAAACCTGCTAGTACTCCTCTAATAAAGCTCATAGTCTTATTTTGTTTTGAATTCGTTCTGGGATTTCTTTGATCAGTGTAAAAAGCATGCCATATAGTTTATTTTTGAATTAACTATTTGATAGTCAATATTTTGATGTTTTCTTTAGTTTTTTTTAGCTAAGACTTGAAATGGGTTATGAGTATTTTATTCTACAACTTAGTGGCTGTTGCTGGTCGCTGGTAAACAAAAAGAGCCGCTACGTCTGTAGTGGCTCAGTGAAATAAGTTGGCTTAAACTAAGTTGTTTATCGGTTCTCTGAAATCACCTCACGGATATCGTCGATGATTTTTCCGGCTAGGTAATCAGCTGTTGCCAGGGTATCTGATTCCGAATAGATTCGGATAATAGGCTCTGTGTTCGACTTGCGCAGGTGTACCCATTCTTTATCGAACTCGATTTTAACACCATCAATCGTATTGATTGGATTGCGGGCATATTTTGCCTGAATCCGATCCAATACCGCATCGACATTAATGTCAGGGGTGAGTTCTATTTTATTTTTAGAGATATAATAGTTGGGATACGTTCGGCGCAGCATCGATGCCGATTTTCCCGATTTGGCCAAATGAGTCAGAAACAAAGCAATACCTGCCAATGCGTCGCGGCCGTAATGAAGTTCAGGATAAATAATGCCTCCGTTTCCTTCGCCACCAATAACGGCATTGGTTTCTTTCATCATCTCAACCACATTCACCTCGCCCACCGCTGATGCTGAATGCTGCCCACCGTACTTCTGGGTCACATCGCGGAGGGCAACTGTGCTCGACATGTTCGATACGGTGTTGTTAGCCCAACCACTCTCAGCGGTATTATTTTTTAGAACGTAGTCGGCTACTGCCACCAGGGTGTATTCTTCGCCAAAGGGAGAACCATCTTCGCAAATCAACGCCAATCGATCGACATCAGGGTCAACAACAATACCAAGATCAGCCTTGCCTTTATTCATCTCTTTGATAATGTCGCGGAGATTTTCAGGCAGGGGCTCTGGATTATGGGCAAAATTGCCCGTTGGTTCGCAGTGAAGCTTGGTAATTTGCTCAACGCCAAGCGCTTCAAGCAACATAGGTACAGCAAGTCCCCCCGTCGAATTGACCGCGTCAACAACGAGCCGGAAGTTTCGGTTGGCAATGGCATCCCGATCAACTAACGGTAACGCCAGAATCTGGTCGATGTGCTTTTGAAGCCAGGTAGTATCTGCCTGGTATTGACCTAATTTACGGACTTCCGCAAAATCAAACGATTCGGCTTCGGCAATGGCTAGTACCTCGGCACCATCCTGCCCCGAAATAAACTCGCCTGTTTCGTTCAGAAGTTTAAGGGCATTCCACTGGATAGGGTTATGACTGGCTGTCAGAATAATTCCGCCTGCCGCTTGCTCTGCTGGGACCGCCATTTCGACAGTAGGCGTAGTTGACAGACCAAGATCGAGTACATTCAGGCCGAGGCCCTGCAACGTAGCGGATACTAATTTGGAAACCATTTCGCCCGACAACCGGCCATCACGTCCAATAACAACGGTTTGCCGTTCGGGACTCCGTTTCCGAAGCCATTGCCCAAAGGCAGCGGTAAATTTGACTACATCTAAAGGGGTGAGTCCGTCTCCACTGCGCCCCCCAATCGTTCCTCGAATACCGGAAATAGACTTAATTAATGCCACTTGATGGGTTGGATAAATGTTTTTGGTTAGGGTTGTAAAGATAGTCAATAGACAGCACTCTGTCGTTGCCGTCAGGGTTAGTGGGGCTATATAATCAACTAACGTTTATTGACTGGCAACTAGTTTGCACCAATCACAATTCTGGCCGTTGGATAGAGGGGGAGGAGTATGTATGATATAAGATGTGTGATGTATTTGTGCCGTAAGCATACATTCTATATCATACATAACACATCATACATTTTTTGTAGCCCGAACCTTTTCAAAAATGGGGTCCATCCAATAGGAGGGAAGTTTCCGAACGGAGTTACTTAGTAAGGCACTCCATTGGTGCGATACTTCGTCCATATCTTCTTTTTCAAGCCGATATTCCGTCATGTGGAAACTGTTTTTCGGATAGATGACCACATCTAACGGATAATCCACATCGTTGGCGCTGACACGAGTAGCATCGAACGCCAGAAAGCCGATTTTGAGGGCATCCTGCAAACTGGATTCATATGATAAGTTGCGGAATAGGAGCGGCTTACCATAACCCGAGTTGCCAATAATCTTGAATGGAGATCCCTGATCAACTTCAACCCAGTTGCCTTCAGGGTAGAGCATATAGAGTTTGTGTTCGGCGTCGTCTTCTAGTTGACCGCCCACAATTGCGTTCAGGTTAAAGTTAAGGCCATTGGCAATAATCGAGGCTTTATCTTCCTGTGCCACTCGCTTTACTTGCTCGCCAAACGCATTGACCGCTTTATAGAGCTTGTTGAACGAGCGATCCTGATCGGTAAGCACCTCACTAAAATAAGTGATGGCTTTATCGCGAACGGAGCGCAGGCCCGAGGTCATGATAAACAACGAGTGATTCTCAACTTCATGAACCGAAATTTTTCGGTTCGATGATACTTCTGAGCCGGAAGTCAACCGTCTGTCGGCGATGGCCACTAAGCCTGATGCAACTTTTACGCCTAAACAATATGTCATTCGATACAGTGGGAAATCAGGGCATCCAAGTCGGGATACGTCTGGGTACTAAACCAGACAAATATACAGGTTGCCCCCGTTTTTTGTTCGATTAAAAGGAGCCTTTTCTTAAAAAAATGCTGTGGGGTGTTAACAAATTTCCATACTAAAATGGCCTTAATTAACGCTAGAAAGGCATTTTTAGATTAAATATAAACTAGCTCTCAAGTAGGTTGGCGATACCATTTTCTCGCTTTTGCTGGATGGGAGTACCCCGAATTCATCGGATAAATTGGGCGAGGAAAGTCGATTGTGTGGGGGTGGAAAATGAAGCGTCTTCCCGGACTAATCTGGAAACAATGCGCAGCTTTTTGGATACGAAAGGTTTGTTTTTGGGAAAGGTTTATGTTACTTTGGCATGTAGAAGGTGATCATGCCCTTTGCCCGTTTTGCGATGAATTTTGACGACGAAGACGACGACGATAGCTTCCTGGACTGGGATGGCTTTGATGAAGACTACGATCCTGAAGAAGCGCGTGCCGAAATGGAGGCAGAAAATCGCCGTATTAAGAATCTGCCCATCCTGCGGAAAGCGAATGAATTGATGGAGCTGACACAGGCCATTGTCGAAACCATCAATAAAGAAGAAGACGTGCTGATGATGCACGAACAAATGTTGGCCAATGCCATGATGCTGGCTCCCAAAATTGTTGGGGCCGAAGGGGGAGATTTATACACCCTGCGTATGGAAAATGCCGTGATTATTAAAATGCACGCCCGCGAACTGTTGGCCCAGACGTCCTACTGCAAAGCCGAAAAACTAGCGGCTACGGCCTATCTAAATGTACTTCGTGAAGAGATCGAGCAGTTTAGAGTCTTATTTGTTGAGTGGGTAAATGGATTTGATAAAGATAACGATGCTCCAGACGATTGGGGCCTGTTTTATTAAGTAAGCCCAATAGGCATCATTCTGCCCAACTATTGGGTTGCCCGGCCGACAGTTGTACTTATCCATAGGATAAATTGTACTTCGCTTACCTATTATACTTTGCCAGCGGGATAGATTTCGTAGCTTATAAAACTATATTTGTTTGTCGGCTATAATCACCTGGATATGCAAAAGTATATACAAATGAATTTCTGGTTTTTAGGACGCCTAGGCTTTGGTTTTCTTCTGCTAGGCTTTATGGGCTTTTTAAGTCCTGCCTGGGCAACTCAAGGTATTAGCCCTACCGCACCAACAGCTCTAACGCTTACTGTAAGTTCGGCAACTGTTTGCGCGGGTGCCAGTGCTAGCCTAACGGCTGCGGGGTGTCCTGCTACTGGTGTTGTTCGCTGGTCTACGGCACAAACTGGGAGCGTGATTGCCGTTACTCCGAAGCAGCCAACAAGCTACACCGCTTTCTGTGACGTGACGACAAGCACAACCGCAACCAGCTCGACTGTTGTGACAACAACGGTAACGACAACAACTGCTACGGCTACTGTTCAGGTGTATTCGCCTATTGTGCTAACCTCTGATACGCAAACGCTATTATGTAATGGCGGGAACGATGGGGTAATCTATATTAACAGCACTGGGGGAGAAGGGGTTTTACAATACCAAATTAACAACGAACCATTTAAGGTCATCAACATTTTTGGTAATTTAAAGGCAGGTACCTATCCCATTACAGTAAAAGATACGAAAGGTTGTATCGCGCAAACCTCGGTTGAGGTAAAACAGCCTCCAGCAATTATTGTCAGCACTACGATCTACAACACCAAGTGTGTAGGCGGGGGGGATGGCGCGTTAGTAGCTTCTGCTACAGGAGGAGTTGGTGATTTTCGCTATTTTATCCAGGACCTTACAGAGCCGCGAACAGTAGGTATATTCAATAATCTGGTTGCCAATACGACTTATACCCTGATTGTTTCTGACAAGAATAGTTGTGTGGTCTATACTCCTGTAACGATAGGACAGGCCACACCACTGGTTATTAAACTGACGTCCGCGCCAACTCGTTGTGTTGGTACGGCAGATGGTAGTATAACCGTTCAGGCGTCGGGCGGAACGGGTTCTTACCAATACAAATTGGGTAATGGCTCTTATCAGACAGGAACACAGTTTACAGGCTTAGCCGCAACGACTTACCAGATTACCGTTCAGGATGGGTATGGTTGCTTAGGGACACAAAGCGCAACCGTTGTGCAACCCGCCCCCCTTTCGCTAACGGCGGTGTCGAAACCTGTTGGTTGTGTTAATCCGAATAGTGGTTCCATCCTGGTCACCTCTACAGGAGGTACAGGAGCCATTACCTATCAGGTTTCTGCTGGTACAGCTCCGCAAAGTAGCAGCGTAATTGGTGGAATTCCAGTTGGTAATTACACCGTTGTTGGAACAGATGCCAATGGGTGCACGGGCCTTGCGTCAGTAGTTGTTAATCAGGCAGCTCCGCTCAAAGTTCAGGCCACAGCTCTTCCCGCAACCTGTTGTAATTGCCCCACGGGTTCCGTTACGTTAACAAGTACAGGAGGAACAGGAACAGGGTTGCAATACCAGATTATTGGGCAGGCCTATCAGGCTGCAAGTCAGATTAGTAAACTGCCTCCCAATACCTATCGTCTGCGTGTGGTAGATAATGGAGGGTGTACTGACTCGACCGTAGCGGTTATAACGAACATGAATGCGCTGACGCTCTCACAAGGGACTGTTAAAAATGTTTCCTGTTCGGGTGGGAAAGATGGCGAAGCGACGGTTCAAATTGCCGGGGGAGCCAAACCATTTACGGTTTACTGGCAAACTGCGCAAAAGGATACTCTCAAAACGTACACCGCTACGCAAACTGCACTACCCGAAGGAACGTATACGGTGAGTGTTCGGGATAGTAATCGCTGCACTACGAGTACCGTATTCGTGTCTCTAACGGCGGTAAACCCTACTCCAGCAAAACCAACCGTTACACAGATAGCTAACAGCACTCTAACTGTCAACCAAACAGCAGGTATACAATGGTATCTTAGTACGGGTAATGCAGCCGGTACAGCGGTGCCGAATGCAACAGGGCCTGCGTTGGTACCCTTCGCCAGCGGATTGTATTATGTGGTTGTGACAGTTAATGGGTGTCCTTCGGCGCCTTCGGATGCGATAAATTTTGTCCTCACCGCATTGAATGAACCAGTGTCTCCTTTGTCGGTGCGTGTAGTACCCAATCCAGTTATAGACCGACTACGGTTGGAGATCGAGCAACCCGAGCGATCGGCGGTGCAAGTACATTTGCTGGACGTATCGGGCCGATTGATTAAGTCTTATCAGATACCAATCTTCACAGGGAAAAAACAAGTCGAATGGCCAGTAGAAGGGATTTCGACGGGAGCTTATTTACTAAAAGTAGCCGCCGACTCACGGCAATCGGTGTTACGGGTGGCGGTGGAATAAGATAAATGATGTATGATATAGGGTGTATGATGTATAAACGCTATACATCATACACCCTATATCATACATCCTAAAGCCTTTCTTCAAACAGCTTCAAAATCCGTTTGTATTCGTCGGTCCAGCTGGATGGCTCAACAAAACCGTGGTCTTCCATTGGGTAGGCCGCCACTTCCCAGTTGTCTTTCTTGAGTTCGATCAGTCGTTGCATCAACCGTACCGTGTCCTGATAATGGACATTCACGTCGACCATACCGTGGCAGATGAGCAAATAATTCTTGAGGCCTTCGGCAAAGTAAATTGGCGATGAACGACGGTAAGCTAGTGAATCGGATTGAGGTTCGTTCAGGATATTGGCCGTGTACGGATGATTGTAGGCCGCCCAGTCGGTTACGGGCCGTAGAGCCGCCCCAGCTTTGAACACATCGGGGGTTGTAAAAAGAGCCATCAGTGTAATAAATCCACCGTAAGACCCGCCGTAAATACCGATCCGTTTTTCGTCTACACCCTGCGTTTGCACCAGCCACTTTGCGGCATCGACATGGTCCTCTAAATCTTTGCCACCCATGTGCCGATAAATACCCGTGCGCCAATCGCGACCGTAGCCCGCGCTGGCCCGGTAGTCGATGTCGAGTACTGTGTAGCCTTTGTCGACCAGGAGGTTATTGAACATGTATTCACGGAAATACGAACTCCACCACTTGTGGGCATTCTGTAAATAACCAGCCCCGTGAACGAAAACAACCGCTTTTCCCGTGGCCGGGGTCGCGTCCGACTTGGCTGGTTTATATAGGCGCGCGTAAATCGTTTGTCCATCGCGGGCAGGAATCGTAACCATCGTTGGTTCGCGCCAGGGGTAACTTTTGAAGTTATCGGTCTGTGATTCCGTGAGTTTAAGGGGAGCGGTGCCAGCGGTCTGTGAGGATACAGACCGAGGAGGTGCCCCAGCTTTACTGGCAACTGTCGACTGTGGACTAACATCGGCTACATACATCTCCCAGGGCTGATTACTGGACGAATAGCGGATCGCCATCCGGGTTTCGTCGGGAGAGAGGGTTACGTCGTTGGCACCTGTCATATTGGTTAGCCGAACACGTTCACCGCCTGTAACGGCCATCCGATAAAAATGCTGTTCGCCAGGGTGGACCTCATTCGTTTGCAGAAAGAAGAATTTTTTATCCTTCGATAGTTGCACCTGTTGCACTTCGAACTTGCCTGAAGTCAATTGCTTTTTCTCGCCAGTTAAGACATTCACCGTGTAAATATGCGAATACCCATCGGCCTCTGACTGAAACCAAAGTGTTTGATTATCAGTCAGGAAGTTCATGTTGCCCGACGATGACCCCATACCCTGCCAGTTGATGCCAGGTCCGGCAATCCAGGCATCGTCATGCTGACGGTCGAGAAGCGATAGTTTCAGTGTTTCCGGGTCGAGCCGCATAATCCAGCGGTCTTTGTTATCGAGCGACCGAACTACTACAACACACAACTTGCCATCGTCAGACCAGACAGGGCCATTGATGACAACAGGACGCGTTTTTTTTGCTGTATCGGGTTTTGTGCTGGCCGTCGATTTCAGGTAAGCCGGTTGATCAGTAATACCCGGAATGCTTTTCGTACTGACGGCCCGAACGGTATCCTTAAGTTTGTCATACACAAAAAACTCCTGCGTAGCCGTCGGCGAGCCTACTTTGGTGCGGGCCGCTAGTTCTTCGGTGTAACCCGATTCTGTTACATAATTGGGTACTTGCGCTGTTTTGGCATTGGTGGCGCTTTTGCTCAACCGATAGGTCACATAGCGGCCATCGGGGCTAAGTTGCGGAGCAAGTAATTGCTTGTCATCGAGGTAAATCTCTTTCGGTCGTTTGGGCTTGTCGGCTTTGGTGATGCGTTCGCTTTCGTCTTTTTTCTCTTTACGCTCTTTCAGCACCGACGACAAGCGTAATTGATCCTGTTTCAGAAACTTTTCGGCATCCGTTAGCTTAGGATCGGGCTTTTTTGAGCCGGTCTTGAAATCGGTGAGTTGAGTGAGTTCGCCAGACTGAAGATCAATGCTAAATAAATTGGCACCGGCACCCGTCCGCCGAAATACGACCTTCTTTTCATCTCCCGAAAAAACAGGATCTGCCTCAACGTCCACCGTATTGGTGAGTTGTCGGACTTTGCCCGACTTTACATCCAGCAGAAATAGATCACCCTGCCGATCGAAGAGTCGTTGTGTATAGGCCCGGTTGTAAGCGGCAACGGGGGGCGTAGCCAGTGCCCGACGCTCAACCGGACTTACTTTTACCGGCTGAGAAGCGGTGAGCAATTTCCCTTTTGCCGGACGGGTGAAGGTTACTTTATAGAGCGAATCGCCCAGTGCCCGCTCTGGATTCCAGCTAAAATAAAGCGTTTGCGAATCGTCGGACCAGAATGGGTTAGAGGGCGATGTGCCAACCCATACTTTAGGGTCCTGCATAATGGTCTCAACAGTGAGTTGTGGGCGAGCCACGGAGCCAGCAGGTTTGGGCACAGGCTGGGCGAGAACCGATGCTGTAATCAGAGCAAGCGGCCAACAGGAAATGTAGTTCATAGAGGAATGAAGTGACAATAAGAAGCGCATTTCTTTAAGACTGATTATGGCTTTTAGCTAACAGCCTGATCATAAGTTAAAAACAATGTTTTTTCTTTAAATCATTTTAAAATCAGTACGATCATAAAAATCAGCGTTCTATTTACGTGTTTGAAAGAGGTAAAAATCTGAAATTAGGAAGAAAAGGCTGAAACGCTTACTTTTCGGAATAGAAAAAATCCTCTACCCCAGATTCATGCAATACGTTGTTCATGCGTATGATCATACCGGTCCCGATGCTCTCGGCCGGCGAATGGCAGCCCGGCCTGCTCACTTTGCCTATGTTAGTCAGTTAAAAGAAAAAGGCCAATTTCTGCTAGGCGGAGCCTTGCTAGACCCCGACGGGAAAATGATTGGTTCGATGCTCATGCTGGAGATGGAAACTGAAGACGAGCTAAGTACGTATCTGGAAACCGATCCGTATATTGTACAGGGCGTTTGGGAAAAAATTGACGTTAAACCATTTCGCCAGGCCAATGTTTGACCTTAACGTGGTAGTAAGCCAGCTTAAGATGAGTACACATTTAGCCCATTTCAGGAGGTTTATTGGGGCTTGTTTACTGATTTTTCTGGGTTTGCTCTCGGCCTGTGGGCCAAGTACAAAGACAAAAACGGCCACTGTTCCCGTTGATACGACTGTTTTCGACGATGATACGCTTGAGGTTGGTAATGCCGCCAAACTAAAAAAGACTGAGCGTGCCGTTGAAACGGAACATGCTCGTTGACTCAATTCAAAATCAATAGAATACACCTTGATACACGCAGCAATATTTGATATGGATGGTCTTCTCGTGGACTCAGAACCCCACTGGCGGGCAATGGAACGAGAAGTATTTGACACAGTGGGCTTACACTTAACTGACGAAGAATGTAAACAAACGACAGGTATGCCAATTCTGGAAGTGGTACGGTATTGGTTTGCCCGGGCTCCCTGGACGGATCAGGCAGCACAAGGTCGTACGCTGGAAGATCTTGCCGATGCTATTACACATGGTGTTCACGAGCGCATTGCTCACCTGGCCGAACCGATGCCCGGCGCACTCGATACCATTGCCTTTTTTGTTTCGAGAGGCATTCCAACGGCTATTGCGTCGGCTTCGCCGATGAGTTTGATTGAAGTTGTTATTGATCGGATCGGTATTCGTGATTCATTAACGCTTTGGCATTCAGCTACTTTGGAGGCTCGAAATAAACCCGCTCCGGATGTTTACTGGGGCACAGCTCGTAAACTAGGCGTTTTGCCCGCTAATTGCGTGGCGTTTGAAGATTCGGGGAGCGGTCTACGATCGGCCCATGATGCGGGCATGCAAACGGTGGCCGTACCGGGTGCTTTTGAGTACAACGATCCAAAATTTGCTATTGCTGATGTTATTTTGCCTTCGCTGACTGAATTTTCATCGGATACATTCGATACATTGCAGATAACAGAACACTATTCCTAATAACTTAAGCGCTCTGCGCACCCTAAACCTCATGCGTATTTATCAACTCGATGCGTTTACGGATCGATTATTTGCGGGTAATCCGGCGGCAGTAATTCCATTAACGGAATGGCTGTCAGACGAACAAATGCAACAGATCGCGTCCGAAAATAACCTGGCCGAAACGGCATTTTATACAAAGACCGACGGAGAGAATACCTATCATATTCGTTGGTTTACACCTACGATTGAGGTGGATTTGTGCGGTCACGCAACCTTAGCCACTGGTTATGTGGTATTTTTCCTGGAATCGGACCAGACTGAAGAGACCATTCCCGACGAGATTTTCTTCAATTCTCGTAGTGGTTTATTAAAAGTTTGTCGGGGCGAAAATGGCTGGCTAACCCTCGATTTTCCGGCCGATATCGTAAACAAGTCCAATCTACAGCCCCCGGCTTTGTTGGCAAGTGTCGGCGAAAAACCTTCCGCCATTTTTAAAGGGAAAACGGATTATATGCTGGTGTATGAAACACAGGCACAAATCGAAGCATTAGCGCCGGATTTTCGGGAAATGAATACGGTACCGGCTCGGGGCGTTATCGTAACCGCACCAGGTAATGCAGGCGACGGTTCGGTTGATTTTGTATCCCGTTTTTTTGGACCCCAGGCCGGTATTGATGAAGACCCTGTAACAGGATCGGCCCACACAACATTGGTGCCTTATTGGGCCGAGAAGCTTGGCAAAACGGAACTCACCGCCCGCCAACTGTCGAAACGGGGAGGCTTCCTCAAGTGCAAATTGAACGACGATGGCGTAAATCCGGCCCGTGTCGATATTTCAGGCCAAGTACAACTCTATCTGACTGGCGACGTTAAGTTGTAAGCTTTTTAAGTAGTTAAGTAGTCAGGAAGGCGTATAAACGCCTTCCTGACTACTTTTTCTGTTTGTACGACTTAAAGTTAGCTGTTTAGGTTAATACAAATGAAAATTATTTCATTGTATTAGTTTGTAATTAATCTAAACAAGAAATAACTTTGCAGAAGTAAATAAAAGGTATTGATGACTACCGAATTTTTCACTTCTGATTTTTCTGTTCCTTCGAGCGAGGATAAGCAACTCATTCAGTCTAACCCATTTATGGGTCATGAGTGTGTCCTGAAAAAGTGCTGCAAGAAGTATAAAAAAGGCAAACGCTGTAAGAAGTGTCCCGATTGATTCGCTAATTTTCAGGTACATACCAGAACGGAATCTGGCAATAAGGCTCTGGCTTATTGGTCGAATCGGGTATGGTCAGTTTTAGCAGATTCTTGCCTAGTTTAAGATTGGCAGTTAATAACACCGTTGTTAGGCCCCGCTGACCCGTTTCGGCGCGTTGAGTAAACAAAAATCCCGGCGACTGGTAGAGTGAGTCGTTCAGGTAAACGCCAAAATAGCTTTCAAACGATTTCAGATACCAGGTGGCTTTTCGTTCCCGCCGATCTTTCCGCGAAAGGCTATCGGGCCATGTAGGCTCTTTAAATCGCTTTGCCAATTCTGCATCCAATGATTTCGGATAACTCACAAACAACCGTATATATGGTTCCCGAATCACATCGCTTTGAATACTCGCTTTACTGATCAGGTCATCTGGCTTACGTAAATTATCAAATGAATTGGCGTCCACTAGCTGATTAGGAGCCCGCAGGGTGATATATGACCGACTATCTAAAGCATCCGACGCTCCCATCGTTTGTACTAACTGCCCAGACATAAATACCAGCTCGACTAGAATAAAGACAGCAAAGGCCCACACTAACCGCTTTTTCAGCACCTCTTTAGGTATCTGGCTGTAGAACGTATAGAGAATATAAAGTCCCGGCTTATAAAGTCCCATAAATAAGACTGAAAAGACCTGACTCAGTTGGAAAGCTATCGGGGCGAACCGGGGGTTATCGCGAAATTTGGTCAGGTTCAGAACAACATAAATAAGCCATAGTCCACCAACACCAATCAACAGTACTGAATTTATTGTTTCGCGGACAATTTTGTATAGATGGTCAGGAATAAGCAGTTGGAGAATCGTTTCTATAAGGCTAAACAGGCCAAACGTCATTGCTACACCGAAGAGAAGCAAGGCCAGACTGAATGCCAGCGCAAACACTACATTGCAGCGTTTATCCAATCGAATGATGTAATCGGGTAATGAACCCATTCGCTGGGCAAATTGCTGACGAGCATATTGGCTTAGGTTATAAATTTGATCATATTTAATTCCGCTTGGATAAACGGCCAGCAGCCCGAGCAGCCCTACCCAGAAGGCCCGCATGATAAAATGGGCAAGAAAAGCGCCAAACAACGAATACGACACGCCCTTTAGTAAGCCTATAACCTGTGTTGGGCCGGTATCGTGGATATAATCAATATCCGCCATCAGGTTATACCGGTAGTAGTTGAGTGCACTATCCAGAAACTCGGGCAGACTGAGGGTAGCAAATAAAGCGGCTCCCGAAATAACCAATTCCAGATTCCAGCTCTGGCTGGTTAGCTCAATAAGTTTATCCTGAGCTTCTGTAGTAGCGGGTGTAGGCGTTTCTTCAGGCTCTAATTCTGGTGGATACATGTTACTTGCATTGGAGAATAGTCGCAAAATAAGGTTTTCTGTTCGTATACGGCATTGGTTTAGTTCATTTTTAGCCTTTCCACTTTTCTTTTTTCGAGTGTTAAACCTATCCGTCTATTTTGTTGTCAATAGGTCGAATGCATCTTTATTTACACATACCGTTCTGTAAGCAGGCCTGTCATTACTGCGACTTTCACTTCAGTACCAGTTTGGGACAGAAGGCAGCGTTGGTTGATGCGCTCTGTACCGAAATTCGTTTGCAGAAAGATTACTTGTCTACCTCAACGTTAGAGACTGTTTATTTTGGAGGAGGAACACCTTCGATATTGACTGAACGTGAGCTAGGACAGATTTTTGAGACGATTCATACCCATTTTACCGTTGCTCCGACGGCTGAAATTACCCTTGAAGCCAACCCGGATGATCTGAGTGCGGAAAAGCTTCGGATGTTGCGCCAATACGTGAATCGCTTAAGCATCGGGATTCAAACGTTCGACGAAGCCACGCTCCGTTGGATGAATCGCGCTCACACAGCTACCGAAGCCGAGACCTGTGTCTGGTTAGCCCGCGAAGCTGGATTTGAGAATATGAGTGTCGATTTGATTTATGGGATTCCGAATCGTGATCCAGCGCTCTGGCAACTTGATTTGCAGAAGGTGTTAACACTTGACGTGCCGCATCTCTCGGCATATGCACTAACCATTGAACCCGACACCGCTTTTGGACGATGGCAGCAGAAAGGGAAACTACCACCCGCTGATGAATCGTTGGCGGCTGACCAGTTTGAGGAACTAACGCAAGCGTTAAGTCAGGCTGGTTATGAACATTACGAAATCTCGAATTTTGCCAAAAAAAATCACACGGGTTTAGTCCAGTATGCCCGGCACAATACAGCCTATTGGCAACGCAAATCGTACCTGGGTATTGGCCCAAGCGCCCATTCGTATAATGGTCATTCGCGACAATACAATATTGCGAACAATGCACGTTATATCGCAGACATTCAGAAGAATACAATACCGTCAGAAATAGAAGAACTAACGGTTGCCGATCAGGTAAATGACTATTTACTGACCGGATTACGAACGCAGTGGGGGTGTTCGCTCCCCGAATTGAGTGCGTTGTTAGGTGCTGATTTTACGCAGCATCAAGCTTCTGACCTCAAGGCCATGTACGCATCGGGTTGGCTTACACAAGAAGGTGACAGGCTGCGGTTAACAAATGCGGGAAAACTGTTTGCGGATCGTGTCGCGGCAACGTTGTTTGTCGAGTAGGGGATTAGTTTGCGCTGCCGTAGGGCCCCGCTTTTTTCGGGGATTTTAGTAAAAAAACGGGTTTACATCGACCATCCTATTATTTTCGCGGAATGCCCCTACACCTATGAATCCGCAACGACCAGTCAATACATTTCGTACGGCTCCTCCTCAGCAACCACGTCCGAAAATAACGCAGCCTGCTCCACAGCGAGGCCGGGCGTCGGAACGTAATTCGGGCTATCGGCCACGTTCAACGCGCTGGCAGCAAATCCGGCAGTTTATGCGAGAGCAGCCCTTGCTGGAAACCGTGTATGGGTTCTGCGTACGCGTTTTTCTGTGGCTGTTTTTCGGCTCACTGGGCTATGTGATTGTGCTGAAATACGTACCTGTGCCCGTTACTCCGCTAATTATTTCCCGTTGGATGGATACGTTCGGCACCGACGAGAGCAGTCATGTCTATAAAAAATGGATCTCCTACGATGATGTTAGCAAGGAGGCTGCCCTGGCAGTTGTTTCGTCGGAAGATCAGAATTTCCCAACGCACTGGGGCTTTGATTTCGATGAGATTAAAGACGCCATGAAAGAGAACCAGACGCGTAAACGCCCTCGTGGCGCCAGTACGATTTCGCAACAGGTTGCTAAGAACGTCTTTCTCTGGAATGGACGTAGCTACATTCGAAAAGGTCTGGAAGCCTACTTTACAATGTTGATCGAATTGATCTGGGGAAAAAAGCGTATTCTGGAAGTCTACCTGAACGTGGCCGAAACGGGACCGATGACATTCGGTGTGGAAGCTGCATCGGAACGCTATTACGGTCACTCGGCGGCTACGCTCTCTCGTAGTGAAGCGGCTCGGATAGCGGCTGTACTACCTAATCCGCGCCAGTTTTCTATCAAAAATCCTTCGAATTACATTCAACGACGTACGACCCAAATCTCCCGTCAAATGCGGTACTTAGGTGGGCAGAAGTATATACGGAATTTATAAAAGGTTTACAGTATACGGTTTGTGGTTTACGGTGGGCTGACGCAAAGCTCTTGGAGACGCCAGCCCACCGTAAACCACAAACCGTATACTAATTTCCTACTTCACCGAAAGCTTATAAACCGTTGTGCTTTTGTACGTTTCGTTCGGGCGTAAAACGGTTGTGGGAAAGTTGGGGTGATTAGGCGAATCGGGGAAGTGCTCGGTTTCCAGGCAAAGTCCAAAACGTTTCGTGAACGCCACCCCATCCTTACTTTTGAAGCTACCGTTTAGATTATTGGCTGTGTACACCTGTACCGCAGGCTCGGTCGTGAACATTTCCATAAAACGCCCGCTCGTTGGTTCATAGACCGTAGCACCTAACTTCAATGTTTTGGCTGGATTCGTGAATACCCAGCAGTGGTCGTATCCTTTGCCGTATTTGATTTGGGTATCGGTGGTGTCATTAATGTTCTTGCCGATGACCGTTGGCTTCGTGAAGTCGAAAGGAGTACCCACTACAGGTTTCAATTCGCCCGTTGGAATTTGTTTCGGATCGGTTGGTAAGAACTGGCTCGCAGCCACCATTAATTCCTGATTCAGAACGTCTTGCTTCAAGCCACTCAGATTGAAGTACGTGTGGTTAGTCAGGTTAATGATGGTTGGCTTGTCGGTTGTGGCTTTGTAGTCGATGCGGAGCGCGTTATCTTTCTGAAGCGTGTATGTCACCTCGACGGATAAATTGCCGGGAAAGCCCTGATCTCCATCCTTTGAGAGGTATTTTAAGACTAGAGCAGGTTCGTTACCATCTTTAGTGGTGGCTTCCCAAAGTTGCTTATCGAAGCCGATGGGTCCACCATGAATGTGGTTTCCGTTGGTATTCTGGGCTAATGTATATTCCTGCCCATCAATGGTAAATTTCCCTTTTGCAATCCGGTTCCCAAAACGTCCGATGATTGGCCCTAAGCTGGGTGTACCTTTCAGATAATCAGCAAAGGTGGGGACGCCAAGGATGATTTCTTCCTGTTTGCCTGTTTTGTCGGCGGCAGTCCATGAGACGATGTAACCTCCGTAGTTTGTAATCTGAACCACCATCCCTTTCGCATTTCGGAGCGTGAATAAGTCTGCCACGCGGCCATCTGGAAAGTCGCCAAACTTTGTTTTGGTAATGCCTGCTTTAGCGTCAGCGGTTGGTTGGTCGTTGATCGATGCGTGTGTCATGCTAGTCAATAAAAGCAACCCGAATAGGGAAAGAGTAAGAAGTTTCATGCTATGAACCGATTTAGGCACGGAGTAAAGGTACTTTATCCATACCAGTAAGCTGAAAAAGACCCTATTTTACCCCAATTTTCAATCAGGCATCAGCAAATCGCTCATAATCATAGCTATAGTTGTTTAATGAACACAGAGTTATAAAGAAATTAATCTAAACTGGCTCAATATGTACCAGCACGTCATATACGGCCGGTTTCTCTTTGAGAATGGCGGCTTTAACGGCATGGGCAATAGCATGTCCTTGTGCGACTGTTAGTTCCCCCGGCACCAGCACGTGTAAATCAATGAAGTACTCGAAGCCAGTTTTTCGAACCCGAAATTTATCAATTCCTTTCACTTGAGGTACACTTAAAGCAATCGCTCGAAGCTCATTTTGCCAGTCGCCAGCGGGCGTTTCGTCCATGATTTCACCGAACGATGGTCGGAAAATGTGGTAGGCATTGTACACAATAACGACTGAAGCCAGCAGTGCGGCCCAGTCGTCAGCACTTTCGTAGCCGGGGCCACCAATCAGGGCAATACTGATGCCCACAAACGCAGTTAGCGATGTAATGGCATCGCTGCGATGGTGCCAGGCATCAGCTTTTACGGCACTGCTTTCCGTTTCGTCGCCAACCTTCGCAATGCGCCGAAACAGCACCTCCTTTACGATCACGACACCGGCTAATACGGCCAGCGTAAATGGGGCCGGAATTTCGTGCGGTACCTGAATATTGTGGATACTTTGCACGGCAATCAGAATTGCCGCGCCAACCAGAGCCATTGCTACCAGAATAGCGGCCAAGGGTTCGGCTTTACCGTGTCCGAATGGGTGATTCTGGTCGGGGGCTTTCGAGGCTGTACGGAGGCCAAACCAGACGAAAATTGAGGTTACAATGTCGGTGCCCGATTCCATCGCATCGGCAATCAGCGCGTAGGAGTGACCCAGCCATCCGGCTAGCCCTTTAACTAGTACCAGCCCGATGTTAACAGCGATACCAACCAGCGTTGTTTGTTGGCCCCGTTCGGCCTGGTGAGGTTTTATTGGTTGTTCCATGTAGGAAAATTCAAAATTGAGTGAATTTTGTCATCCCGACGCAGGAGGGATCCTAAAGCATACTATTCCGAAGATCCCTCCTGCGTCGGGATGACAAAAAAAAGATTATAACTAACCAGCCAGTTTAGCGCGTTCGGCGCTAATAAAATACGCGCCTTGACGAACAATGGCTGATTGATTCAGTCCTTTGGGTAACACGACTTCGGTCCGATGGTTTTGGGTAATGCCTGTCTTGACTGCGACTAACTCAAATCGATAGGCCTTGGAGCTGTCAGTTGGCTGACGAACATACACAAAGGATTGATTGCCTTCTTTTATCAGCGCATCTTCGGGGAGGGCAATTACCTGATGCGGATCAGCCAGAATGGTGGCCCGTACGTAGGAACCGGCAAACAATCGTCCGACATCTTTCGTAAGCAGGTTGGCGTGCACCGGTACGGTTTTGGTCTGTGGATCAAACGATTGCCCTACTCGATACACCTTCGCCTGTAACTCACCCGATTGCTGGGCGATCGTAAACCGGACTTGTTGCCCTTCCTGAACCTGTCGGATGTCGTTTTCAAACACGCGCAATTCGAGATATAGATGCTCTTTGTTGACGATCTCAACCAGTTCGTCGGTAGTCCCCACGTATTGGCCTAGCCGTAAATTTACCTTATCGACATACCCGTTTATAGGGGCCAGCAGCGGAATGGTGCGGCTGATATGGCCTTTTCGCAGGGCTTCGAGTGGAATGTGCAGTTGCGATAACTGCGCTTCCAATGACGTTAACAACGCACGGGTTGTTTCGTAATCGGCAGTCGATTGCTCAAGCTTCCGACGGGCACCGACTTCTTCCCGATTGAGTTCGGTTTGTCGGTCCAACTCCTGTCGTTCAAACCGACTTTTGGCGATGGCCTGCAAGTATTCCTGCTGGAGTCGGATATAATCGGGGTGTTCCAGAACGGCCAGAATCTGCCCTTTTTTGACAAAATCGCCCTCTACCAATCGGGTCGATCGGACAAAGCCGCCCATGGGTGCATGTACACTGGCCCAATGATCAGGGGGCGCTTCCAGTTTGCCCGTCGCCTGAATCGTTTCGCCTAAGGTCAACGTATCGGGGCCGCCCAATTGAATCCCGGTTTCCCGGAACTGAGCCTCCGTAATCGTTACTGTGCGTGCACCGGCAGGTTTATCTGTTTTGGGCTGATCAATCGATTTGTTTTCAGAATGAGAGCAGCTAAATAAGCTGTTGATTCCTAGCCAAATGGCAACGATTCGCCAGCTTCTATTTTGTCGTTTTTTCATAAGTATCGTATGTGTTAGGGGGCTACGGGCGTAAATCCAGCGAGCGCTTCCTGTTCAATGAGCGATTGATTGTACTGGCTGATGGCATCTAAATACTGCTCCCGAATCTGCCAGGCTTGTGTAGTACTCTGCACAAATTCGAGGTATTCGATGTCGCCACTTAGATAACTGCGCTCCGCCGTTCGAAGAATGAGATTGGCCTGCGGGAGCGCTGAGTTTTCGTAATACGCCAGCGTGTTGAGCGACTGAGCATACTGTTGTCCTCGAATGGATAGTTCGCCCTGTAGCCGGTGGTGCTGATAGTTTAGCTGGCGATCGGCAATCTGCCCCTGCATACGAGCGATGTCCAGTCTGGCCCGCAACGGAGCCATGATGAGCGGTAGCGATAAACCAACTTGATAGACGCCAAATCCGCCCTGCCGTTCGATGGATTGGGAGAGATAGCCCACCCGGAAATCGGGCCAGAATCGCTGCTTTTCCAGATCGACTTGCCGACGGGTCGTTTCGACCTGCTGACGCAATACGGCCAGTTGTGGATTGGCCTCCAGCGTTGGGGGAGTTTGCGGTGAACCTGCTTTTAAACTGCCGGTTGTATCGATGCTCACCAGGTCGGTTTGCTGGAGCAGAATGGCCAACGTTTGACGACCTACCGAAATGTCGGTTTGCAAAACAGCCAGTCGATTCTGGATGTCGCGCTGCCGGGTTTCGGCGGTAACGCTTTCCAGTTGATTCGTGGCCCCCGTTCGATACCGTACCGCTGCCGCATGAGCCGCCCGACGATATAGGCTATCCTGTGCCTGAAGCAACTTAATTCGCTCGTAATCAATTCGGAGCTGATAAAAGGCCAGCCTGATCTGGCGAACCAGCTCTGTTCGGCTAACGGCCACCTGTCGTTCGGCAATGCCCTGCTGTGCCTGATAGAGCCGTTTTTGAGCGCCATATACAGAGGGCATCGCCATTGACTGCATAATGGTCAGGCTGTGATCGATGGGGTACGATTGAATTTGTCCGCGCTGATAATCGACTGTGGTGCGGGGAATATCCCAGGCCGTTTTCTGCAATCGCTGACCGACGTTTACTTCCATCGCCGTAGCCTGCAATCCACCGTTCAGACGCAACCCTTGCTCGATGGCTTTGTCTATGGTAAGCGGTTGCGCTTGAGAAACAGATAAGGTACCGAACGCCAACACGAAGATTCCTCCGATGCAATGAGCAACTGTGGGGTTATGGCGTTCTTCGTCAGTCGGTTGTATCGCTCCTTTTCTGCGAGAGGGTACCAAACTATAGAGAACCGGCAAAACGATTAGTGTTAGTAACGTTGCCGAAACCAGCCCACCGATAACGACTGTGGCCAGCGGTTTCTGCACTTCAGCCCCGGCAGAGCTTGATAAGGCCATCGGCAAAAAGCCCAGCGACGCTACGGCTGCCGTCATGATGACTGGCCTGAACCGAACCGCCGTTCCTTCTTTAACGCGTTGAACCACATTGGTTACGCCTTCCTCTTCAAGCTGGTTAAAATAACTAATGAGGACAATGCCGTTGAGCACCGCAATCCCGAATAGCGCAATGAAACCTACGCCCGCCGATATGCTGAATGGCATACCCCGGAGCCACAACGCCAAGACACCTCCGATGGCCGACAGGGGAATAGCGGTGAAAATCAGGATCGCTTGTCCAAAGGAACCAAAGGTGAAAAATAGCAGCAACCCAATCAGTACCAACGCGAGTGGAACAGCCACCGCCAATCGCTCTTTGGCTTTGACCAGATTTTCAAACTGGCCACCGTAGGTATAACTGTATCCGGCCGGAAGCGGAACGTCTTTTTCCAGAACGGCTTTCATTTCGCCCACCAGACTTTCTACATCGCGTCCCCGCACATTGATGCCGATTGTAATTCGTCGTCGGGCGTTGTCCCGGGAAATCTGCATGGGTGCGTTTTCGTAACGGATCGACGCTAGTTGGTCGAGCGGAACCTGCTGTCCATTCGGCAAATCGACGTAGAGTTGCCGAATGTTGTCGATGTCCTGACGATACATACTGTCGAGCCGCACAACCAGATCAAAGCGCTTTTCGCCTTCAAAGACCACACCCGCTGTCTCACCGGCAAAGGCGGCTTTCAGAATCCGGTTCAACCCCGCTACCGAAACGCCATATTGAGCCAACCGTGGGCGGTTATAGGTGACCAGCATCTGAGGAAGACCGCTGATTTGTTCGACTTTCAGGTCTGCTACGCCGGGAATGGTTTTGAGCTTAGCCGCTGCCTGATTGGCCTTACTGAACAACGTTTTCAGGTCTTCACCGTAAATCTTGACGGCAATGTCGGACTTGACGCCCGTCATTAACTCATTGAATCTCAGTTGAATGGGTTGCGTAAACTCGTACGTTAAACCGGGGAGCACACTCAGCGCCCGTTCCATTTTCTGAACTAGATCATCCTTCGTTTTTGCGGATGTCCATTCGCTCGGCTCCTTCAACACAACGATCACATCGGCCGCTTCGATGGGCATCGGATCGGTCGGAATTTCGGCCGTTCCGATCTTGGAAATCACGTCTTTTACTTCTGGAAATCCATTTTTCAGAATCGTTTCCATTCGCCCGGTCGTTTCGATGGTTTGCCGCAACGACGAGCCTGGTTTCAATGTCAGACTGATGGCAATGTCGCCCTCGTCGAGATTGGGAATAAATTCGCCACCCATTGTTCCAAACAAACCAACCGCGCCAACGAGCAGGAGAACGGAGGTTGCTAAAACCGTTTTTCGCCAACGTAACGCGCCGTTTAGTAGGGGAGCGTAGACGCGATAGAGTGCTTTCATGATGCGGTCGGCCAATGTACCTTCTTCCTTGATGTCTTTGCGCAGGAGAGTGGCCGCCATCATTGGTACATAGGTCACACACAGTAACATAGCACCTATGATGGCAAAGCCTACGGTTAGCGCCATCGGGCGAAACATCTTCCCTTCAATGCCCGTCAGTGACAGAATCGGTACGTAAACGATCAGGATAATCAATTGCCCAAACAGAGCCGACCGCATCAATCGACTAGCCGAATCCAGCGCAATCTCATCCATCGACTGCGAGCGGGTGGCCTGTGTGTGGACGATACTGAAAATCATGCTTTCAACAATGATGACCGCTCCATCAACCAACAGTCCGAAGTCAATGGCTCCCAAACTCATCAGGTTGGCCGATACGCCAAACACGTGCATCATCCCCAGCGCAAACAGCATACAGAGCGGAATCACCGATGCGACGACAAGACCAGCCCGCCAGTTGCCTAGTAAAATCAGCAGTACGCTCATCACAATGACGCCACCCTCCAGTAAGTTTTTGGCGACGGTGTGAATGGCTTTGTCGATGAGGACTTTACGGTCCTGAAATGGCTCGATAATCAGGCCGGGGGGAAGGCTTTTCTGGACTTCGGTAATTCGTTCCTTTATGCCATCAATAGTTTTTTCGGAACTGGCTCCCTTGAGCATCAGAACAATACCGCCGACAACTTCGCCCCGACCATTGCGGGTCATCGCGCCATACCGGACAGCGTGTCCTAATCCCACCTGCGCCACATCGCGAACGAGAATAGGGGTAGGGCCAACGTTTTTTACGACAATCTGCCCAATCTCGTCGGGTGTTTTTACCATGCCTTCGCCCCGGATAAAGAAAGCTTCGGGCCCTTTTTCGATATAGCTCCCGCCTGTGTTGGCGTTGTTATCGGCCAGCGCCTGAACCACCTCGGTCAACGTGGTATTCATGCCGTGCAACCGTTCTGGGTTGATGCGAACTTCATACTCTTTCAGGTATCCACCCAGACTGCTGATGTCGACCACACCTGGGACTCCGGCCAGCTGTCGTTTCACGAGCCAGTCCTGTACGGTGCGGAGATCTGTAGCGGAATACCGATGCTCAAACCCCTCTTTGGGTCGAATAACGTACTGATAGATTTCGCCCAATCCCGTTGTAATGGGAGCCAGTTGGGGCGAACCCGCCGTTAGTGAGCCCTCGGCAGCTTTGAGTTGTTCGGTCACCAACTGGCGGGCCAGAAAGGTCGGGGTCGATTCTTCGAAAACAACCGTAATGACCGACAGCCCAAAGCGGGAAATCGACCGGATTTCGGTAACGCCCGGTACATTACGCAGGGTCGTTTCGAGCGGAAATGTAATGAACTGTTCGGTTTCCTGAGCCGCCAGCGAAGGCGCTTGCGTAATCACCTGAACCTGATTATTGGTAATATCGGGGATAGCGTCGATGGGTAATTGCCGGAGTGCATAGGTTCCCCAGGCAATCAATGCTACCACGCCCAGCCCCACCATCAGCTTTTGGCGGATGCTGAACTGAATGATTTTATCGATCATAAAATGGATAAAATAGCCCGCAGATTTTTATGATCTATAGGATTAGTTATGATCATTGTGGATCATGATAATCATATAGAATCTGCGTTCTATTGTTGATAACTCGTTGAGAATAAATAGCAAATGACCTGCCTATGTGCCACAAGCACACGGTCAGTCAGTTAGCCAATACATACAGCAGAGTTACCCGATTTGGGGAGGCTGAAACAGTAGGGTAGCGGTGAGAAACGAATACAGGTTCTCGTAGGAGAAATGAACCTGTGGCCAGGGAATCAGTACCGCTAGTTCGGCAGGGAGCCGATGCGGTTGGGTCAGTACAAACACAAAACCCGTTGAGAGGTGATTGTAAAGGGGAATTTTGACGCCCTTGTGTGGGGTTTTCGCGTGCTTCGACGACGCATTGTAATGAAGTTCCAGAAACTGCCATATATCGAAGCCGCTTCCAGCTGCCTTCTTGTGAAGTTGATAATGGGCAATTAACCCCGGTATTTTATAGACTTCCTCCACATCTGTCTGCGGAAACAGACTACCCACAAAGAGCAGTATGCCTAAAAAGAGAGCTGTGACGGATTTCATGTCGCAAAGATAGGGCTTACTAGTCGACAATAGAACGCAGATTTTTAGGATCTATATGGTTTAGATTATGATTTATCGGATAGAAGATGCTTTGTTAATCATAACTATCCTAAAAATCTGCGTTCTATTGAGGTCTTGCAATGCGTAGAAACAGATACTACCTTGTATGAAAAACGCTATAGCGATGAAAACCAGACTCGTATTTTCTTTACTAATCGTTTTGGGGTTGGTACAAACCGGGAGTTTTGCCCAGACCATTCGCGGCCATTATGCGATTAAAAATATCCAGACAGGTATGCTTTTACGCGTTCAGGATGCCCGGAAAACGAATGGGACGCCCATAGTTGCCTATTCGCCCGTCAACTGGAAATGCGTTACCTGGGATTTTAAGCATATAGAAGGGGATACCTACCAACTTCAGAATTTATTCACGAGCAAAACCTTACAGCCAGAAGCCGGAACAATCGCAGACGGCATCAATCTGGAGCAACAGCCATTAGTGGCGTCGCAAGCCAATCAGGAATATGAATTTATTCCCGCCGGGAAAGCGACGTATCGAATTAAGTTGAAAGGGACGAACCTGTACATCACACCCGCCGATAGCAAAGGTTCTGTAAACTCTCGCATAACGCTGGCGAAGAAATCAGACGCTCAGACGCAATTGTGGACGATTTATGAGCAGGACCCAGAGATTTAATTTTCCGACAGGATAAACAGGATTTTTCTTCTGATTTTTAATCCTGTTCATCCTGTAAATCCTGTCCAAAACCTTTTCTACCCAGTTTCCCTTAACAAGCTGACATCCTACAATAGCTTGTGAAAATAGCATATTCTGTAGCTGTATCATGGAAAAATGCTGACCATTTTGTATGATAAAACCGGAAAACATTACGGTAAAGGCAAGGGCTTCATAGTCTTTTCTGATGGAAAGAGAGTAATACAGAATAAGACGCTGGCTCCATTGACTGTCCGGTCATGTTGAGTACAGCTAGATAGAACGCTTATTGTTTACCCTATTCCTATTCCATGAAAAACCTACCCTTGTTTGACCTTGCCGTAATTGCTGCCTACCTGGTGGCAATGGTGTTGGTAGGCGTTTACTTTGCCCGAA
The DNA here is from genome assembly GCF_054776755.1 of Spirosoma litoris. Taxonomy (NCBI): domain Bacteria; kingdom Pseudomonadati; phylum Bacteroidota; class Cytophagia; order Cytophagales; family Cytophagaceae; genus Spirosoma; species Spirosoma litoris. The sequence goes on along the minus strand of NZ_BAAHBI010000007.1, from coordinate 138,525 downwards.
AAAATAATGATACTGACCAGTTTACCAAAGCATCTGGGAAGATTCCCGGTTGGGCGTTGGGAATGTCTATCTATGCTACGTTCCTGAGCAGTAATACATTTCTAGGCGTTCCAGGCAAAGCATTTGGGGGAAACTGGAACTCATTTGTATTCAGTCTGTCCATGCCATTGGCAGCCTATGTTGCCTCTCGTTTTTTTGTGCCATTCTATCGGCAAACCGGCGAAATATCAGCGTACACACACCTCGAACATCGCTTTGGCCCCTGGGCCAGAACCTACGCAGTGGCCTGTTTTTTATTGACGCAGCTGGCCCGGATGGGGTCTATCTTTCTGGGAATTGCCATTAGTTTACAGGCACTTACGGGTTATTCGATGCAAATGATCATGATCGTCATGGGCATTTGTATCATTATTTATACCGTTATGGGCGGTATGGAGGCTGTTATCTGGACAGAAGTAGTGCAGGCTTTTATTAAAACGTTTGGAGCTTTGCTGATTCTATACCTGATCGTTGATTCGGTGCCGGGGGGCGTTTCGAAAATTGTGGACATTGGGGCTGCTCACGACAAATTCAGCCTGGGTACTTTCTCCCCTGATTTCGTGCAATCATCCTTTTGGGTCGTGCTGCTGTATGGCTTCTTTATAAACCTGAATAACTTCGGGATGGACCAGAACTACATTCAACGATACCACACTACTTCTTCGGCTAAAGAAGCCTCAAATTCCCTTTGGTTGTGTGTCTGGCTATATGTACCTGCGTCGTTGCTGTTTTTTGTGATTGGCTCCTGCCTGTTTGCTTATTATCAGGTCCACCCCGAATTTATTGAAGCCATCAAGCAAAAAGTGGCGATGGATCGACTACCAGCTACGGCTTCGGCAGCGGAGGTTTCTCAACTTATGGCAACATTGAAGCCTGTCGATTATGGCGATAAAGTAATGCCTCATTTTATGGTGACCAAAGTACCCGCTGGCCTGATGGGGTTGATCATTTCAGCGATTCTATCAGCTGCTATGAGCACGATCAGTTCAGGGATGAACGCATCGGCGACGGTTTTTACGGAAGACATTTACAAACGATACATCAACGCTGACATATCAGATAAGAAACTCCTGCGACTGCTCCACGTGACCACTGTAATTGTTGGGTTACTAGGTTTAGGAACGGGTTTGGCCATGATTGGTGTGAAAAGTATTCTGGATACCTGGTGGACACTTTCGGGTATTTTTGCAGCTGGTATGCTTGGGCTGTTCTTATTAGGCCTCATTAGTCGGCGCACGAATAGCCATGAAGCGTTGACGGCCACGTGTATTGGCGTATTGGTTATTATCTGGATGACATTTTCCGGTAGCCTGCCCGATCAGTTTAGCTACCTGCGCAATCCGCTTCACAGCAACATGATTATTGTGATTGGTACGCTCACCATTTTTCTGGTTGGCCTGCTCGTCACAAAAAGCAAAGGCCGATCCTCGGAACAAATCAAAAAAGAAGTATTTATAAATGAATAATGCATAATGAAGCAAAGGCTGACTGAAAAGCCATTATTCATTACCCGTTAACTCTTGAAGTTGAATAGTATGAAAACAGTTGAAAAGGGGTTCATCCCCGTGATGCTCACCCCCTTTACCAGCACTGGCGCGATTGATTTCGACGCCCTGACCCGCCTGACCGAACTTTACCTGCAAGCCGGAGCAGCTGGCTTGTTTGCCAATTGTCTGTCGAGTGAAATGTTCGAATTGAGCGAGTCTGAGCGTATTCAAATTATCGAACACGTAATCAAGGTGGTCAATGGTGCCGTTCCCGTTGTGGCTACGGGTACATTTGGTGGCCCGATTGCGCAACAGGCCGATTTTGTTAAACGCGTACATAACATAGGTACGCAGGCCGTTATCCTGATTACGGGTTTGCTTGCCGACGAAGCAGAGTCTGATGCTGTTTTCAATGAGCGAGTTTTTCAGTTGCTAGACCAGACCGAATCGGTGCCGGTTGGTTTTTACGAGTGCCCCGTTCCCTACAAACGCCTGATTTCGCCCGAGCAGCTTCAGTTATTCGTGAACACAGGTCGGGTGATTTATCATAAAGATACATCGCTGGATTTGCGACAGATTAAGGAAAAAATCCGACTGGCATCGCGTCCTGGTTTTGGTTTGTATGATGCCTACATGGTTCACGCGGTGGATTCGTTGAAAGCGGGTTCGGCGGGCCTGTCCTGTATTCAGGGTAACTTTTTCCCGGAGTTAATTGTGTGGCTTTGCCGGAATTATGACAACGCTGATTTGCAGGAAGAGGTAGCGAAAGTACAGCAATTCCTGATTGACAAGATGGATGTTATTCACAACGTCTACCCGACGGTGTCGAAATACTTCTTACAGTTGCGCGGCTTCGACATGACCACCTTTACTCGTCGCAATGTTGGTACGTTCACTCCCGAAATTGCCAAGCAGGTCGAGGGTTTTTATGCCGAATATACCCAATTGCAGAATGAACTGGAATTGAGTGTCGTGTAGATTTTAAGGCACAGAGCATCCAGAGTTATTGAATTATAGTCTCTGTGTGCTCTGTGCCTCTGTGTTTTAAAATTACGCAGCTACTTTTCCTTTTTTCAAATAGTACCGTTTGTATTCCAGCGGAGTGAGGCCCGTCACTTTCTTGAAGTGGCGGTAGAAATTGGAAACGTTGTTGAACCCACAATCGAAGCAGATGATCTCGGTGGGCGTTTTATCTTCAATCAACGCCCGACAAGCGTGACTAATCCGTATCTCAATCAGGAAATCATAGTACGTCTTGTTCGTCATTAATTTGAAATATCGGCAAAAGGACGTAACACTCAGATTGCTGATGGCCGAGATCTCCTCCAGCGTAATTTCCTTTTTGTAATTCTCTAGTGTATAGCTGCACACATTGTTCAGGCGTAGGGTATCCGTTTCGTTAGACTGATAAAATACCGCTCGTCCATTCACAATTATGTCGAATTCATCTGTTTCGGAGAGCAGCTTCAGAATAGATAGCAGGATGATTAATTTATCAAGGTTTGTGGCGTCGATCGCTTTGCGCATTAATTCGGCCAGTTTGGTATTGGTTTGTCCATTGATAACCATACCACTTTTGGCCTTTTCGTAGAGCTTGGGAATCAGATAAGCTTCGGGTAGTTTCAGCAGATGATCGCCCAGGCAGTCGGGTAAAAACTGAATGACGATCACCTCAATATTGAGGTCGGGGTCGTTGTGGAAATATTCTTCATTACTGCGCCAGGTATGGGGCAGATTCTCGCCAACCAACACGATCTCACCGGGCGAAAAGTTGCTGATTTTATCGCCAATAAACCGGACACCTTTCCCTTTTAGAATATAGTGCAACTCCAGTTCCGGATGATAATGCCATATATTTTTAAGATGGGGCAAGATGTTGTGCCGCACTGTATAGGAACTCTCCGGATTGGCCGTGACTTTTCGGAATAATGGTTTCATGACAAAGAGCTAATCAATTCAAGAAGGGTAACGGCTTATTGTTGTAGCCGAATACCAGACTGGACGTCTGCTACCTGCCAAGTGCAGCGTATCCGGTCGGATAATCGATTCAACTAGTTGCCGTCGTTTTGTTGTACGTACTTGATTTGTGTAGTATATAAGTATAACCAGTGCTTTGCCTACTGACTATACTTTTGACTCCAAGCAGGCCAATATCTTCTATTTAGGCCTGTAGAGGCATTTGAGCCATGACTACACAAACCTAAATTAACTATATTAGATAAGTCATATTTATTATCGATAATTTCTTGTAATAAATTGACAAATCACCGGTGCTGTAAAACTGGCCTGTGCATTGCTGCTGGGGAGAATCACCGAAGAAGTTTACGGAGAAAAGGGGAGCCGACCGCACGTTCTCTGTGGCTGCTGTTATTGGTGGATTATTTGGCGGGTAGGCAATGGTAGAAGGCGATGCTCGTTCGCAGGCTACACCAACAGCCAATCGGCCTGTATTCTGGGCGGATCACTGGACACCCGATAATCCGAATTATGCCAGTGGCGGTTTTCCTCGTAGCAACGGACGGGGTAAATGCTGCTTTTATTTTACAGCTCCTTTGCGCAATGATGATTTTCGAGCCATCAGACTCGTCTTCAAGACGTTACTGATTGGCGTTGTGTATTTGCCCGGATTTTTGATCAGGTTAATCAATAGTTCGGCGGCAGAACGGCCCATGTCGAACGCAGGCTGCGAGACCGAACTGAGGGGTGGATTCAACAGAGCTGAGATCGGTAAATCCGAAAACCCAATCAAGGCGATTTCGTCGGGCATCGATAAGCCTGCTTCCACAATAGCGGCATGACAGCCAATGGCAATGTTGTCGCTGGAGGCAAAAATCCCATCAGGCCGGTCCGGTTTAGCCAACAATGTACGGGCGACTTCCAGTGAATTATTGGCATTATAGGACGACGCAATTACCCAGTCATCGTGAATAGGTTTCCCATAATCCAGCAAAGCAGCCCGATAGCCATGCAATCGCCGTCGGCTGATTAGCAGATGTTCCGGTCCCGATAAATGAGCAATACGCTCACAACCCTGTTTTATCAGGTGTTCGGTAGCCATGTAAGCGCCCTCAAAATCATCGACCAAGACTTTGTGCGTATCAATTTCTTCGCAGATCCGGTCAAAAAAGACGATAGGAAACCCGCGCTCATGCAAGCTTTTGAAATGTGAATAATCTTTCGTTTCTGTGGCAATTGATACTAAAAGTCCATCCTTTTTTCGATTGGCAATGTGTTTTACATTCAACACCTCCCGCTCGTAATCTTCATGACTTTGGTAAATCACAACGTGATAGCCCTGCGCAAAGGCAACATCTTCAATACCTGCAATAGCGATAGCAAAGAAGGGATTGGAGATTTCTGGCACAATCACGCCAATATCGTGACTCTGGCTGTTAAGTAAGCTCAGGGCCACCGGATTAGGGTTATAATCCAGCTGATGAGCCAGTTCTAACACTTTTCTTTTCGTCTCAATACCAATCTCCGAACTGTCTCGCAACGCCCTCGATACCGTTGATGTCGAGATATTTAACGCTAGTGCGATATCTTTTATGGTTGTGGTTTTCATTCGCCCAATAATTATCCCTACCCAAGCGATTACAGCGTAATGGCTACATTTTCAAAGCGCCAACCTGGCTACCCATACTACTATTTCGGCCAGGAAAAATCAGTAGCTGTCGTTAAGGGTTTATAAATAATTTATATTCAACCCTTTGAGTTAATCGCTACGAATATATTGATGCAGCCACTCATCACCAACGACGCAATTATTTTAGGCATTTTTCTGGTTGTACTGACACTGATTTTCAAAACATCGCAGTCGGCACACCCCTTCTGGGTTCGGGCCTACACCTATGTTCCGGCCTTACTCCTATGCTATATTTTTCCAGCCACGATGAATAGCTTAGGCATTATTTCGGGCGATCAATCAAGTCTTTATAAAGTGTCAACAAACTACCTGTTGCCTGCCGCTTTGGTATTGCTCACTTCCACTGCCGATTTACGCTCGATCATGCGGCTGGGCAAAAAAGCGTTGATCACGTTTTTATCGGGCACGGTAGGAATCATCGTAGGAGCCCCCATTGCTTTCGTTATAGTTATGTGGCTGATACCCGGATTTCGGGAGCAGGCCATTGCCAACGAATACTGGAAGGGCCTGGTAACAATTTCGGGGAGTTGGATTGGCGGCAGTAGCAGTCAGCTGGCCTTGAAGGAGATTTATGGGTGCAGCGAAGCACTGTTTGCCATCATTCTGGTCGTCGATGCAGTTGTATCGACGAGTTGGACCGCCTGCCTGATTTGGGGAGCTGCTTATCGGGACACAATTGATGAATGGCTTCACGCCGATAACAGCTCCATTGAGGAAGTAAAACAGCGGATTATGGCCTACAAAGAAGAACCTGACCGACCTGCTAACTTACTGGATTTAAGTACGATTCTGGCTTTAGGCTTTGGTGGGGCTGCACTGGCGCACGCGCTGGCCTATGGAATATCGACTACTCTTCAACCCTACAAAACCTTGTTAACAGTCTACGGTTTAGACCCATTCACATCCAATTTTCTTTGGGTTGTTATTCTATCAACGTCGCTTGGCATCATTCTTTCGTTCACTTCACTTCGCAAACTGGAAAAGCTCGGCACCACCGATCTGGCTACGTTATTTGTCTATTTCCTGATTATGACCATAGGCATGCGATTAGATCTTTCCAATCTGGGCGGGAATATGGGCTTGTTCCTGGTGGCAGTCATCTGGATGCTTATTCACGTTCTGTTTATGTTAGTGACGGCCCGCATCATTAAAGCCCCTTATTTCTTTGTGGCCGTTGGAAGTCAAGCCAATATTGGTGGAGTGTCAACCGCGCCAGCGGTAGCCTCGGTTTTCCATCCGGCACTGGCCCCTGTAGGCGTATTGCTTGCCGTTTTGAGCCACGTATTAGGCGTATATGGTGGGCTGATTACGGGCTGGCTGATGCGTTTGATGATGTAGCCTATGTATTTAATTCAGTAGCTTGTTTGTCCGTGGATTCCTAATACTTTACCAAAATAGATTCTCGGGGCCGCCCGCGCGGTTGATTCTATCGGATTCTATCGGATTCTATTTCGGATAGTCTACTGATAATCAATAGTTAAGCATCAAGTAGAATCAGAAGAATCTCTAGGACTAAATTGGCCTGCACTAGCATTCCGTATCCGACGCCCACGCAATAGATTCTTCTTGATGCCAAATCCCGGCTATGACTCTAGCCGGGATTTTTTATGTTTACCTACCGATTAGTTACTATCCTATTAAAATTACGCTTAGTATGTTTACTAAATTTTATTAATATTAACTTGCGATCTGAAAATGGCTTTTCCATTGCGGAGAGGCACTTTTTGTCATCGTAACTCCTACTTTATGAAACTTAAAATACTAGCCTTGCTGGCTATCGGCGGCTTCGTGCTTTTAGGTAAATACCTCATCCAAACATTTCGTTTTAAAAGTGATTGTCCCAAATGTGGCAATCCGCATCCTGATCGTGCTCGGCGCCCCCAAATACTCCGACGCCTTCCTTATCGAGCTTATCACTGTACTGCTTGCGGAAAGCGCTTTTACCACATCGGATCCGATAAAAACCTAACGCTCGTTTCATGAAACTATTCATTCGAATCTTGAGCGGGCTTTTTCTGCTTGTCGCTCTCGCATTAATTATTTTTTGCGTCTATTCGCTCTATACGCATAAGAGTCCTCTTTTTAGTGGTGGCAGTTTTGTCGCTTCGCTCAGCTGCACAGCACTTGGCCTGTTAACGTCAACTAAATCTGCTTAAGGCCATTGAGGGCTAATAGTCGCGTAGCCTCTAAACAGATCGTTCGGAGGCTACATGACTATTAGCTGAAGCCTTATTCGCTGCTTATGGAAGGTAGCTGCAGCATAGAGCATGGGTTTATTCTTAACCTTTCCCAAAGCTGATTCTATAAGAGGTACGATCAACGTCAGCACCGTCCTTAATCAACTCTTCAGCTATCACCCGAGCATATTGTTCGGCTAGACCTTGGGTCAGTTTACTCAATATAGCCTGATCAACTTCAATGGTAAATTTCAGTGTTAATTCGACCTGGTTGATGTCCATAAAACAGCAGTTTAAGGTTTTCTGAAATGGATTACTGAGTTCATTTGTCGTACTCGATTGCGTTAAAGTAACGACATCCAGACTAAACACCAACTGAAGCAATTCAAAATCTTTTAGTAGGACTTTGGCTCAACGCTGGTTCAATGCCATACCACGGTTACAGAAGGCATCATGGTGAATCGTAACACGGTTTTGAGCCGGAATTCAGCGGGATTCATATGTAGATAAGCCTGATTTTTTAACCTAATGTCAATGGGCAGTCACAATGTCCTGTTATCTTTTAAGGTATTAATCGGCTTATAGACAGACTTTAATCGCTAACGAGAATCATTACTTTAGATGATAATATGTGGTCGATCTAATATATATGATAAGCCTTTGTTTATCATTGATTAAAAGGAGTAAATATCAGATATACAGTATTTTGTTGTAAAATAAATTCATGGTGTTTTTTTGATCATTCGTGCTGAAAAATGGGGTTTTGGCAGGGTTTTGGTACGATTTCGCACAATCCAACTAATTCTCAATATGTCCTCTCCCAAAAATGTACACTTAGTGAAAGAATACATCAAAACGTTCATTGCAACGGACGTAGTCTTTCCCGGTACTCCACCCCGAAAATGGGGTGTTGAGTTCAGTCGATCCGAGTTGAATGCTATTTACTCGGGACTAAAATTTGTGATTCGAAAGGCTCATCCCCTTCAGGATAGAGCTATGATTTCAGCCTTCGAAGAAATCCATGAGTCGGTCCCAATGGATTTACACTGGTTTTTGTATGATTATTGGCGCGAAGTAGTTTTCATTCTGGACCTCTATCCTGATTTAGGCGACAGTTATCTAACTACTTATAGTACTAAACTACCCTATCAGGGTTGGCATTGGTATCAGCCTGCCTAATAATTGCAGAGCGCCAGAAAGGTTGAAGAACTCGCCTTACGGTACCCGAAGTTTGACACAAACTCAAAAGAAAAAGCTTCTTCCATCCGTTGCGGCTTTTTCTTTTGAGTTTCCTTGTCGTCATCTTCTAATGACGCTGCTATAAGGTACGCACTCTCAGGGGAGAAAACGTTACTTGATCTGTAGCAATAGCAAACGCTGGTCTCGTCTGATCAGTTACGCTTCAATAGCTGTTGTAACAACTGCTTCAACTGAGCCTGTTCTTGCTTTATGGCTTGTAATTCCTGGTTTTGCTGTTGGGTCGTCTTTTCTAGTTGAATGCTATAGAGAGTTAACTCCTCGACCTTCTCCAGCAGGATTGCATGCATTTTCGCTAAATCGACACCTGCCTTGACTACCTGCTCAGCCGAAGGAATACCAGGTAAATGGCCATTTAGTCTGATGTAATCCGCAACTGAGGGTAATGGACGGAGTTGATAACTTGGCGTAAACACCTTATCGCTCCATTCATTTACGTTAGTAATCCGGAGTTGATAACGCGCTTTAATTACATCACCCTGCTCATTAACCGTTAGGAACTGATCAGTTGCCTGAACAGGCTTACTTTGACTGGTAAGGTGGGTTAATCGCAGCCCACGGGCATCGATAGCTTCACTAACGACTTCTAATCGGGCGGTAGGCGCTGAAGTGCCGATACCCACATTAACTTGATTTCCCAGAATCAACGCATTGCTGGCAGCTACTCGGCTATTTGATCCAGAAGAAGGCTTTCATGGATACAGGAAACGTTAAAAAAGTGAACGATAAATACCTGCTAAAAATAAGCGAATAAACGGCATAACCGCCTGATTATTCATCGTTTAAATTAAACGGTCGTTCACGATCTTTCCCTGCCTAACTCAGTTATGGACTCCCCCTAAGATCCTTTACAAAAAATGGTATTGATCCGAAAGGAGAGGGCCTCATTTTATCCACGATTGCTTGAAAACCAGGTTTCGCCGGTTGATTTTGCTTTATAAGCTTCAGTGAGTGGCCTAATCCTGTTATTGTACGATAACTGATCGTGATAGCCTATTTGCAGAAAAATACTGTATTAAGTATTGCTAACGATCATCAGGCATGTTTTCATGACAATCACAGCTGCTGGAAATGACGTGTCTGGCAAGTTTTTCTTGGAGGATATTAACTTCAATCTTATTCTTTGTAAATAAAACTCGCTACTCCGTGAGTAAAAATACTCTATTCACAAGAAAATATTGACTATTTAGCTGACTTTTTATTTCATATGACCGAATAATAGATTTTGAGCTACCAAACTACGATTTTGGCAAGGTTATGGTCATTTGTTGATTAACCCATTTACTACTATACATGGAACGGCATATCAACATTGATCTACTGAAAGAGTACATTAGAACACTCATGTCTCCTCAGGTAGTACTACCCGGAACCTTACCGCGCGAGTGGGGGGATGAATTCACCAGACCTGAATTGCAGACAATCCAGTATACCGTAAAATTTGTACTTCAAACTGGATTTATTCGGCAAAACACAATAGCACTGGTTGATGCATTAGAACAATTTGAAAAAACTGATTTGCAGCTACACTGGTTCTTATATCGGCATTGGGAAACCATTGTGCCATTATTGGTAAAAGGCCCATTGCATACACCTATTCGAAAAGCATCGCTTCAGTATGCGTTAAATTGATACTCGCTTGTCGGCAAAAGCTCCCCATTTCTTAGGGTTCATCAGTTGCCTTAACACACAAACTTACGCTACTCACCATCCAATTAGGGGAATTCACAACATTTGAACAGCAGGCTATGAATCGGTTCGTAGCTTTGAAAAAGTTCAAACGACCTTCCTCTTTGTTACTCAAAAGCTTCGACCGTAAGGAAGAGGCTTTTGCCGTTTTTACAAATGCTCTATTCAGACAAAATCACTGTAGTGGTTTGCTATCTCAATTTCTTTTTACGCACGCTGAATATATCTTCTCTTACGTTTAGGAGCCATTCCGTGTTGCTCAACTTGTAATACGGGAAATTTCCCCTAAAAAAAGGGTATTTTTCCCGTGGTAGACCAAGTGTGAGCGGTAGATTTTTGTGGCTCTCATCCCCCAAGTACCACTATGGACCTTGCCTATCATCTAGTGGCTTCTCTTTGTCTTAAGTTCGCTGTATTAGCAGATCAATTCAATCAATGTGATTTACTTGATCAGTCAATTCGCTTCAACTTCAGAAACGTTCTGGAGCAAATGGCAAATGCAAGATACCTATCTCTTCACTGGCAAGGTTTGTTTTAATCAGTAATGGCTAGCGGTGTTCATTGCCTGAACTGACAGAAGAAGCGCTGGAAGCCAGAGGAACATAGTGTGCACGCAACGTTCGGTTTGGCCGATGCTTTACCAGAATCTCAGATGTATTTACCCCTCCCAATCACATAAACACTCACTCAGTAAGTATGGAAACCCCTCCCAAGAACCGTACCCAAACAATTCAACGAATTGTAATTGCTTTGGAAGATGAAATTAATGACTTTGGCTGGCAAGGCGTAGTCCTGAATCGAATTGCTCAACGAGCTGGTGTTAGTAAAACACTCATTTACCGTTATTTTGGCAGCGTAGAAGGCCTTATAGTGCATTATCTGAAAACGGATCAATTCTTTCCGACATTTACGCCCCAGGTTCTTGACCATATTCGTCCGCGTCAAAAATCAGAACTAGCCCGGATTTGGTATCGACAGGTCATTCAAACTTATCGCTCTTTACGGGCCTCTGGACCAGCGCGGGAGTTACTCAAAGCTACGCTTTCAGACTCTAACCCAACGGCTGATGTCATTAGCCAAACGGTGGATGAAGAACTCACGCGATTAGTGGACCAACTTTCTTTTGTGCAGGGAGCCGATAGTCAGGCTATATCAGCAGTCATGCTCGCTGGCATGTCTTATTTAACCATCATGGCTCAAAATAATAGCTCAGTAATTGGCCTTGATCTACGAAATGAACAGGATTGGAATCGAATCGAAGAGGCTGTTAAGCTGCTTTATACCGCGATTAACAAGTTATCGATGGATTCGGATAAAATAACGCTTGATAGCAAGATGCTGAATGCCGTTGAAGATCAGTGGGCCTAAGGTTTATCAAGAGATAATTTCCGATTTTTACCGCAATTGGTATATGACAACAAGGGCGCTAACTTTAGATAAGTTAGCGCCCTTGTTGTCAGTCGAGTTGAGCCGCCTGAGGCCAATTTAAGAATGGATGAAGCATTAAAAGCCTACCGTCCATCTTTATCATCGTTACTGATTTTCTTGCCTTTCTTGCCGCCATTCGCACTCATCTGCCCAAATCGCCATTCGAAGGTGAGCCGCACCGAACGGCGAATCATGTAAAAATTAGATTCCGATTCAAAGGTTGGCGCTGATTGTCGGCTGGTTTGACTTATGCCCCGAATGAAGGGATTATTGAGGCCTAATGTCAGACTAGCCTGCTTGTTCATAAATTCCCGTTTGGCAGATATACTGTGCCAGTAAAAACCAGTATTGGTGCCCTGTAAGCTAATCCAGCCTGAGCTATAATTGCCATTTGCCTGTAGGGTGTAACTTTGACCGAGCTTGTAACTAGTATTCATATTGATACTCCAGACCACACCATTGTTGCCCTGATTTAAGGCTGGACTAAACAGATCCACGTAGCGAATATCGCCACCACCATTCAGGTTCCAGTTTTTAACTGGCTGACTGCTTAGATTGACATTTAGCCCCATGGCTTTACGTTGGGCAATGTTTTGCGGTTTACTGGTCGAAATTCCGGCGGCATCTACCGTTGAAATATAATCGATCGCGTTGTTGGTTTGCCGCCAGTACAGCGCCGAATTCAGGGAAAGCCCCTGCTTGGTACTAACATTGTACGACAGTTCGGTGGCGTGACTTAGTTCGGGATTAAGGTAGGGGTTACCTGTCTGGATATTTTTAGGATCACTTTGATTGAGCCAGGGATTCAAATACCAGACCATCGGCCGCTGTATCCGTTGGGTATAACTGATCTTCAAGGTGTGCGTCTTGATGCTTTTGGATAACGTAATGCTCGGAATCAGGTTTGTGTATTGACTGGCCAGTTTGGTTTGAGTCGTTAGAAAATCACCCTTGATATCCGTGTGTTCAAAACGGGCTCCGGCATTCAGATTCCACTTCCGCTTGGTATCGATCCGTAAGGCAGTATAGCCTGAATAGATCCGTTGCGTATAATTAAAATCGTTCGATTGGGTGGAATCGACAACTAACGGGCTTATCCCATCCATCGACTGTGTAAGCCGATATTCACTGCTAATGTCGCGCAGGATGCTCTTAGCCCCGATTTCAAGCTTGATAGAGGTGGTATCCTTTCGCCCATTTAGCGTAAACGGATGGGTATAATCAGTTTGGAACGTGTATTCTTTGTTGTGACTATAATTGCTGCTATGCTGGCGATAAATCAGCGACTCCGAAGTTGAATACCGATCGGTGTCGTAAAAATAGTTGTCGGGCATCAGGCTGAATTGGGTAAGCAGCGAAAACTCCTGTCCCGGTTTTTTAAACGATTTGGTATAGCCCAGGTCAAGCTGACCATTGCCATAGGGATTCACAAATTTGATGTCGTTCCGAAACGCTTGCAGTTCAACCCCCGTCGGGCTCGTGAGCCGATTCTGTACGCTACTGTTATTCGGATAACGGCCTCCCCATACATTGGCGGCAAAGTTGATGTGATTAGTGGAGTCTGGGTCGTAATCAACGCTCATTTCGCCGTAACCACCTGTTCCTGTATTGTCGGCTGTACTGTTTTGGGTGAGGATACTCAGCGGTTGGCTTGGTCCGTCGCTACTGGGCATTAACGTTGTTCGGACAGATTGGCTTTCGCGTTGATTGCGAAATTGATAGCCATTGGCCGAGAGCGTCAGCCCGAATTTCTTTTTCCTCAAATTTAGATTGGTCCCCACGCCCCGGTTTAAATTACCAGCCGTTACCGATGCCGATCCATTGAAGCCCTGAAGCGCTTTCTTCGTAATAATGTTGATCACACCAGCCGAACCTTCGGCATCATATTTAGCGCCTGGGCTGGTAATCACTTCAATGGATTTAATGACATTCGCAGGCATCTGGCGTAGTGCGTCGGCCAGATTTCTCGCCATCATTGCTGATGGTTTTCCGTTAATAAGCACCTTAATATTGCCATTGCCGCGCATCTGAACATTCCCGTCTAAATCAACGCTCAGGGTTGGCACTTTTCGGAGAACATCGGCGGCTGTGCCTCCTGCATTCGAAATGTCTTTTTCGGCATTGTAAACCAATCGGTCACCTTTGTCTTCAACAATAGCTTTTTGACCCGCTACAGTGACTTCGCCCAATGTTTTTCCCTCGGCAGCGATCAGGATAGAACCCAGTTGTACAGATGGGTTCTCCGTCGTGAGTGAAATCGGAAGGCTTTTGGTTCGGTACCCTACAAACGATACAACAACCCGGTAACTGCCCAAGGGTAAATTAGATAATAGGAAAGTTCCTGCACCATCGGAGGTAGTACCTGTAATCAGTTTAGTGCCATCCATAAGGGCCACTGTGGCGAAAGGAACGGCTTTTGTTGTTGTTGAATCGGTTAATGAGCCAGTGAGCTTTCCGGAATTAAGCGCTTGAGCAAGGGCACTAGTCATCCCAACGCCAAGCAGAAGCAGCGTGAAAATATGTTTCATTGAAAAGTAAAGTCAGTAGGAGGAACGTGTTAGAATTGAGCAGCTATAGAAGCAGAGGTTAAATTGGGGTAAGTAACGGAGAGCGTAATCCGGTTTTGCGCCGTCCCGTTAATTTTGAATTAAAGATGGAAGTTCGCCTACGTATGTTGCATCCTTCGTTAAAATAAGTTGCCAACCTCTCTATTTTTTGTTGAGACGATGGCTCGATCGTAACGACTAGCATGCTCCCTAAGTGTACTTCTATGACAAAGACGACTGAACTCGCCCGGCGTTACAGAATTCTTGTAAATTTTATTCAGGACTGTTGAACAGGTCGTTCCGTATCCTAATTCCGATTTATTCTCAACTTAAACTGACAAGCATAAACGAGTGAGACGAAGACCTTTACAGGCGAAATAACCCCCTTTTTTATGTCTCAATTTGATCCCCGTATTCTATTAGTGACGACCTATGCCGCTTTTAATGCGCGCGCTATTGATGAAGTTCTGGCCAATATGCATCCCGATGTAGATTGGCCAAATGGCTGGGAGGGAGGCCGCGTAATTGGCCACGAGGCTGTGCGCGATTACTGGACCCGTCAATGGGCAGAAATAAACCCGCGGGTCGAACCGGTTCACTGCGAAACCAATTCAACAGGGCAGGTTGTCGTTGATGTCCATCAGGTTATTAAAGATTTATCGGGAACGCTTTTGGGCGATGAAATGATACAACACATCTACCAATTTGACGATGGGTTGATCCGCCGGATGGATATTCGGAAGGTCTGAAAATGAGATTGTACACCGAAGTATCACTTCGGTGAGCCGTCAGGCTAAGTTATCTACGGTGTATACAGATTTTGACATGGTCTAACCAGCCCTGTAAGGGCGTCCTGTCAATAGTTAATATTGCTTATTGGGAACCCTTAGCGCCGTAGGTGCGACCGATATACCAAGAATTAGGTCGCACCTACGGCGCTTCAGCTATGCCCAATCCTGTGTTTTCTATTAACAGGTCACTCCTAACGGAGTTTCAAATAGGCTCAAAAAATAGGTCTA
The DNA here is from genome assembly GCF_054776755.1 of Spirosoma litoris. NCBI lineage: Bacteria > Pseudomonadati > Bacteroidota > Cytophagia > Cytophagales > Cytophagaceae > Spirosoma > Spirosoma litoris. The sequence goes on along the minus strand of NZ_BAAHBI010000007.1, from coordinate 123,237 downwards.
TACTGTATGCTAAGTTATGGAACCACTCGTTTGCTGCTATGGCGACCATACCGAGCCTACTATTGCCTTTCGTTTAGTTTTGAATGACTGGAAATTGAGCGATTCGGAGGGTTGTGCAACCGTAGGGTACTAAAATAATCTCCTCTTGCGGTTCGGTTTTCAGGGTATAAATAGGACTAAAGGGAATTGGGCCGGTCATCTCGCTGTAAAGCTGCCAGAATGGGATACGCTTGGCTGTCAGCCGAATTTCAGAGGGGGCATTGTCAAGATTCCAGGGATAACTCGCTACGGATTCCTTCTTAGTCACCTTCGCCGTTTGGGGCAGTTTCGTATCCGATACATCGATCAACCCATAGTTCCAGGGCGTAGTCGGGCGCACCTCGGTATACTGATTTCCATAGGCAATTGGGTCTTTATCGTTCTGTACCGTTTTCCATTCCTCGCCCATTTTTAGCGCGTAGGTCAACGGGCCACGCTCCACCGAAATCGAATTCTCGTGCCACTGATTTTTGAAAACGTGCATGGGTAAACGTAATTCAACCACGTCACCTGACTTCCAGGTACGATTGATAACCACAATCTGATTTCCAGCTGATGTTTTAAACAGTTGGCCGTTCACCGAAATGGTTGCCTGTTTGCACCAGGCCGGAATTCGCAAGTGGAAAGGAAATTTGATCGGATTTACGGCCTTTCCTGTCGTGAGTATAAACCGAATGCGTTCATCGAAAGGGTAGGTTGTTTCTTCGGTGAACGTCACTTCGTTACCTCCCGCAACATAGGCTTTCACCTGGCTGGGCGAATAAACCAAAGCCGCTAGACCCTGGTCGGCGGTAGCGTACCAAAGGCTCTGCGTAAACTTTGGCCAGCCCTGATGCATGTTGGACGTGCAGCAGGGATAACCCGTCAGCAAACCGATACAGGCATCGGTGCCGCCGTGATTCTGATCGAAATTGCGGGTATGCCGGGTAAGCATCACCTGATTCGCCTGCTGGAAATACTGACGCCCCATGAAATCGTCGCTAACCTGAGCCGGTAACGCATTGAAGGCAATTTTCTCTAACTGATCGGCAAACGAAACATTACCCGTAATGCCTATCATGCTTTCCAGACTAAACATCATTTCCACCGCCGTACACAACTCCGATCCTTGTGTGGGGTTATTGCCATGAAGTGCTTCGTCTCCTCCGTACAAGCCATGCGCCATGCCGTTGTAATGACGGATGTCGGCTAGCCCTTTCGTAACGGCCTCTACATATTTAGGCTCGGTATGTTGCTGGTAATAAATCAAAGGTTCCTTAATCCCCTGAGCCAGATTGACACAGTGAATGCTTCCGGGCTGCGAGAGCATGTCGGTGTGCAGAAACCCATTCGTATAATCGAAGGTTTGTTTGTGAAGCAGATCCGCCAGTTTGAGCAGGAACGCATCGCCAGTTTGGTTGTAGAGCCAGTAAACAACCATCAGGTTGTCGCCAGCCCGGTAACGTGCCCAAAACGTCCAGTGATCGAGTGGGAACTTGGGTAGTTGCTCTAACTGATACTTGAAGTAGTTGGTCATCAGTTTTATAACTCGAGGATCGCCGGTAGCTGAGTGGTACTGCTTCAGAATTTTGAGCATTACCATTTTGGGCCACCAGTCCTGGCAATTATCGCGTTGTAAACCGGCTTCGTGCGGGTAATCTTTTAACGGACCGAAGTAGCCATTGGGCTGCTGGCTATTGATGGCCCACTCTACCCAGGGTTTCGTCTTGGCAATCAACGCTTTGTCGTCCAGCAGATAGGCCAGAGGCAACAGGCCGTCAATCCAATAGGGTCCGCGCTCCCATTGGTCGCCATCGCCACCGAGCCAGCCATTACGCTTACCCATAACCGACGGATACAGCTCATCGAGACGACCCGAAGCACCCTCTTTTTGCCGAAGAAGCATTTCGTGCAGCCAGCCCTGCGCTTTAATGGTCCCTAGGGGTAGTTCAATATATGGGTTCGGGCGAAGCGGATTTCGGTTGTTAAGATACGTTCGAGAAGGAGTTACCTTACTGACCTGCTGAGCTTGAGTACTCACGTGGGTGACAATCATCAGGCCAGTCAGACACATTAGAGATAGGCGCATAAGCGGGTAAAACCAGAGTTAATTGTTTCTACTAAGAGGTATACCAAGAATCAGTAAAGCGATATAAGCAGACGATACTACTGAATGAACCCGAAAATTGGGCATGCCTAATGGGACGAGCACTCGTAATCCATGATCGTTTTAATAACCGTTCACAAGAAAAATAATTGAATAAGTTGACTGATTTTTCAATTTGCTTATTTAAAGATGATCAGTGTTTGTGATTTTGTTTTTATGTAAATAAGTTATAGGTATGAGGGGGATCAGGATACTCGTTTGCGTAATAAGTGTTTTAGTTGTTCATGCAGGATGGGCGCAAGCGCCGGTTAATGGTACCGGTAGTCTTACTTCAGGTGGTAGAACCCGAACCTTTTCGTTCCACTTACCAACCAATATTCCTAAAGACAACCTCGCCCTCGTGATTGGGTATCATGGCGATGGCGGAACAGGCGCTGGTTTTCAGGCCTATGCAGGGCTGGATGCCGTGGCCAATACCCAGAATTTTATTGTTGTCTACCCCGACGCCGTAACCGTAGGTGGCAGTATTCAATTCAATAAATATGCCGATACCGCTCCCGGATTTGGGAAAGCGGGCGATCCAAACGGCCCCAACCCACCTGACCCCACTGCGCCCGACGATGTGCTGTTTACCTCCGACCTGATCGACTATTTCGCGCAAAAGTATCGCATCAACCGGAATCGGGTGTATGTGACCGGGCATTCAGGGGGCGGCTATATGTGCTACTTTTTGAGTATGACATTGCCTACCAAAATCGCGGCCTTTGCGCCTGTTGCTGCTAGTTTGTGGGGAAATGATGCCTATTTGAACACGTATTTTTCGGCGAATACCTATACACCTGTTCCCATTCTGCATATCCACAGCAAAGGTGACCCTACGGTCGAGCCGCCGATTGTTCCCTATCCGAAGACACCCGCCTATGTCTGGCCGCTGTCGAACTATTCGGGTCTGAATTGTAACAACTGGAGTTCGTATACAACGGCAGCCTTTAACCCTAATGTCGATTCGCTGACTTTTTGTGGGTCGGGAAAGAAGGTTGTTTTGCTCATGACGAAAGATGCTACGCATGGCTGGAGTTCACTGTTCAATGTGGCCCAAACGATCTGGAATTTCGTAAAGGGATACCAATTAACCAGCTATCCTGAGTTTGATAATCACCTGAAAGTCGATCAGTTCGGCTATTTGCCTCTTGCTAAGAAAGTTGCCGTTATCAGTGGCCCTCAAACGGGGTACAATGCATCTGAAACCTTTACTCCATCGAGCTATTATCAAATCCGAAAATCAAGTACGAATGCGGTTGTTTTACGGGGAGCGCCAACGGCCTGGGGTGGGGGAGCAACCCACACACAATCGGGCGACAAAGCATGGTGGTTCGATTTCTCGGCGGTTCAGGAGGCAGGTCAGTATTACGTGTACGATTCGCTTCAGCGTAAGCGCTCCTACGATTTTGAGATTAGTAACACGGTCTATCAGCCTATATTGAAACAGGCAACCCGTGTATTTTTTTATCAACGGAGTGGTTTCGCGAAGCAAACACCTTATGCGCAGGCTCCCTGGACGGATGGCGCTGCTTTTCTGGGGCCTCAACAGGATACGGATTGTCGGCTGGTGACCAACACCGCTGCATCTACCTCGCTGGATTTACAGGGCGGCTGGTTTGATGCGGGTGATTACAACAAATATGTGCCCTTTACCTACGGCCCGCTGGTCGATATGTTGCTAGCTTATCAGGAAAATCCTGTTGCCTGGACGGATGATTTTAATATACCCGAATCGGGGAACGGAATTCCTGATTTGTTAGACGAAGTGAAATGGGAGTTAGACTGGCTGCGCCGTATGCAACAACCGAATGGTTCGTTGCTGCATAAAGTCTCGGTAACGAACTTCAATGCAACGTCACCGCCTAGTGCCGATACGAACGTTCGACGGTATGGAGCGGCCAGTACCGATGCCACGGCTACCGGGGCCGCTGTATTTGCACTGGCGGCCATTCAGTTTAAGTCGCTTAGCAGCCCACAGATGCAAACGTATGGTAGTACCCTACAAACGGCAGCGATCAATGCGTTCAACTGGGCGAACAGTAACCCGGCTGTTCTCTTTAACAATACAGGTTTTGAAAGTGTAGCAGCTACCTATACCGATGATGACCGTCTGGCACGACGAGTAGCGGCAGCCGCTTTCCTGTACGTACTCACCAGCGATAATGCGTACAAGACCTTTTTCGATGCGAACTACAACCAGGTTCACTTAATACAGTGGGGGTTTGCGTATCCATTCGAAGCTACCTATCAGGATGCGTTGCTGTATTACGCTCGTGCGCCGGAAGCCACTACTAGTGTCAAAAACGCGATTTTGTCGGCTTACACAGCTAGTTTGAAAACCAATAACAGTGATAACTTGCCCAGTTATCTGAATCAATCCGATGCGTATAGGGCGTTTCTGAAAAATGATAATTACACCTGGGGGAGTAATGAAACAAAAGCGCATCAGGGCAATATGTTTTTCTCGATGAATACCTACAATCAGGATGCCGTCAACAAAACTAATTACCGGGACGCAGGTATGGGTTTTATTCATTACCTGCATGGTGTGAATCCAACAGCCTATTGTTACCTTACTAATATGAGCGCCTACGGAGGTGAATTTTCGGCACCAACAATGTATCATTCCTGGTTTGGTGATGGAACCGTATTTGATTTTAACCCGCCACCTGCCTACCTGATGGGGGGCGCCAATCCGACCTACGCGCCCGATGCCGCTTATACTGGAGGAGTCATCAGCCCCCCACAAAATCAGCCGGTTCAGAAATCGTACAAAGCCTGGAATACCAGTTATCCTGAAAATTCCTGGCAACTGAATGAACCAGCCATCTACTCACAGGGCGCCTATTTGCGACTACTTGCACAAACAATGTGCTATACCGATATGGTCACCAGTGTTAAATCCGGCAACTGGAATGATCCCTTTACTTGGACCTGCGGGAGAATTCCGTCGAGTACAGATCGTGTGGTTATTCAACAAAATCACACCGTTACGATCAATGCGACCGTAAACGCCAAAATGCTGGATTTAAAGGGGCAGCTTACCTACATAAATGGAGGCAAACTCAATTTCGGCAACTGACAAACACAGCTGAATTAACGGACAGGCAGCAGATGGCGATTAGCCGTGCGTAGCCGTGAGGGCAGGCGTATCGGCAACTTTGTCGACAAGATCAATTTTCGAAATGGACACAACGAGCGTTGCCAGTGCATTTTTCGACCGTTCGTCAACCATCATCACCCAGTCCATTTTATCGACCCGGTGTGTTTTATGGCCAATTGGATTATGGACCGTCGTGTTGCTGGCTTCCCGTCGGGCCAAGGTCATGTTGATTGTATCGCCTTCTTTAAACGTAGGAACAAAGCTGAAATAGCCATCGGCTACCACCTTACCCGGTTTACTTTCAGATGCGGATTCAAAAAAGATAATCTTCAGATTTTCGGATTGATTGGCCATGTGTATGCAGTGAGATCAAGGGAGCTAACGTGTACCTAACCGTCAAAATAGAGTAAATGTTATTGGCCTGTAATCACACTCTTGTGGCAGAAATCGGGGTATATGACAAACATTGATGTACTGTTTTTTGCAAAACAGTCGTAATCGGCGTAGTTTTGCGGCTTCAAAGACGGTCCCGTAGCTCAGCTGGATAGAGCATCTTCCTTCTAAGAAGGCGGTCATTGGTTCGAATCCAATCGGGATCACGCTAAAAATCAGCTAGTCAGCAATAAAGCTAACTAGCTGATTTTGTTTTAGGGACAACAAATTTTAGATGCTCATATTACTACGCCTGGTGTAAAGAAATTAACCAGATTCCCATCAGGGTCCCGGAAGAGGAGTGAACGGTTTCCCCAGGGCATAGTTGTTGGTGGCTGAACTATGCTGTCACCAATAAATGTAGCTAGACGGTCATATTCGGCGTCAACGTCATCAACGCGGAACTCAATAATAATGGAATGATTTTGGGCAGCTTTGGCAATGTTGTCACCCCCAAAAAGGGCTAATGTATTTGTACTTCCAATGGCCAAAGTTACCGAATCTGTACGCAACTCGGCGAAATCAGCTGTGTATTGGGTTAGGGATTTACCCGTAATTTGTTGGTAAAAATCAATCAGACGCTTGATATCGGCGGTAATAATCCGGATCGAAGAAAAATTCATGTTGTAGGAGCGTGTTTATTTATCGTCGCAAAACAAATACGCTCCACTGACAGCCTTATGTCAGTAGTCATTTGATGAACACAAAAAAGCCCGATTCAGCATTGATCGGGCACTTTTCGCAGTTGATTCTTAGCTTATTTGAACAGATTAGGGTAATCTGAAATGATACCATCAACACCTAGTTGTTGAAGACTTTCTATCTCACCTTTAGTGTTGACCGTCCAGGGGATTATTAGCATGCCTTGCTGGTGGCAGGTTTTCACCATATCGGGCGTTACTGTTTTGTAGTAGGGACTGTACGTGTGCGGTTTAAAACCAAGAGCAGCTAAGTTTTCGTCCAGTGTTTTGGCGTTGGCTGTCAGATAGGAAAGGGCGATGTTCGGAAATTGCTGATGAATCAATTGCAACGGTCTAACGTCAAACGACTGGATAGTCAGACGCTTACCTAACTGCTTCTGTTGGCATACCGCTACTACCAGATCGACAAATTCTTTTGGTTCGGGATGAGAAATTCCGTCCCCATTTGGTGCTGATTTGATCTCAATATTATATATCGGCAGAGGCAACCCCTTCGCTTTTGCATAGGTTTCCACCGAGTCGATCAGTTCGGAAAGGAGTGGTTTGTACGCCTTGAATTTCTGCTGCTGAGCAAATTGAGGATGTGGTTTGCTGCCTACATCAAACTTCTTTGTCCAATTGCCCCTCCAATTGAAGAATCACTTTCTCATACGATTTAATGACTTACTTTAGTCTTTTCTGAATCTTCTTCAGAACCTGTTGTTCCGAAAGTTGACTTGGTTTCATATGTGGATTGTTCCTGGCTTAGAGGTCCATATTACTTCTTCGCCTGTTTACGGGCTTTGAATTCCTGAAAACGATTCTGGTACTCGTTTAGCTGTTCTGGCGTGTATTTCTTCTGATAATCCACAGGCAACTCCAGTTTTTCGATTGATAAGACAGGTGCCTGATCGTTCAACGTGTTCTGGCCGTTACTGGCTTTGAGCAGTTCAAATGAATCGTATTTCTCCCCCGTTACCGTATAGGATTGATAAGTCAACTTGTCGCCATCAATGGTTACAGTTTGGTAGAGTTGCGTGTTTGAGGCTGCCCGATCCATCCAATCCTGTAAGCCAATGTCGTACATTTTCGGTCCACTGACTGATACGACATAACCACCCTGCTAAAAAAAGATTTACCCAAATTAACTTAAGTGAATTTTTAGTAGGGTATTCCTTCAGAAGTTTGCAAAAAACAAAAACTATGGGACTCTCTAATTTAGGCATTTTTCATACAGCCATTGGTGTTATTGCCATCGTAGCTGCACTTGTATCATTTGTGCGATATGGCAAAATTAAGTTGACACAGTTAAGCGGTAAATTATATTTTTACGGCACAGTCATTACTTCATTAACGGCATTAGGAATTTCTAAGAATGGTGGTTTTAATCCTGGGCATATTTTCTCCCTATTTATTTTGATTTTAGTCGGAGTGGCTTATTTTCTTTCTATTAGACTTAGAGAAAACAACAGAGCTCGTTATGCTGAAACCTTCTTGTTGTCGTTTAGTTTTTTTCTGTCGCTAATCCCTACTGTCAATGAAACATTTACTCGTATTCCGGTTGGGCATCCGTGGGCTAAGAGCATAGCCGATCCAGTGATCGGTAAAACATTGCTTGTACTTTTACTACTTTTTGTTAGCGGTTCGATTTATCAATTTAGACAGCAGCGAAAAGTCAATAAACTAACTCTGTAGGTGCGTTTGAAGCATATGCAGTCAATAGAAGCGAATTAAAACAGGCCAATACTGGCTATTGGGATGAATACAGATACAACAGATTTTTTAAAATCTATATTAATTCCTTTTGCAGGGCTAACGGAAGAAGATGTTTCCGTTAGTCTTCCTTTTTGGCGAAAGCGGCAAATCCGAAAAGGTGGTTTTTATAACATGCAGAATATTGTTTGTCAGGATTTAGGGATTGTTGTAAAGGGAATTTTTAGAGTGTACTACTGTGATCCAATTACGAATGAAGAGAAAAATATGTTCTTTTTTTCGGAAGATCAGTTCATTGTTTCTTTTCGAAGCTTCCTTTACCAATGCCCCTGTGTGTATTACATTGAGGCTCTGGAAGATGCCGAAGTTTTGTATGTATCCTACCCAGATCTACAGAATTTATACCTGAACCATAAATCCTGGGAGCGTTTTGGACGAATGTTGGCCGAACACTTTTTTCATCAATCACAAGGACGGACTGAGTATCTATTATTATTCAACAACGAAAAACGCTATCTACATTTAGTAAAAGAACACCCGAGGATTGTTGAACGAATAGCCGCTTTTCATATCGCGTCCTATTTAGGGATAAAAAATCAATCGCTAAGCAGGATCAAGAAGCGAGTACAGGGTAATCATTATACAGCAGAGGGTAGCCTGCATAGCGGTTGATCTCTGCTATTTTTCTAGGCCTTCTGCCTACTGAAATAAGGCTTTGCAAAAGCACAGAGGCCATTACAAACAGCAAACCAAGGTAAAACGAACTATTCACCGTTTTACTTACTCCAAAGAACAGGAAAGCCATAATGAGCGCATAGATGGAAGGGGGAGGCAACTCTACGGTTCATAAATAATAGGTTATACTTTTCACAAAGGTGGGCAGACCATTCATAGGCCGTAGTGGGATCGTGACTATGCGTGTCTTTCTGAAAGTAACTTATGCCTATAAATTCCTTTTTGAAAGGAATCTAATGCCAACTTGGGTCAGCTAAAGGCTACCAGAAATCCTTACCCTGCCTATTTAAACCCTACTTATGCATAGGAACACGATCCTTCGGTCCATTTTTATACTCATATCTGTATTGACGGCTTTTACCGGCAACGCGCAACCTAACAAGGCTGCGCAGGCTCCTGAGCCCAAAATAGTGAACATTGTTAATTTCATCCGTTTGCTTGAACCGCGCGATGCTAAAATAACCCAGGATGTGCTGTACCAAACTGTTGTCCAGCAGGTCAAACTCATGAACCAATACAAGCTTGGTGGTACTTTCTTATTACAATATGATGCGCTGATGGACAGTCGCTATCAGCAATTGTTAAAAAAACTACCTAAAGGCAGCTTTGAAATTGGAGGCTGGTGGGAAATTCCGCAACCATTGGTCGAAAAAGCGGGCCTGAAGTGGCAGGGCCGCTATCCGTGGGACTGGCATGCCGATGTAGGTTTCTCGACCGGCTATACACCGGCTGAGCGCGAAAAGCTGATCGATGTTTACATGGCCGATTTTAAAGCCATATTTGGCTATTATCCGCGTACTATTGCTTCCTGGTTTATCGATGCCCATTCGCTGAACTACATGTACGATAAGTATAAGATCGTGGCATCAGCCAATTGTAAGGATCAGTATGGTACAGATGGCTATACCTTATGGGGCGGTTACTGGAACCAGGCTTATTATCCAAGCCGCATCAACTCGTACATGCCAGCTCAACATGCAGAAAAGCAGTTGCCCGTACCCGTATTCAGGCTACTGGGCAGTGATCCTATTCGGCAATACGATACTGGTGTTAGTTCGGCAAGGCAGGGGGTTATCACCCTCGAGCCCGTCTATCCTAAAGCGGGTGGTAGCGAAGAATGGATTAAATGGTTCTTTACGACGTTCACCAATGATCCGGCCTTAAACTTTAACTACACCCAGGCAGGGCAGGAGAACTCCTTTACCTGGCCAGCCATGCAGAAAGGGCTCGAATTACAAATGCCGTTGATGGCTCAGTTAAAGAAAGCAGGAAAAATCCGGGTGGAGACCATGGAACAGTCGGCCTTGTGGTTCAAGAAAAACTACGCCGTAACGCCAGCCACCTCCTTCGCGGTAACCAAAGATATAGCCGGTAGCGATCAAAAAACGATTTGGTACAACAGCCGATTCTATCGCCTAAATCTACTTTGGGAGGACAACACGTTACGCATCAGGGATATTCATCTGTTTAATGAGAAGATCGCTGATAAGTACACAACGGAAGTGGCCCAATCAAACGAGTGTTCGTTCTTTACCCTGCCCGTGGTTGATGGCTACCTTTGGAGCAAACGGGGTAAACTGGCTGGCTTGCGCCTGATGACCCTTGTAAATGGTAAAGAAACGCCGGTAAAAGGGGGTGATCCTACGTTTACCAATGTCGACAAGAGTACGGTTCATATTTCATGGCCAGCGGGTGAAGGTAGTTTTGAACTGGACATTAACGAACGCTCGCTGACAGTACTCCGCAAAGGCAAGCCCGATTCGAACTGGTATCTTGATCTGACTGTAGCCGACGGTATTACAACACCAGTAACCTCCATAGAGGCTAACCGGGTTAACTATACGTTTGAGAATCATCCTTTTCATCTGACGGCTACAAAAGGTAGTTTTGATAAACCCGCAAACGGCGCCATTTTTCGGTTGAAACCCCAGGGCAATAGTCTTGCGTTAAGCTTAGTCGATCAATAACCCGCCAATATCGTGACTATTCGGAGTCATGATAGCCAGAGAGGTTGCTTCAACCTTGTGCAACAAGCCCTCTGGCTATCATGCCGTCTATTTACGCATCCACAGATAATACGTCAGAAAGCCAAGCGACAGACAGACGGCTTCGATGCCATAAGGTAAAGGCGAGTCATGAGCCTCGTAGGGGATAAACTCCAGAATTACTAAACCTAAACCGCCAAAGAGTAATAACAAACCCCATTTTAGAGACTCTGTGGTCGAGCCAATTGGTTTTAAGAGTACTTCAAGCGCTTCTTTATCGATCTGCCCTGAATCGATAATGCGTTTCCTGAGCAGGTATGAAAACAGGCTATTTATGATAAAGCCAATCACTAGAAACAGAATGACGCCAACAATATGAGGACCGCCCATAGTAAGATACGTTTATGTGAGTTTGTGCCAGTAGACGGGGCCTGGCCAGGAAAGGTTGCAACCTTTCTAAACTTTGCTGCAACTTTCGCTCCTTAACGCTCGTCTACTGGGCATGTTCAACGAAAGGGAGATTCTGCAACAAATAAAACAGGGTAATCATAACGCGTTTTCGATATTGGTAAAGCAATACGAGAGGCTTGTGTTCCATGTTGTGCAACGAATTGTCCCAAGTCCTGAAGATGTTGAAGACATTAGCCAGGAGGTATTTATCAAAGTTTATAAACGGCTGGATACGTTCTGTTTTGAATCCAAATTAGCCACCTGGATCGCTCGTATTGCCTATCTGACGGCCATCGATTATTTGAGAAAGTTTCAACCGAAGATTACCCAATCTGAGCAGGCCGTTGATCAGGTTTACTTTACGAACGAAACGCCCGAACAGGTTCTCATTCAAACAGATGTTACGCTCTATATCCAGAAGCTGATTGACAGCTTACCCGAGTCGTATCGGATCGTGTTAACTTTGTATCATCTGGACGAGTTTTCCTATAGTGAGATTGAACACATTACCGGAATGCCTGCCGGCACCGTGAAAAACTATCTATTCCGTGCCCGGAAATTATTGAAAGACAAACTTGCCAATTCCTTAAATGATGATTTGCGATGAGCCAACTTACTGATGAACAGATCCAACAGTTGTTGGAAGCGGGAAAATCTCTGCCAGATAGGAGTTCAGCCAAACAGTTTACGGAGGCCAGACTCTATCAACAACTGTTTGCGGAGCTAAAAAAAGAGTTGCCTGTCCAGCCCGATACTGACTTTTCGGTTCGGGTTATGAATCGAATTGAGGGGTTACAGCTTGCACCAACTAAATCGGTATCCTATGGCTGGTTGTGGGTTGGATTATCGATTTGTCTGTTGATTGCCGCTTTAGTACTGGCACCTATGGATGGGGTCATGACTGATCTGATGGGTGTGTTGGTTATGTTAAATCCTATAAAATGGGCCTTAGTATTTGGCTTGCTTAGCCTACTAGTCGTTCAACTGCTCGATTTTAAATTGATTCGTGGACCGTCTTTACCTAAGTTGATCTGATTGATAAGTAAGGAATAAGTATCTGATAGTAAAGTGTTTGTTTGCAAAAGTATGCAGCTGCTGACATGAGTTTCAACGAATTGATACCCAGTGTCGATTGGCGTCAACACATCGCGGCCTATTGGGTACGAAGAACGGAGCCGGGTACTGGGCCTTCCGGTAGGCGGGTCTATGCCGATGGGTGTGCCGACCTGATTTGCAATGCGGGTGAAACTACAGCTTATTTTTATCCGATGGCGCACGGGCAACCAGGTATCCCTTTATATCCAGGGCGACTATATCTGGGCGGGACGATGACCGCTTATGGGGTGCTTAGGAGCGATCCGGGCTGTTTGTTGACAGGCATCCGTTTCTGGCCCGGAGGATTTTACGCCCTTTTCTCGCAAACCATGCAACCGGCAGTCGATTCGCTCATTGAGTTCCCCCTGCAAGAATTGTGCACGCTGATGCAACCGGCAGAAAAACTGGATACAAGATTGGATAGCTGGCTGAAGGATTGGACAACACGTAGTGCCTTGTCCGACATGGGTAGCTATGATTTTACAATTCTTCGAAAACGAATGTATGATTCTAGCGGCCAGATTTCGGTAGAAGCCCTGGCTGAGCAAATGCATGTGAGCATCCGGACTCTGGAACGCATCTTCAAAAAAAACGTCGGTATTCCCCCTAAAGAATTCTTGCGGATCATCCGTTTCCAGGAAGTGTTAAGGCGTTTGCGGAATATGACAGGTAAAAATGAAGTATCGACGACAGTAAAAGAAAGCCTTTTACACATCGCCTACGACCTCGGCTATTTTGACCACGCTCATTTGACCAATGAGTTTAAAAAATATGCGGGGATTCTTCCGTCTGAATTGTCGCATTTTTACAAAGCAGGCCTATCCGGCGGTCAGTACTTTTGACCTAAAAAAGATATGCTTGTTCTTATCACAGGGCTGATTGCTGGCAGCCTGGATTTTGGTGCAGCTGTGCTGCTGTTTGTTTCCCAAAGTAAGCAAAACCCTTCGCTATTATTAAAAGCAATTAGCAGTGCGGCTTTGGGGCCGAAGGCATTCCGTGGGGGTAACGAAATGGTGTTTTTGGGACTTTGTTTCCATTATCTGATCGCCTTTTCCTGGACTGCGTTGTACTTTTTTGTTTTTCCACGGGTGTTTCCGTGTGGTACGATCCTTGCCAATGCGGTTGTATATGGTCTATTTGTATGGGTGATCATGAACCTGATAGTTCTACCACTGTCGAAGGCCGAGCCAAGGCCGTTCTCCCCCTTGATGGCCCTGGTCAACATTGCTATCCTAATCATGGCAATCGGGCTGCCGTGTGCTTATGGCGCTAAGCATTATCCATTGGTTGGGTTTGGCTTGTAAGCAATCACGCAGAATTAAATGAAACTCGGTAATCCACTGCCCTGGGCGGTGGTGATGCTCTAGTTGGCTATGCCTTTCTATGTTGATTTTGGGAGAGTCACGGTAGTCACTTAGTGCCCAAAATTCCGCAGCAGCCACTAAAAACGGCTTTTACAGTTCGTGAACATTCTTTTACTAGCCATTAACTATAACCCGATAAAAATACTTGTAGGTTCGTTGACATTCTTTGGCGTAAAAAAGAAAAATGATGGGAAAACGTTTGCCAGTTTTTCGAAATAGCCAAAATAGGAAGCCGATTGACTAGTACTCGTCCAATTTAGTTTCTATAGATTCTTTGGGTCCTATCGTCTTTGATTATCAGCACAATAGGGCCTAAAGAATCTATAGAATCACCTAGAATCTATTTTGCCAAAGCACCAGATACTTTCTTTACCTAACTTTTCGATGCAGTACGCTTTCGTGCTCTGTCTGAGTAGATATTGCCATAAAAATGCCTGATTCTGACCAAGCAATAATTGACTATTCAAGTAATAATGACATAAATTTTGGCTGTAATGTTTTGATAGTGAGTGTATTATAGAATTTTCTGTAAGTAAAACAGAACTGTCCTGATAAATAGCTAGTTAACTTTTTTGTTGACTAGCTATTGTATTTTACGCCACTGAAGAATTCTAATTCCCATTGTTTTAGCTGTATTAAGTTTTAGCCGGAACCTGTCAATTCATGAATTGACTGAATAAACAAGTTGATTAAATGTAAATTTACCAGGCGATTCCTACTCTTCCATGACCGATACAAACACGCCTGATAGTCAGGAAAACGACCATACGTCTAGTCATAATTACCCTTTTCTGAATGGCGGGGGCGAAATGGGAGCCTTAATCAGAGCTCTTGATTGGTCGGAAACAGCTCTGGGTACGCCCGATACCTGGCCTCAAAGTCTGCGCACCACACTGAGCATTATTCTAAATTCAAAATTCCCCATGTTTCTGTTTTGGGGAGAACAGCACCTGTGTTTTTATAATGATGCTTACCGGCCAAGTTTAGGTAAGGAAGGGAAGCACCCAAAAGCTCTGGGCAAACCTGGTTCTGAAGTATGGCCAGAAATCTGGAACTTTATTAAGCCTCTGATTGAGCAGGTGCTTTCGGGCCAGGGAGCCACCTGGAATGAAGACCAATTGCTCCCCATTTATCGCAATGGTCAGATGGAGGATGTATACTGGACCTTTAGCTACAGCCCTGTGAGCGATGAATCAGGGAAGCCTGCTGGCGTGTTTGTCACCTGTTTTGAGACTACGGAGAAAGTAACAAACCTCAAACAACTTCAGGAAAGTAAGGATCAATTAACATTTGCCATCGACGCTGCCGAGCTAGGTACCTGGGACTTAAATCCGGTTACGAATAAGTTTACGGCTAATGCTCGCTTAAAAGAGTGGTTTGGGTTACTACCGGATGATGAAGTTGAGTTGCCGTTGGCTATCAATGTTATTGCCGAACAAGATCGCCAACGGGTGAGCGAGGCCATTCAGCAGGCACTGATATACGATTCGGGAGGCTATTATGAGGTGGAGTATAGCATTGTTCATCCGCTAACTCAACAGGAAACGATCGTTAGGGCTAAAGGACGAGTTTCGTTTACGGATGAACAGGTTGCTTATCGCTTCAATGGCACGTTACAGGATATTACAAAAGAGAAAAAAGCGCAGCAGTTAGCCGATCTGGCCATAAAAAGCTCAGGGGCGGGCCTGTTTCGAGTGGATCTGTTCACTGAACAAATTGACTATACACCTGCTTATGCGGCTATCATTAGCGGAGACCCAGCTAAGAAAGCGCGAACCCGTTATGAGTTTTTAAACTATGTTCATCCCGATGACCGACAGACACGGGAAAAAGCTACGAAAACTGGCCTTAAAACGGGTAAACTTGACTACACAGCACGGTTTATTTGGGACGATGGTTCGATCCATTTCGTAAATGTGACGGGCGGCTTTGTCTATGATGAAACGGGCCAGCCCATCACGTTTTCAGGAACTGTCAAAGACGTTACCGAATCAGAAAATCAGCGCCAGGCTTTGCGGAAAGTCGAAGAACAATTAGACCAGATTCAGCGCCAAAGTGAGAATTTATTCCGTAATGTAACCAACAGTTCACCGACTGGTTTATGGCTGTCGGACGAGACCGGTGGGTTAACGTATCTTAATAAAACCTTGGTTGAGTGGACAGGAATGGCTTATGAAGACCTGTTAGGGGTAGGCTGGGTCAGTGCCATCATGGAGGCCGATCGACAGCGGAGTCTAGCCGATTTTTTAGACGCCATTGCTACCCGTTCGCATTATGATGTTCAGTTCAGGCTACAAAAAGGCGATGGGGCCATCGTTTGGTGTCGCGCGGCTGGTGATCCGTATTACGAAGCAGATGGTCGTTTTGCAGGATACGCTGGATACTGTATTGATATTGAGGAAATTGTATCGGGTCGAGAGGCACTCCTTCAGAGCGAATCCCGTTTTCGCTCGCTAATTAAGCAGGCGCCGGTAGCTACTGGTCTGCTTATGGGCCGGGAGCTTATTATTGAGTTGGCGAACGAACCCATGCTTGGTTTCTGGGGAAAAGGCGATACCGTGTTTGGTAAGCCTTTTGCCCATGTATTGCCCGAACTGGAAGATCAGCCGTTCATTAAGATACTGGATGAAGTATATACGACGGGGAAAGCGTATCGGGCAACCGCAGACCGTTGCGATTTAGTGATTCACGGGCAGCTGCGTACGTTTTACTTCAATTTCACCTATCAGCCGGTTTTCAATGAACGAGGAGAAGTTTATGCCATTTTAAATATGGCTGTTGATGTTACCGAACAGGTGCTGGCTCGCCAGGCAATCGAGGAAAGTGAGCGTTTTGCCCGAACGGTATTTTACAATTCACCCGTTGCTAAATTGGTCTTTATTGGGCCGGATATGATTCTGCGGGAAGCCAATGAAAAGATGCTTGATATCTTTGGGCGTGATGCGTCAATCATTGGAAAGCCTGTGATGGAAACCGTTCCCGAATTGAAACGAACTGAGTTTCTGGATAAATACCGGGAAGTATTAGCTACGGCAGAAACCTTTATAGCCTGGGCAGAACACATAGAGTTAGTCAGAAATGGCGAATCGTATTGGGGATTTTATGACTATACCTTCAAGCCTTTGCTCGATATAGATGGACATGTTAACGGGGTTATTTGCACGGTTATCGAGGTAACTTCACAAGTTATTGCCCACCAGAAACTAGAAGAAGCAGAAGCCAGTCTTAGAGGGGCAATCGAATTGGCGGAATTGGGTACCTGGAGTATCGATGTAGCCACCGATCAGCTGACTTTTTCTGAGCGCATGATTGAGTGGTTTGGGTATGATCCGCAGCAACAATCGTATAACGACGTTATTCCAATTCTTGAGATCGAGGATCAGGAACGGATTACGCTGGCAATAAATCGGGCCTTAAATCCTGAATCAAACGGGATGTACGATGAAATCTTTACCGTCACCCATCCCAAAACCAGAACGAAACGAATCCTGCATGCTCAGGGAAAGACCATCGTTAATGCCAATGGAATAGCCATTCGGCTGAATGGCACCGCTCAGGATATTACCATTCAGCAGGAACTCAAACTAGCACTCGAAAACGAAGTACAGCTACGGACCGAAGAATTAGAGGCCGCCAATGAAGAATATGCCGCCATTAACGAGGAACTGGAGTCCAGCAATGAAGAATATGCCGCCATCAACGAGGAACTGGAAGAAGCCAATCTACTCCTCAATCGCTCGAATGATAACCTGCAAAAGTTTGCCTACGTAGCTTCGCATGATTTGCAGGAGCCCTTGCGTAAAATTCAGCAATTCGGCGACTTGTTGTTGATTCGTCAAAAGTCATTGTCGGGCGAAGAGTTAATGTACATCGAGCGGATGCAGTCAGCCGCCAGTCGAATGGCTACCCTAATTCGGGACTTGCTCGACTTTTCGCGGATATCTACCCAGCTTGAACTCAGCACGCCGGTATCGCTCCATGCCATACTGGATCGGGTAATGACCACACTAGAGCTGAGTATTGCCGAAACAAACGCAACGATTCAGGTTAGCTCTTTGCCTACCATTGTGGGGGATGCTTCACAACTGGACCAGCTTTTTCAGAATTTGCTATCCAATGCGATCAAGTTTCGCCAACCAACGCTAGTTCCGGTTATTCAGATTAATTGTCAGGCAGTGTTAGCAACGGAACTGCCTTATTCAATTAAACCCACTAAAGCAGTTAGGGCCTATTATCGAATCGATGTTGCGGATAACGGAGTAGGGTTTGATGAGAAATATCTGGATCGGATTTTTCAGGTTTTCCAGCGGCTTCATAGCAAAAACGCGTTTGCCGGAACGGGTATCGGTTTGGCAATTTGCGAACGAGTAGCGGCCAATCATGGGGGTGCCATCACCGCCAGCAGTCAGCCAGGTAAAGGATCGACGTTTAGTGTTTACCTGCCCGTATAATTCATATTAATTTTAGTAGAGATTTAATTGCTATATGGCTGTAAATCAGTATCTTGTTTTCTTAAGGGAGCTGTATGTAAAATAACTACTATATTTTTTGTGACTATTAGACCATTCCGTTATCTAAGAAATAGTACCCACCGTAATTCATAAGCGTTATAGCCAACCTAACAGATAAAGCCCCACCCGAAAGGAAGGGCTTTGTCTGTTAGGTTGGCTATTTTGTTTTGATACTTACTTAACTGAAGTTACGCCAAACCCGAAGGGTTGACAGCATTACAGCAACTGGTAAGAAGTCATTGCCTAAACCCCGAAGGGATGGCACCCTTTCAGGGTTTTATCACGGATATTATTCCATTTTCTACAATAGTAGCATCCCTTTGGGATGGAAGGAACTTGGTGTAAAACAAGTACCTGAACTCGCTCTCTAATTAATCAAGGCTGACCTGTTCAGTTGATGCCATAGGAAGATGAATATTAGTTTTTCCACGATATAACGGGAATGAAGTATCCACGTAGCCCCATTTATGTGGAAAAACTGACCCATTTTCCACACTTGTTGTAGCGTAATAAAATTAACAATTAATTTTAAGTGTCTGATTTTTAGCGTATTATGCTTTGGTAAATAGTTTGGCATAATTTAGGCATATCAATAATCAACAAAGCGTATTAGCTGGCTGCAGGCAACAAAAAGCAGCATATTTATAGATTACATACTCAACTCAACGTTAAGAAAACTGAAAGAAAGAAGCCTGGTCATGACCAGGCTTCTTTTGCTTTTGCACGTATAAAAATCTGGTTGTGGTTTCTACGCAGAAGGCTTTTTAATCCAATACCACTCTTGCCAAGGCGAATTTGTTGTTGAATAGTAGGTAATTATTGGATAAGGAAGGAGTTATAGCCTGGGCTGTAAAAAGACAACGCCTTGATCAGATACGATCAAGGCGTTGAAAAATAAGTAACCTGACATAAGTCAAGGCACTGTGCCAGTCAGGATTATCCTCGTACGGTAGCAACAGCATCTTCAGCCAGCGCTACTGTTTTGTCCCACTGTTTGCTTAAGCCCTTGGTTAATTCATTAGTTTTCTTGTCCAGAGCCTTAGCCATCTTTTTACGGTTTTTCTTACCTGAATCAGGTGCTGTTAGGTAACCAACAGCTAATCCTACAACAATGCCAGATAATATACCTTTCAAATAGTTTTTCATAACTGATTAACTTTTAGTGGTGAATGTATTACCAAGTTACAGGCTGTAAAATCATGCCAGTCTTCGGAAAATTAGTTAAAAACCCTGTTTACAGCCTAAAAAAGCATTATTATTAAATAGTAGGCCAGAAATCATAGCCGTCAAATTGGGGTATTTGTTGCCCAGAAGTGGGGATATTTTCAGGAAATATAGAAATCAGTGCAATAATGATGGTAACTTCCAGAAAAAGAAAGCCCCAACCAGATCGGAAGGGGCTTTTTCGTAAGTGACTCTTTACTAGTTAGCAAAGTCAAAAGATTAGTCATAAAAATACGCAATGTTAATCAGCCGTTATCTGCTAGGTATCGGCTGTTTTGTTTATCAGTATATGCGCTGTATGGATGGTCAGCGATGATGAGGACAATCGCTTACTATTACAATGTGCCTTTGCCGAAGATGGGCTTGCTTTGGTAGAGTCTTTAGCCAAAATTGCTTAATGGCCTTGTTTAATTATTCTGGATTTGAATATGCTTCGGCTAAACGGTACGCCATTCGTCGTTGTATGCCCAGACTTCTGTTGTCATTCTAACAATCTACAGCGATGCCAGCGATCGGGCTCATGCCTATGAGCTGGGAGCTAATGAGTTTTTGGCCAAACCACTTAGTCTGGAATTGTTCGGATAAATCGTCTACCATCTTCGAAAAGCATGACATCTGTACCTGTGTGTGTTAGGACGCTACTTAATGAGGCCGAAGTTGGAGAGTTGGGCAGGGTATTGGCCAACAAAAAACGCTAACCCTAGCTGAATTAGCGTTTTTTCTATACATCTACAAAGCTTGCGCATATGTCCCGCATAGTGCAATCGAAAGGATATCGGTCAAGTTTCGTGCCAGATGCTTACTGGTTTGGGTGCATTATGTCTATTTGAGTCATAAATCAAGTTATTCATAGGTGAAAACTCCATGTTTGTGATGATTGGCATATGATTTGCCAATGCTGAAATTTCGTTAAAACAGAAGTGGAGACGCGTATTAACGTTAATAGCTACTTACCTTTTACCTAGGCCTGTGGGTTCTCCAATAGTAACTTTTTACTAACAATACACGAGTGCTGATACTACCGTTAGCTGGTTTCAGGGAATAAAAATGCGTGAACAGCTCGCTCAAATTGCCGAAACGATTGTTTATACTTTTTTTTGTTAGCTAATGTATAGAAATTGAGTAGCAACAAATCTCAACTGACATGAAATCAATAAGTTATACTGCCCTTGCGTTGATGCTGATTGTAGGAAGCCACCTTCCCTCGCTAGGTCAGCGTAAATTCTCCCTTTCGGTCAGCATGGCTCCGATTTATGGCCATTCAGATGCTAAATTAGTCGTGCCTATTGCCGACCCAGCTACACAGTTACCGTCAACAGAAGTAGTGACTAACGCGCATAGTGTTGGCTATTCCTTTGGTCTGATGGGCCGATACGATTTTTCGGGAAAATGGTCTGTCTCAACGGGATTATGGGCTACCAACTCGTTGACATCAACCATTGATGCCAGCGAGAATGGTTCACCATCGACGCTTACCTATACCAATCGTCACCCGTTTACATTTGCGTATAAAATACCGTTGCTGATTAACTATCGACCATTAACCACGCGACTTTCGCCCTATTTATCAGCAGGGGCCTCAGGCGATATCAGAAGTAAATCGTATGTGATACTGGGAAACGGTGAGGAAATTCCCGTAAGTTTTGGCAAAGCTATGGTCGTTACTCCGTTGTTAGGCTTAGGCGGTAGTTATCGATTTAACGATCGTCTCTCGCTGATTGTACAGCCCACCATTCAGTACGATGTACAATCTCGCCCTTCTTATGAATACTTCCATATCTATCAGTTAAGCCTCCAAACACAGTTGATGTATCATTTCTGATGTTGTCTGATCGGGAGTTTGGATAAGGCTAGCGCATGCTAAAGTCGTCGTAGTGAAATCGGCGTTGGTCAAATTGGTAGGAATCCAGTCCCTTTCGTAAACATTGCGCGAAGGCAGGCGGACCGCAGAACCAAAAACTGCTATTATGCAAACTGCCCACAACAGTTTGTATTGAATCGACCGTCAAATACTCTTTTTGGCTGGAGTTCAAATGGTAGAAATTAACACCACTTTGTTGACAGAGCAAGGCCAGCGAAGCAGGAAATATAGTGTCCTGATCGCTTCGTGTAGAATACCAGAAATCAATTGGTTGTGTAGTGCCGCCCTGATTGGCCAGATACGCCAGACGGGCTAGAAATGGAGTAATGCCGATGCCGCCAGCTACCCATATCTGCCGCTCGCTGGAATCGTTGAAGGTAAACTCACCGTACGGGCCTTCAACGTCCACAACTTGCCCAACCTGAAGCTGATGAAGTAAGTTGCTCGTGAAGTTTCCCAGCTCTTTGATGGCGAAGCGCAGCCGAGTTGGGTCATCTCCCGACGAAGCGATCGTGAATGGATGCGGTTCGTTGTCGTGAGCAAATCGGAGAAAAGCATATTGGCCGGGTTGATGAATAAACGGTTTTTTAAGGGTTGCCAATTGTATCTCCAGAATGCCATGCGGGTGTTTGTCAATGTGCTGAATAACAGCGGTTGTTTTGCGTGATGCGCCAATTTGCTGGAAAAGGCCAATAATAGCAGCCACGACACCGATGACCAGTAGCATTAACAGTAAATAGCCTGCCGGAGTCGCGAACCAGCGTTCTTTGAGCGGGGCAGTTGCTCCATGATAAGCCGCGATTAGGAAAATACCCGGAAAAAGTTTATGCGACTTTCGGAAGATATGATACGGAATCCTCGCCGATAAGGCAATTAGTATCATGATAACGAGGGCATAAAATACCCATTCCGCCAGAAATGTACCGCTCGTAAAAAGGCCAATTTCCAGCTCTGAAAAACTACTCCCATCGGTCAATTCGCCCGGATTCGGAATAATTCCCAATTCGACTAACCATTCCGGAGCTTTTTCGCCGAGCCAGTGGAGAATAACGAGTATCGTTGAAACGATTCCGGTCCATTTATGAACGATATAGGCTTTATCTAAGCCACGCATCCAGTGATTAACCATCGGCAGCCGTACCGAAATAATCATCGACACCACCATTAAGGAAATGGCTGAAAGTCCGGTTAAGTACACAAATTGTTCCCGAAATTCCCAACTGGTGGGATTGGCTATCAGGTGTTTAGGGCCGGGTGATAAGGCAAAAATCAGGCACGCGATTCCCAAGGCTCCCGCGATCCATTTAGTTGTTGTCATACGTGATGAAAAGAGAGTGGGAGAGTGGCGTGCGATTCATGACGACGACTTCCCTAGTTATTTTGATGCGACAAAGCTAGAGCGCCATTAAGCCTTCGAGCGATAACATTTGTTACAAAATAGGGTAGGACTACGATTTTTGCCGGGCGATTTTCTGTTTGATCCGGCTCAAATGAACCCGGCTAATTCCCAGATAAGAAGCAATGTAATGCTGGGGCACACGCTGCACAATGTGCGGGCGGTGCGTTAACAGCGCCAAATACCGTTCTTGCGGAGTATCCCGAACAAAGGACAGGAAATGTTGCATGTAATGCAGCGTCCGATCAAACATGGCTTCCAGAATTTGCTCTCGTATGTCGGCCCGCTCACTTACTTCGGCCAGAATCCAGTCCAGATCCGTTTTGTCGATCCACCAAAGGGTACAGGGTTCAACGGTTTCGATAGCAAACAGGCTTGGGATACTCTTTTTAAAACTTTCGATGGAAGAGACTGTATTGTTTTCAAAAAAGAATTGGAAGGTAGTTTCTTCGCCTTTATTGGTAAACCACACGCGTAAACATCCTTTTTCAATCAGGTAGGCTTTTCGGGAAACCTCGCCTTCTTGTAACAGAATGGTCCGGGCTGGCACGTCGATCCGGTTAAAGCACGTTGCGTAGGCGTCCCATTTTTCGGGTGTGAACGGAAACCTCGTTCTAAATTTTTCAAGCATATCGACAGATTAACGGAGCCAGCCCGTTTTTTAATAAATATCCGCTATACTACGCAACCAGATTAGGATATTGTAAGTTATTCAACCAGGCTGACTTCCTGGAGTCAATTTTGTAAATTAGGCTATGAAAACAAGCAAATGGTCGAACGAACTGTCAATATTGACTCAACTGGCCTCCACACTTAAGCTGGTTGATTCAGTATTGAATCGAACCATCGAGCATTCTCAGATACAGGGACATACCGACTATGTGCATGAACATAAAGTGCGGCTTGCTGAAGTACAGGAGAAGCTGAATGAAATTAACGACGAGCGTCAGGGGCTTGCTTTATTACACGAAGCGGCTGTATTGACGGGCAATTATACAGAGTCGCTAAAGCGTTAAGCACCCTATAACAAGCGAATAGGTCATACGTCAACCAATGGATTGACGTATGACCTATTCGTTTATAGTCGGCAATAGTTAGTGGAAGCATTGCTTTCGATTGCCTCCGCTGAACTATAAAACTGCGCCTAATTCGTGTTTTGTTTGGTCAACAATGGGACGATTTCTGGCCAGTAATTACACAATATCCAATGCATATTGTTTGTACCTCTGAAGGCCAACAGTAGTGAGGACGCCGTTTGGGGAGAAGCTGTTGTGAGAACAAAACTTAGTGTGGAGTGAATAGAATCCAGCTCAGAACGACTGAACTCATTACCCCAACTTCGAGGCAATACACCCGGAAATTCTACCTCAGTGGCAATTAATGTTTTGATGTACTCTTTGAGCAAGCCAGTGTTCGTTTGACTGTTCATGATTGTAAAGTTATCTACATATAGTGACTAAGGTTTACTTGTTTCTAGTACTTGTCCAATTTAGATTCTAGGGATTCATTTGATTCTACTTGATGGTTTAGGGGTTGATTATCAGTAGAATATCGTCAATAGAATCCGATAGAATCAACCGCGCAGGCGAACCCAAGAATCTACATTGGTAAAGCACTAGTTTATGGGCTGACACAACATACGTTTTTTTTAAAATTCTGGATTTGTACCCCTTTAGTTTTCGTGAAAAAATAAAAATTGATCAAGATTCATGTGGATTTATAGATAAACATGTGATGTCTACTAGCATTTTGAAAAAGGTCAAACGAGAGATAGTGCAGGTGAGACTAGCTCAATTAGCTGCTTACTTTTAATACAATATGTTTAGCTAAGACTTCTCCCTCTCGCGTATCAAGCCAGCAAACAGATCGATCAATGATCTGCTGGACAGTGGCTTGGTAAAATAGTTTCTATCGATTCTTTTGATTCTATTGAATTGATAACCAGAAACTATAGCGTCAAAAGAATTGATAGAAACTACTTTTAACGACTACCAGTAGCTTTTTTATCGTCACTACTGCATCAAGTTCATATACCGCGTGGCGGTATTGGGTGAGTGGTAGACTATTGGTTCAATAGCAGACTGATTTTGTGGAATAAATCTGCTTGTGGAAGCAATTGAAGCCATGAGCAGGCTAATAGCGCAACCCAATAAGGAAGCAGATTTTTCTGCCATCGAAGGGGCCATTGGCCAATCCAAAGGAGACTTGCCACTAGAAAACAGAAGGTAAAAGGAGCCATCAGGCGCAAGTTTGGGGGGCTGAAAGGACTCATGATTCGTAGCGAAAATAAGGTCAATAGATATAAACAGGCAGTAAGTATAAATAACCCGGATAATCGATTGAGTTGTGGAGTCTTTTCGCTGGGTAATTGATTTCGCCGAAGTTTTCTGTAGGCTGTGCTAAATAGTATGACCTGAAGTACCAAACCAACCCAGGCCAGTTTAGTTGAATCGGTAGGGACAAAATCCCGGATGAGCAGGCATTCGTTCAAAAGTGCCCAGACGAACATTCTCGTCAATTCGAAAGCGGATTCGGTTGAAACAAATCGCTCTCCCCCAAAATACGAGCCTGAGAATTGTTGGTTTATCCAGAAATACACACTTAGACCACAAAGGCCGATCAAGGTGATCAGGAGCAGTTTCAGGCTTATTAAACGCGTTGGAAATGATCTCAAAAGAGGTTGGGTTTGGCGTGGAAAGAACCAGAGTAATATTGCGAGCAACCCTGTTATCCCAAAGACAAAGCCACCGGCATACCGGATCAGGAATAAACTATATCCAATGAGCAAAAGAGCAAACGCCCGACTGGCAATAGGCTTCAGTAAAAATTGATGAATTCCCCAAACCCATTCGGCCAGTAAGACCAGAAATACCGTTTCGCTCCAGGTATAAACCGCGATTTTCAGAAAGCTTCCAAGTGCCCAGATTGACAATACCCAGACTGCCTGAACTATGTCTAGCCTACGAATCCAGCAATAACCATAAGCGCCAATTGCGGCAAAGTTGACCAGCTTTGAGGCAGCTAAAATGGGCAATCCTGTCAAACCCGATACGATGGCAATCAGTGCCGAATAGCCAATGGGAAAAATTCCATTCCAAATCAATTCTCCTTGTTCAGTAATCACATAGCCACGGCCAGCCATAAGATTGGCTGCCGATTGGAGGTAATAGGCTGAATCAATGCTGGTGAATCGGTTTGGATTGAGCAGAATAAGACCTGCCAGTACAGCGCCCAGGCTACCATACGTAGCCAACAGAAAGTGTCGCTGACTCATCGATTTAGAATAACCCGGCCTGTCAGATGAACAGAACCTGGAGTTGGTAAATCGACACCATCAATCTGATAAAGATAGACACCATTGGGAAGTTTCGCACCATCATCAGATGTGCCATTCCAAAACCACTCGTTCTGCCCCACTCGTGGGGAGCCACGCAACGTGCGGATAGGGCGACCGGCTAAATCGCTTATGCGAACAGTCAGGTCCGTTGGTGCAGTAGCACCCGTCACCGAAACGACAAATCTGATTTGGTTGATAAATGGGTGGGATAAGCGCCTGCTCCGATCAGTTCACCCTGGTTTTTCACCGAAAAATGAATCCGGTAAGGAGCCGCCCGATTCCCACTTAAGTCGCTCCCGGTGGCTACAAACGTATAAAGACCAGCTGCTAACGGCTTTCTTGGTTGATAACTGAGTCGGAACGCGTTGGTACTATCGGCCGTTGCCCAGTGGGTTTCAGAACTACTAAACATAAGTCGCTCATAAGGACAACCGCCTGCCGAACAAGGATGTTGTAGGTATAAGTCTACTCCCGTTGTGTCAGTTCGCAGCAAACGCCTGTTTTCATCCTGTACCAACACATCGATCACTGGGCGAGCGGATACAAAATCGCCATCAGCGATGCGCTTTCCATCAAAGGCGACTTCGAGCAGTGGAGGTGTTGAGTCGATGCTGAAAGGTAGCCCGTTTGCCGACCCATCGGTGCTGATTTCGACGCTGTTATTCAACTCATTGCGTTCGGCGATTTGGTTTTCAGGATCGAGAACTAACTCAAAATAGGAGGGAAGCGTAGTCGCGTGACGATTGGGTATTAACCAGCTTAAGGTGTCGGCATAGAAGGGTGATTTTTCGGTGAAAAAGCGTTCATTAAGCAGATGGCCGTTCGCTTCATATTGTCGAATACGTACTGCTATTGGGCTGGCTGTCACTCGGCCATAGTTGACAATTACGACCGAAATACGAACCGAATCCGATTGTGTGGTTAGGGAATCGCCCTGACTATTTCGAAGGTGCAAACTGCCTGTAGCAAAGGCAAAATCGGGACTGGAATAAGGGAAAAGGCGCACGGCCGGATCACCTTGTAACGTCATTTGCTGGGCCGTGGTGATGTCGAAGATCGAGTTGTTTGTTTTCAGATAACGCCGGATCGTTTCCTGCTGAACAAGGCCAATGGATTGAGCAACGAATTGACTATCAGAAAGTACTTCGTATAGTTTATCCGAATAGCTTTTCAGGGGCGTAGCGAATCCATTGTAAGTATGAGCCAGAAAAAGTATGGCTCCCCGATTGGGGGTGAGAACCCAGTCGGTGCCAAACGTTGGCCTGCCGAAAAAGGTATTACCTGCCGCGCAGCCATTAACCAGCAAAAACGGATAACGGCCTTTATTTCGGTAACCCAGAATATCATTACTGACAAAGCCAATGTCAATATCGGCGACATCCAGACTCGAATGACCAAATAATGTAATCAGGCCAACGCCCTGATTGATAATCTCCGAAACGGGAATCGTCTCAACCAAATTGTCGGTTTGTTTCGACAGGGTTGTCACGCGGCCACCCGCAAATGGCGCTTCGATAACGGACTTGAACTCATCGACAAAGCTGCGGAATTCCAGTAATTCATAGCGGTTGCGTCCCCCGCTCAGATGGAGAACGTTTTTGCGCCAAAGTGCTGGTTCAGCTGTGTTTTCGTGTTCTTTAACCTTGTTCAGATAATCCAGCACGTTTTGCGGACTAGCCGTATTTAATCGACCGATGGGCATAGCCGGGACGTTAGCTGATTCGCCGTTCAACCCTTCAACCAGACCTATGTCGGAACCCGGCCAACCCGCGTTCGGAATTAAATCCAGCAGCGATGCATCGGGCAATTTTCGAACGCTTTGTGGATCGCGGGATTGCCCGATCAGAAACAAAAACTGAGGTCTGGAACTTCCTCGCAACATATAATCCGCAAATCGACGGATAGCTAAAGGATGACGTTCGCCATAGCTAAACTGATCGAACAACTGATCGATATTGAGCGTCAGGGTGTCATATTGACCTCCTGCATCAGAAGCTCGGTAGGTAGCATACGCCCGAACAGGGTCAGCTTCGGTTGCTGTAGGTTTCCTGAGTAACGGATGGGTGATGATCAGAAAGTTCGGCTTGCTTGGGTCTATTTGGCGAAACGAAACAGGCTTTAGTGACAATACCGTTTTTGGCTGGCTCGTTGCCAACAACAATCGATTTGTTTGAGCGTTCTGGATGACGCCTTGCCAATGGTCATTCACCCAATTTCCCTGTACCCTAACTGGATTGTTGAGATCGCTTATGTCGAATAATCGAGTTCCGGATGGGGCACTCGTAAGGTCGAGAAAAGAACGACCCTCGGCATTGGGACGAAGTCGCAGAACTTTCTGCTCCATACCAGCCAGATCGGTACGTTGTGGATACTGAATTCGTACATAAGAAACGGAAACTTCTTCGCCTGTTTCCTGCGGCTGAATACTAACTATCAGATTCCCCGAAGGATCTAAATCGGTAACCCGCCAATCAGCCTCAAACTGTGCCGTTTCGTAATCACCAAAACTTGCCTGTCCAAGCGCTCTAAGCGTTGTTGTTGATGAGCCTGCCAGACAACTTACCCGATGCACGCCCGCATTGCGACCTACCAGTAGGTAACTTAGTATAGGTTTAATCGGATTACCATTCTGATCTGAGACTGACTTGAACTTGGTAAGCGAAAAGGTTTGGTCGTATCGGTCAGTTGCTTTTATGAGTGGCCCCGTCCAGCCTTCGCCCGTGTCGTAATTTGTGAGGATGGCCCCGTTTTCATAACTCGCACCCAATGGATAAATCGTGCCTGCCGGATAGGTATCCGTAAAAATTCGCAGCTCTTCTTTCCAGTGATACGGCTCAGCAGTTAGGTGGCTATAAGCCGTATCGGTATAAGCAGCCATGCGCTTGCCGGGTTTGCCATCAAGTCGCCAGGTGAGGAAGTAAGCGGATGTATCGCTGAAGAGACTGTAGTAGGCGTGGGGTTGTACGCGCCGTTGACTCAATTCATTGATACGATACAGTAACGAATCCTGCGCGCCATCATTCTTTCGGCCATAAAACTCAATAAAGTCGTTGGTATCGAAGCGTTTATCCGTTTCACCTGCAATAAAAATAGCCTGTTCAATTCCCCGGTGGAATAGCTGGATTGTTGTTGGATCTAGTTGACCGACTGCTAGTCCAGCCTGTTGTAAGTCAGCTTTAGTGAGTCGGTATAGGCCATCTTCGGTAACTGAAATTTTGTAGTAGGTTTGCGTATAAACTATCCAGCGTGTTGGGTCGGGGTCACCTTTTTCCGTTTGGGCGATTGCTGGCCTGAAAACCAGCAGACTAAGCACATAAACAAGAGGTTTGATAACCTGTGCTATTCGAGAAAGAAAATCAAACAGATTCGCCATAAGTAACAAAATGGAGGATCAAATACACTTGTGACTTAGACGTGCAAAGCATTTACTAAGTAATGTCACGTTGTCATTAAAAATGATTCTTTTTGAGGCTAGTACTGAGCGTAGGTGCCTGGTTACCGAAATTGACTTCCTGGTTGGGTCTGTTTATTGATGTAGGGGTGAGTACAGATCTGCTGTGTTATTTCCATATATTCGGCCGGAGAAAGAGCAGCGTTATGAAAATTCTGATCATTGAAGATGAAGTTAAAACGATTCAGAGCATCAAACAGGGGCTTGAAGAGCATCAATGGGAGGTCGACATAGCGTATGATGGCACTATAGGCCTTCAACTGGCTACCCGATCGGCCTATGCGCTTATAATCTGCGATATTATCTTACCTGGCATGAATGGCCTCGAGCTAGTTCGAAAGCTTCGGGAAGCCAATATTTCGGTTCCTGTGTTGATGCTGACCGCTCTGGGAACAACGGATGATAAAATTGTAGGTCTCGATGCCGGAGCCGACGATTATCTGGTTAAACCCTTCGAATTTAGAGAGTTAATGGCGCGAGTCAGAGCATTAACTCGCCGGAATCATGGGCTGGTTCCCGTTACGAATCTGCTGAAAATAGCCGATTTAGAACTGAATCCCGATACAAAGCAAGTGATACGTGCCGGGAAGGAAATTGCACTGACCGCCAAAGAGTTTCAGCTCCTTGAGTACTTCTTACGCCACCAGGGACGCGTGATTTCCAAGGTTGAGCTGGCCGAGAAACTATGGGATCTGACGTTCGATACGGGTACCAACATCATTGAAGTGTACATCAACTTCCTTCGTAAAAAGATCGATAAAGATTTTGAGCCTAAATTGCTCCATACCCAAATCGGCATGGGCTATGTTGTAAAGTTATTGTCGTAATGATTAATATTCGCACCCGGCTCACCTACCAATTTGTCTTTCTGGTAACACTTATCTTGCTGTTTTTCTCGTTGGGAGTCTATTTCTTTAGCAAACTCTACCTCGAAAAACGATTTTACAAACGGCTTCAGGATCGCGCAATTACAACAACAACGCTTCTTTTTGATTTACAACAAACCGATAGCACGGTTTTGAAGCTCATCGATGCGGGCGGGAAGGAACCCTTGCTCAATGAAAATATTTCGGTGTACAACGGAAAAAACAGAGAAATTCTATTTTCGACAAACCCCGCTAATACCCAGTTTCACGAGCAGTTTATTACCCAACTGGATTCGACAGCCCAGACATTATACCTGCAAAAAGATGAATATCAGATTGTGGCCATTCATTTGACGAGCAGAAACGGCAATAACTGGGTGGTTGTCAGTGGAATTGATCAGGCCGGTAGGGAAGGATTGGAGGATCTGAAGCGAATCCTGATCGTCATGATTCTGGTTGCTATTTTGTTGCTGGGTATCTCGGGCTGGCTGTTTGCCGATCGGGCACTGGCGCCCATGTCGGGCATTGTTCAGCAGGTTAATACGATCTTTCCGGCTAACGTAGAGCGGAGAGTAGAGCACCCAAATCGATCCGACGAAATAGGGGTGTTGGTGGCTACCTTCAATCAACTGCTCGACCGCATTGAGCAAGCGTTGAAAACGCAGAAAATGTTTATTGCCAATGTATCGCACGAGTTAAAAAACCCCTTGACGAAGATCAATTCGCAGATTGATGTGGCACTTATTCAGAAGCGAAACCCCGAAGCTTATGAGCGAACGCTCCAATCGCTACAGGAAGATGCGCGTTCGTTAACCCAACTGACCAACACCTTGTTAGAGCTGGCAAATACGTCTATTCAGGCCAGTAAATTACCCTTCGAGCCGGTGCGGATGGACGAACTGCTCTGGGAGACGAAAACGCAGTTGCAATCCTGGCATGACGATTACGTAATCCAACTCACATTTACCGATTTTCCGGACGATGAAGAGGCTTTGGTCGTTCAGGGTAACCGGGCCTCGCTTAGTGTTTTGCTGATGAATTTAATGGATAATGCCTGTAAATTTTCGCCCACAAAAACAGCTTCGGTAAACTTCCGATCTAAAAAAGGAAGAATAACGATAACCGTTTTTAACGAAGGCCCGCAGATACCACAGGCGGATTTACCCTATCTATTTCAGCCATTCTTTCGAAGTAATGCCACGGCTATGTCGAGTCGGGGACATGGTGTGGGACTGGCCGTTGTCGCACAAGTTACTCAGATTCATCAGGGAGATATTGCTGTAACCTCAACGCCCAAGGGTACTACCTTTACGCTTACACTTTCCAGTATCGAGTGATTTTAAGGAGACAGAACGTTGGTTTTTGTGATTATTATGATAAATAAAGATCATAACTAGCTCATAATCACCATAAAAATCTGCATTCTGCCATTTTAAGGTAAATTTAAAGTCAGATTAAGTCCTAATTAAGTTGGGTGTCGTTGCTTTGCAGACAACCAATCAATCAGGGCAATGGAAGTACACGTGACGAACGAGAAGCAGGGGGCGCTGAATATGGCAGTTGGTGCTTTAATTGGCATTTTGGCCCTGTTGCTGTATCTGTTCCTTGGCTCCCGGAACGAAACGCTTGAAGTTCAAAAGCTCCTCACATCCAAAGTCGAGCAGTTTGCCTCTACACAACTTAAGCTCGATTCAATTTCAACCGTACTCGATCAGAAAATTGTTGAAGTGCGTAAGCTCGGCGGTAATGTGGCCGAACTGGAGCGAATCCGGCGGCAACTGGCGGCTGATAAAAAACGACTCAAGTACGATCTCAGCTTCTCGATTCAAAAATACACCTTGAAAATCCGGGATTACAAAAACTTCCTGGCCCTACACGAAGCCGACGTTCTTAAACTAAAAGACGAAAATGGCTCATTGCGAAGCCGCACCCGCGCGCTTGAAGAGGAAAAAGAAACGATCCTCAGCGAAAACGAAGGATTAAAGCATGAAAAAGCAGAATTAGCCAAAACGGTAGTCGATTACTCGCTTCAAAATGCCGACCTAGTCAATAAAGTAACGATGGCCTCTGCCATGAAAGCGGTTAATGTTGAAGCAGTTGCGGTGTCGGCTAATGGCAAGGAACGCCGGGGAGGAAGCTACAAAGCATCGCGCATCGACCGACTGAAAATCACGTTTATCATGCCCTCCAACCCCGTTGCAACCAAAGAAAATAAGGAAATCTACCTGCGCTTATTGGACGCTAACGGCGCTGTTGTCAGTGAAAGTGGTGTCGGTGGAATCTTGATGTATGAAGGTCACGAGCTTGGCTACAGCATTCGTCAAACGGTGCCATTTGAGAATAATGATCAGCGGGTCGATATCTTTTTTCGGCGTGATGGTGCCTACAAACCAGGAACTTATACGGCCGAGTTGTATTCGGAAGGGCTTCGTATTGGCGGAGGTCGTTTTGACGTAAAGTAATAAAGTCACCCAGTTGCTCAGCCTTAAAAATTAACTCCACGTTCAGGATATGGAAGCACTTTATCGACATATAGATCAACTGTCAAGAGGATTCAAAGTGGAAGGAAAACAGCTGATTCGCAGATATCGGGAATTTCCACTTGCCTATACCGTCATTGTGTATCTGTTTTTCTCAATGGCATTTAGCTACTATCCAATGGTCGATCATTGGCTGACAGGCTTTATCATGATGAGTTTGCCATTAGCTATTCCCTGTGGATTAGCCGCTTGTATTTACCTGTTTGTCAAACAAAAGCAGATGATCGCTACGGCAGGACTGATTTGGGTATTGTTCTCGTTTCTGGTGAT
Organism: Spirosoma litoris; assembly: GCF_054776755.1. Classification (NCBI taxonomy): domain Bacteria; kingdom Pseudomonadati; phylum Bacteroidota; class Cytophagia; order Cytophagales; family Cytophagaceae; genus Spirosoma; species Spirosoma litoris. Next base: position 90,057 of record NZ_BAAHBI010000007.1, on the reverse strand, counting down.
GAAACGATTGGTTGGATCAAATGGGAGCGAGTTGGCGATGAGCCAGGCACAAACGCTCAATGTGCTGAGCTTTAACAGCGAAACATTCCCTACCAGCGCACAAAACGGATTTAACGCGTCTTTGCTGAAAGCCGATATTGCCTGTTTTCAGGAATATTCGCCCAATTCGCAGATCGAAAATCAATACGATGACCACGTCAAAAAGTTGAGTTGCTTTGATCAGGGACGAGAAATAGGGCTGGCGTTATTTTCCAAATACCCGATTGTTAATCAGTACGGTCGAATCTGGAGTCGAACATTCGCGCCCGACATTAACGGATTCATCTGTGCCGATATAGCCTACGGAGCCGATACTATTCGAGTCGTAAATGTCCATTTGTGGTCGATGGGGGTGCGTACGAATGAAGCAATCAGTGCCTTAAAGGCAGGCAATCTTAGCCAATTTGCTTCTGGTCTTTTCGATACATTTACCAAACTAAAAGAGGGTTTCGCGAATCGGAATGAGCAGTTTAAAGAGGTAGAAACCTACGTAGCCGGTAGTCGGTATCCGGTCATCATCTGTGGTGATTTCAACGAAACGCCCATGGGGTATTCGTACGGAAAGCTAAGCCAGAACTTCAGAAATGCATTCGAAGAGGCTGGTCAGGGACTAGGGTTTACCCTGAATCGTCATCCCTATTGTGCCCGAATCGATCAGCAGTTCGTTAGTTCCGACTGGCACATTAAAGCCTGTCAGACATTATCGGATATTTCCTTTTCAGACCATTTTCCGGTGCTAGCGCAGTATGTACTGAAGAAGTCGATAACCATACCCGCAGAAGTACTTGCCCAACGTAAATCCATTAGCCATTTAGTGGCTAAGAATTGATAATTACTAGCGCGAGTAGTTACTCGTGTCTACTCATTTCGTCAGCATTCGCTGACGCTCCTGTGTGTAAGGAGATTCACCTCACGGCAACGGCCGACCGTTGCCGTGAGGTAAAATACTCCACACTAAAACTTTTATTATTTACTCGATCCCGACAAAGGCACGAGCTGGGCTGCCAGGTTAGGCGTTTTCATGTCCTTGTCGAATGGGAACATGGGGCGCTTAATTCGTTTATAAGGCAATCGGGCCAGATCCTGATTAACCCCACCTGGCGTTAGAGCCATAATCCAGCCAGTTTGCATGGCATACAGTTCCGGCTCCAGATAGCCAATTTTCACGACGACGATAGCTGCTTGGCGAGGGGCAAGTCCCAAACGGGTGAAATCAATTTCCTTGTGGTAAGGCTTTCGTTTTTGGGTGATGATGATGTGCAGACTTCCTACCTTGATAACGGCTTCAACCTCGGCATCTTTATCGCCGTAAACGATCGACTCTACCGTTCCTTTTAGCGGCACAGGAGGAGCAAAACGAGCATCGACGGCTGCTCCGGCAGTTCCCTCAACATGACCGCCAACGCCTGCGGCAATTGCTTTCTTGATTAGTTCAGGTGCCGGAATAGACGCGTAAATCAATGTGGGACCATCTGCCCGCTGAAATTCTGGTCGGGCGAATAGTTGGGTGAGCGTCCAGGTCACATCGCCTGCACCACCAGCCGTCGGATTATCACCAGTATCGCTGATGAAAAAGGGATGTTTAGAACTGGTCAATGCATCCGCCAGACATTTATCCAGCGAACCGACAGGTGCTACAAAGTCGAATTGGTTGCGTACGTTCCAGAAATCGAGCGCCAGCTTCTCAGCAGCCTGCGTCACTTTTGCCTTATCATCACCAGTTACCATCACGACGGCGTGATTGCGAGGCTCATCGGCCCAGGCGTAACCAATCCAGATAGCTGCATCAACAATTCCGTTTTTATGATCGGCAATAGGCTCTACCTCGTGATACAGACTTTTACCCGGTTCGATGCGCGTACTCGTTTTTTCGCCAGGAAGCAGAATCGGTACGGGTATCCAGGCTTTATAGGCGGGTTTCCCTTTGCCCGTCTTGATACGCTCAAGGAGGTTCGTAACGGCCCGCTCCTTGGTTTGCATGGCATCTTCGTGGGGTGCCATCCGATAGCAGGTGATCAGATCGGAGTTTTGCGCTAATCGCCAGGAGACGTTGCCATGTAAATCCATCGAGGTGGACACCAATGTTTTATACCCAATCACTTTCCGGATTCGGTTCAGGAAATCTCCTTCGGGATCATCCAGCCCTACAACGCTCATGGCCCCGTGAATGTCAAAGTATAAGCCATCGTAAGGGCCGTACTTCTTCAACGAATCCAGTGTTTTATTGACCAGTGACTCATACGCCTGTCGGGTTACGGCTCCCCCCGGAAGCGATTTCCCGACAATGGCTGGCAGCCAAATCGCCTGTTTGCGCAGGGGCGAAATGGGCATCATAAATGGGTAAGCATTGAACACTTCCGGCCCATATCGGGCATGAAAGGCCTCTTCCTGCGTGAGGGCAGGGGAGAACGTACTAGATTCGATACCTAGACCCGCTATAGCGATTCTCGGTAAAGCTGTTGCCTGAGTAGTAGCATTTGATTGAGAAAAACCGTGAGTAACGGCAGAAAAACAGGCAAAAAGCCCCAGGAGGATATGTTTCATACCCCCAAGTTAACCGTTTTTCCAACGCATCCTATTGGTTCGCCAGTTGGCGCTGAGCAAGAATAGAAAGTATAGAAGGGGCACGTCGTCGGGCAATTTCAATCTGAGTTTGATCGGTCATGACGATGTAATTCGTGTCTCTTGAATTTTCTGCTGTTTTGCAGGACGAAATGTAGGCTTGATTGATAAGTGTTTTTTTATGAACGCGTAGAAATGTAGGCCATTGATCCGCAAACCATTTTAACGTTCGGCAAGAAAGAATAACGGCTCCATTTGCCATGTGTAGATAGCAATAATTAATGTTTCCTGTGAGATAAAGCACTGTCTGCGGGTCGTAATGATGCTCTCCGCGTTTGCCGAGAAGTCGTTTCATGGTTTTTGTTGAGTTTGGTGGATAATCTCTTTGCTAGCAACATGTTAATTGGGCTCAGTGTGGCATAGTACCTCCGCCTAGTTGTTCGACTACATCATTAATTCTGCGTCGACCAATGGGAAGCCGGATACCATTGCACATAATAAGATAAGCCGTGATTGTTGAAACCAGCACGCATCGATGAACATGCCGAGGGTTAATAAGACTACCCTTGTGAATTCGGATAAACTGTGGCCACCGATCGCTGTACCATTTTAAGGTTCTGCTGGAAAGTACTTGCTCGCCATTCTGAAGGTAGACAAACGAGTAATTTACATCACCGAGTAAGTACAGAATATCGTCTGGGTCAAAATTGTGCTGAAGCTGGGCAGCCGCCAATCGTTTCATTGGATCAATAGTATGGGAGTATGGGATAGATGCCCAAAAATATTGAGGCTAAACTAAATATAATAATATTTCGATCGAAAATAATTAATACCAACTAAATGTGCCTAAAAATATTGTTTTGTATGGTTAATAGTTTATTGGAATGTTGAATAAGAGCACAAATAAAATAGTTATGTTCTCATAATGAGGTAATTATAGAGGATACTGTTTAATAGAGGTAAAGTTTCGCCGTTTAATAAATTCAAATAGCTTAATGGCCATCACCTCGCTAATCATGGCTATTATTGCATAAGCAGAATAGAGGAATAGCCTATGTCAATTATACTTATTGAAAAGTTGGCAATTTATAAGTAAACGGAATAGATTATATTGAGACTGTGCATTAGCGCGTTATTCGCGTTAGTCTTAGTCCAGGAAATGTGTATTTTGGTTTGCTTTTGTATCTGTTTGATGTACTTTGGAATTTTTATATTACTTTTGTTTGAATATTGTTAATTAACTAGCTATCTGCATCCTATGAAACACATCGACCTTACGAGTAAATTGATTGAAATCCCCCCTATACCTATTTTGTAAACTTACGACAAAAACGGTTCTTTTTGACTAAATCTAAAGGCCGTAAGTAAACATATTATCTACTTATAAGTACTAACTATTGTTTTTAGAGAGGCTCTAAAAATATGAATTATCTTAAAAAAATCATAAATGAATATTTAGCCTGTCGTAGATCTTCTAGGTGGGTTGTTTTCAACACACACCCATAAATCTGACAACTTAAATCGGAATGATTTTTTAACTCACCTACTCAATTGTATAGCCTTTCCAAAATCAATCAGATGATAGATGTTTATATAAATGAACATATTTTCATGATAGACGAATTGTGTAGAGCGTAATTTTTTGACCTGTATAGCAAGTGGGCGTTTTTTTCTTTTAATCAGTTTAAACCAAATTTCTTTTCATATCACAACCTTATCAAGATTTTTACATGAGAACTGCAAAATCAAACATCAGGGTACTTTTTTACGGTCTATGCCTGGCAGCCGCCATGTACAACTGTAAGACAAAAGATGTCGATTCGTTGACGCCGTTTACGTACAAGTTCACCAACGACGTTAAACTGCCAGACATTACACCAACGGCCCCCGCAGCTGTATCTGCAACCGCTTCATCGGTGACACCCTCAACCGCTGCTGCTGCGCTGAGCGCTGGTTTAGCTAGTATGACGGCTACTGGACAACCATCAGCCGCCGTTACACAGGCAACAGCAGACGTGGCTAAAGCGGTTACACCTGAACAAACGACCGCAGTTACAGCTGCCTTTACCCCAACGGTTCTGAGCAACCTTACTACCAGCGGAACACTGCCAGCTGATTTGAAAGCACAAGTGGATGCGATAGCCGCCAACCCAGCGCTTCAAGCTTATTTGCCGAAATTTACATTCCCCTCTGTAAACGGAAAGACCGTTGGTGGACGGGTTGGGGTTACCCCAGTTGATGTCGTTAATACGGTGTCGGCAACCCAGGATGATGCCTGTGAGGCAGGAGCTACTGCCGCCTTTAATACAGCAATTCAGGGGCTGAATACGGCTAAAACAGCGCAAACCGCTACAGTAACGGCCCAGTATACAGCCGCTCAGGCGACTATTACAGCGGATGCCACTTCCTGCAAAAGCGGTATTCCTGCTACCTATTCAGGCTACAAAGCAGTTGCCCTACAACAACTGAATTCTGGCCTTGCTGATCTGGCGGCCATCCGATCTATAATTGGCGAGGCTGGTTACCAGCAGATTCTATTGTTGTATTATGTTGCCTATGCAAATGCGATAATCAACCTGAATGCGCTTCAATTGGCCGATTCGCAGGCGTGTGATGCTGTAGCGGCACAACGTCTGGCCAATGCTCAGGCAGCCAGAGATAAAGACATCAGCACCATCAACACGAACTATAACACGGCAGTGGCAACGGCTACAACAACTCGTAACCAGACAGCAGCTGCATGCCACAACCAGGGTGGTGGACGTAAAAGCGCTGATCAATAAATAAATTGAATGATCCTCAACTGTTTGATCAATATCATCTCACTAACACCATGAATAAGAAACACCTTTTCCTATCGGTTATAGCCCTGGCAGCTGGCTTATCGACACAATCGGTTAAAGCCCAGGTTAATTTGAAGAGTATCAGCATTGGAGCCAGCTACTGGAAACCCTCGCTCGACTATTGGAACGAACGGTCTTCACTAATAGCTTACAATGGCGGAGCGGGCGCCAAGTTTAGCGGCAGTGTTATGCCAACGCTGGGTCTTGAAGTAGGTCTTGTGAAGGGGCTGTCTGTTGGTGGCCGGGTTGGGTACTGGTCACAATCGGTATCAAGTGATTTAACATTTGGCGGTAATCGTAATGAAAAAATTACGCTTTCGGTTATCCCCCTTTCGCTCGATCTGAAGTATACGTTCCTGGAGCCTGCTGCTGTAAGCAAGGATGAAGCAGCGCCGAAAGAGCCCTTTGCATTGCCTTACATTGGTGTGAGCGTTGCCCGTTATTTTATCAACGATAAGTTTGTTCGTACGGTAGCGGCCGGAGGAACTGGTTCTGTGAATGAAACACAAGCTGGTAACAACTACGGTGTACAGGTATTTGTCGGCGCTGAGAAAAAATTAGTAAAGAAACTGTATCTGGCGCTTGATGTACGCTACCATTTAGGAAGCTACAATCAAATTGTACGGACCGAGACCGCGAGCACTACTGAGAAAGTAAGCTTGAATGGTCTGGAAGCTGGTCTTTCGCTACGCGTTAAATTTAAGTAATCAGCGCATCACAACTTCGTTCTAAACCGCCTTGTTAGGGTGAGAACGAAGTTGTGATGGACTGATATTGAATCCGAATCTGTGTAAGTAAAGGATAACGTATATACTAAACGTTCAAATATTCGATGCTACGGTGGACCGGTAAAAAGGTTTTTGGGCTAAGTATAATGCTATTTAGTCTTGGACAACCGATTCTTCTCCTAGCGCAGGTGAATGTTTCTGGAAAGCCAGGATTATTATATATTCCTACGGCAAGTATACGTGATGAAGGTAAGATGCACTTTGGAGTGACATATTGCCCAATCGATTATGCATTTCGTTTTAAGGGGAAAAATTCTGAAAATATTTATTTTATAAATCTTACTTTATTACCCAGACTAGATATAAATATTAATTTACTTAGGCCAAATGGTGAAATTCGTTTTGCTGATAGAGGTATTGGAGATCGCCAGTTTGATGTAAAGTATACAATATTGACTGAAAAGAAGAAACGCCCTGCACTAGCTTTAATCTTGTCAGCTCCTTTCGGTATTGATAATTCACTAATTACCAATGCATTGGTGGCTACTAAAACGATTCAGCTAACGAAGACGATTGATGCAGAGGTAACCGTTGGTACAGGAACGCCTTATCACATTGCCCGAGAGGATATCAAAAATGATGAAAACTCGGGAATTTTTTCAGGCTTTATGATTACTAATGATCCTAAACGCTATTTAACTGGGCCTTTTGGAGGTGTCAATATTCGAGTGAATAAGAAAGCAGGGTTTATGGCGGAATGGGATTCGCATCATTTGAATTTGGGGGCTTGGGGTATCTTGTTTAAACATTGGACAGTGCAAGGCGGAGTTCTGAATTTTGATCAGGTAACCTTAGGGACTTCATATGCATTTTCACTGTTCAAATTGCCTAAACGTGTGTCTGGACACATATAGAATAAAGAAATTTATTGTGCTTAAAACACTATCGATCATATTTCCATTTGCCCTTGTTCAACTGTGTTTTGGCCAGTCACCTATAAATCGTACCCTGAACAACTATGAAAATGTAACGATTGACAGTAACAACCATCAAGTCTATTACGAGCAGCGTTTGTACCGGAATCCAATGATCGGTATTCTGGAGTTGAAACAAGCATTGTCTACGAATCAGATAACCGATTTTGTTCCACTTTATCAGGGAGTACCTATTGCCCGGTACAAACTGGATTCACAACTAAAAGTAACAACATTATCGCGTCAAGAACGTGCCGATTTTGCTAAATCACAACTATTCAACGCCAAACGCTATAAGTTTGATTTTCGAATACAACCCGATTTTAAAGCCAATTTTGGCTATCGGGAACAAGTGGTACAGAGTAAGACAAATATACTTTTACAGAGTCAGTTGTACCTAAATCGAGGATTAGTATTAAACTGGGGCGTTTTGCTCCCGATTGTCAATGATCTGGATAATCAGTCACTAAATATTCGACCCGCGCCAATTTTTCTGAATCAATTTTTGGCGCTCGACCAAGCAAATTATTTAAGTCTATCAGCCGGTTTTTTTTATAATGATAGCTATGGATTCAATGGACAGTACCGTCATATGGATTTGACTAAAAATTGGTCGTTTGGTATTGAGGCAGGATTGACCGGTTTTTATTTTTTTCCAAATAATGGGTTATACTATCAACCTTTAGAGGAATTAATGCTTCTAGCTGATGTCGCTTATCGAATTCCATCTCGTGATATTACACTGAAGTTATCCGGTGGGCAATATTTATACGAGGATCGTGGAGTGCGGTTAGATTTTATACGTCAGTTTACCAATGTGGAGATCGGCTTTTTTGCCACTTTAACCGGAAACGGCTCGACAGGAGGGTTTAATTTCGCTGTGCCGATTCCACCAGGACGCATTGTACAAGGTCAGCGAGCACGTTTGCGGAGTACAGAGGAGTTTCGATATGAGTATAATTATACAAGGGGGTATCGAATTGCTGAACGTTATAGGGTGGGAAATCAACTGGATGCCCTGCTACGGCAGTATCACCAGAGTTATTTACAGAATCAAGTACGATTAGTTAATTGAAATTGAATTATGAATATTGGCTTATTGCAAACTAAAGCAGGATATTGGTTTATTGGATTGTGCCTTTGCCTGTCGAGTTGCATTTCCAGTAAAGAATTAGTCCTTTATCAGACCAACGCCTTGGGAAAAGATACCTTGGCACTGGCACCCCGATTCATTCAAACCATTAAAGCAGGCGATGTATTGTCGGTGCAAGTCAGTAGCTTAAGTCCAGAGGCATCCACATTTTTTAATCCCTATGCTGGTATCACGATGGCAGAACGGGCTGGGGCACCACAAATGGTAACGCCAACTACCCCTTTGCCTTATACCCCTGGTTATGTAGTGAGTGAAGATGGTAAGATTGAACTCCCTCTGATCGGTCAGCAGGCTGTTCAGGGGTTGACTAGTACGCAGGCTGCCGCTCTAATTCGGCAAAAATTACTTGATTATTTGAAGGAGCCTACCGTAAATGTCAGAAACCTTAATTTTCAGATTGCTGTATCAGGTGAAGTGGCTCGGCCATCACTTTTTTCGGTACCTAGTGGAGAAATTTCATTACCAGCTGCTTTAGGGTTGGCAGGGGATATTACAATATATGGCCGTCGTGATAATGTCCTGATTATCAGGGAAGAAAATGGCCAACGGACCTTCAATCGTGTTGACTTAACCAAGCGCGATGTATTTCAATCACCTTATTACTATCTCCACCCCAATGATGTTATTTATGTTGAACCGGGTAAGGCGCGTATTACGAATGCCGACCGGACTTACCAGCTGTTACCGATAGTTTTGAGTGCTCTATCCTTTATAGCCATTGTTGTTAGCCGTTTTTAAAGCAAATAAATATGAACACTAATCAATATATTCCGTATCAGGCCTACGAAATAGAAGCCCAGCCAAATTTGCGGGCGATGCTCATGCGTTATGTACGCAACTGGCCGTGGTTTGTGTTGTCTATAGGCTTGGCCGCAGCAGCGGCTTATATCTATTTGCTATACCAGCCACCTATTTATAATGTGAAGGCAAGCTTGCTTATCAAAGATGAGAAAAAAGGAATTTCAGGTGAAAGCCTAATGAAGGAAATGGATCTTTTCACACCGAGTAAGGTAGTGGAGAATGAAGAAGAGATACTTAAATCCTACACGCTAATAGATCGGGTTGTTACGAATCTTGGGTTGGATGTCCGATATTACCACCCTACCCAGACGTTTAATAAGGAGATTTATGCCGAATCGCCAATCCGATTGCTGATTGAAAAACCCACATCAGCGCTGTATGGCGAAAAGTTGAAATTTACTTTTTCAGATTCTAAAACGGTGAATTTGAATGGTAAAACCTATCCCGTGAATCAAAGCATTCAAACGCCTTATGGGCAACTTCGAATATTCCCACGTAAAGAACTAAATGGGAAACAGGAAGACCTTATTGCTATTGTGACTGATCATACTGAAGCTGTTGAAGACTATTTATCTGGGCTGAAAGTTGAACCAACTGCCAAACAATCAACTGTACTGGTGATGAGCTTAAACGAAGCTGTACCCGATAAGGGGGAAGCATTTCTGAATCAACTCATCAACGAATATAACAAAGAGGCAATTGTCGATAAAAACAAAGAAGCTAGCAATACCCTTACATTTATTGAGAATCGTTTGGCGCTGATTTCTGGAGAATTATCGACTGTAGAGAAAGAGGTAGAGCTTTACAAATCGACGCAGGGTATTACAGATTTAAGTGTACAGGCGCAGACATTCTTAACAAGTGTTAAAGAAAATGATACTCAGCTAAACGAGGTAAATATTCGCCTAGGTGCATTAACTGATATTGAAAACTATATAAAAAATCAGTCTGCTGAAAAGGGAGTTACACCCGCAACACTTGGGTTAAGCGATCCTATTCTGACGGGTTTATTGACCAAACTAGCGGAATTGGAACTAAAACGAGATGAAGCATCACGGATGATATCACCTAATAATCCATTGTTACAATCTCTTGATAGCCAGCTAAAATCAATAAGAGTTAGTATTACTGAAAACATACAGACAATTCGCCAACAGCTAACAACGAATAGAACCCAGTTGGTAGCAAATAATCGGCGTATGGAAAGCATGATTCGTACAGTACCTGGAAAAGAGAGAGCATTATTAAATATCACACGGCAACAGGCCATTAAAAATGGGCTTTATACCTATCTTTTGCAAAAGAGAGAAGAAACGGCTTTATCTGCTGCCTCGACAGTATCGGATAGTCGTACCGTCGATTCGGCCCGAACGGAAAGTAAGCCTGTGAAACCAGTAAAAATGACAATTTTTGCTCTATTTATAGCGATTGGTTTACTAATACCGGTTGGTTTTATCTCAGCTAAGGATGCTTTAAATAATCGAGTTTTACGTCGTTCTGATGTTGAAGATCTTACACAGGTGCCGATTATTGGTGAAGTTGTAAAAGGAAAGCAGATTGGGACAGATAACTTTGTGTTCAAACCCCGCATGCAGTCTGTTATAGGTGAGCAAATAAGGGCTTTGCGGACTAATTTACAATTTCTGCGTAGTGACCCTCAAAAAAGCCAGATCTTATTATTTACCTCCAGTATCAGTGGCGAAGGAAAGTCCTTTATTTCCCTAAATATGGGCGCTAGTCTGGCCTTAGTTGGGCGTACAACAGTTATTCTAGAGATGGATATGCGGAAGCCAAAGCTGCATAAAAGCTTGCATATGGAAAACCGGGCAGGCTTAAGCAATTACCTGATTGGGGACGCCACCATTGATGAATTGCTGCAACCCATTGCTGGCTATGATAATTACTTTATCATTACTTCAGGTCCAATACCGCCGAATCCGGCTGAATTATTGAGTTCTCCATTTTTGGCACAGCTTTTCGACGAGCTAAAAGCACGGTTTGACTATGTATTAGTCGATTCTCCTCCAGTTGGCTTGGTTACAGATTCTCAATTAATTGCACCTTTTGCTGATGCTACTATGTTTCTGGTGCGGCATGATCATACGCCAAAGAATTATATAAAAATGGTAGATACCTTATATAAAGAGCAGCGTTTCCAGAAATTGAGTATTATTTTAAATGGCGTTGGCGAAGGAGAATCCTACTATTATAACTATAGCTATGGTGATTACTATGGTGGAGAAACAAACAAGAAACGCAGACTAGATAGCGGTGCATAAACTTAATTAACCATCTATTTATTGTTTTTGATTCAACCTAATTAAACATATAGAATTAGGTTGAATCAAAAAATACACACTTTCAACCATAACTTTACTTATGCTTAGTCTTGACTCACACTACAAAACACTGTACGTGTACAGGGAGGAGACAAAGTCTCATCGAATTGATGCTACTTTCCATCAGTCTGGAAAACGAATTTTTGATATTTGCTTTTCATTGGTGGTTACCGTATTTGTTTTATCCTGGTTAATTCCAGTCATAGGTCTATTAATTGTCTTAGGGTCAAGAGGCCCCGTTTTATATATTCAAAAAAGAACAGGTTTGCGAGGTGCTTCATTTAATTGCTTGAAGTTCAGAACTATGACCTATAAACCAGAAAATGAATTTAGGCAGGCAACAAAAAATGATAATCGTGTAACACCATTAGGGCGTTTTTTGCGAAAAACAAACCTGGATGAAATGCCTCAATTTTTGAATGTACTGCTTGGAGAAATGAGTGTGGTAGGTCCACGACCTCATGCTTTACAGCACAGTGCTCAATTCTGGAATAGTATGCCTGAATATCGGAAGCGCTACCGAGTAAAACCTGGGATTACTGGATTGGCTCAAGTACGTGGTTGCCGAGGAGAAACAGAGATATTAATGAAAATGCAACATCGTGTAAGATATGATCGCTTTTATAATCGTAAGAAATCTGCAGGTCTAGATATTTGGATTTGTTGGCTAACAATCAAGGCAATGATTACTGGTAATAAAAATGCTTGGTAAGATACTTTATACAATTTAACTTTAATAATATGAGAGTACTAGTAACAGGAAGCGCAGGATTTATAGGATTTCATACCGTTAACAAACTGTTAGAAGAGGGCTTTGAAGTTATTGGGTTAGATAATATTAATGATTATTACTCACCTCAACTAAAATATGCTAGATTAAAAGAGGCTGGTATAGAAAAAGAGGAAATCAAATGGTATAATTTTGTGAAAAGCTATAAAAATTCTAATTATAGCTTTATACGTATGAATTTAGAAGATAAACAACAATTATTTAGCTTATTTCAAACTGAAAAATTTGATTATGTAATTAACCTGGCTGCCCAAGCGGGTGTTAGATATTCCATTGAGAACCCTGATGTATATATTCAATCAAATATTATCGGTTTTCATTATATCCTTGAAGCTTGTAGAAATTTCCCTGTAAAACACCTGATACATGCTTCATCATCATCAGTATATGGTGCTAATGCAAAGATTCCATTTTCTGAAGATGATAAAGTTGATACGCCAGTTAGTTTATATGCTGCAACAAAAAAAAGTAATGAGCTAATGGCTCATGCATATAGCCATCTTTACGATATACCAATCACATGTTTACGTTTTTTTACAGTCTACGGGCCATGGGGTAGGCCTGATATGGCACCTATGTTGTTTGCTAGGGCTATAATGGAGGATAAGGCAATTAAAGTATTCAATAATGGAGAGATGGAAAGAGATTTTACCTTTGTTGGAGATATTGTCAACGGAATAATAAAGACAACCTTAAAACCTTTAAAAAAAGAGATAAAATATAATGTATTAAATATTGGAAACGGATCCCCAGTTAATTTAATGGCATTTATAAAAGAATTGGAAAGATGCATGGGTAAAGAAGCAATTAAAAAATACATGCCGATGCAGGCTGGTGATGTACCTAAAACTTGGGCTAATGTTGATTCGTTAGTCTTTAAATTTGGTTATAAGCCAAATACAAAGATTGAAAAAGGTATTCAGGAATTTATTGAATGGTATAAAGAGTATTATTCTTTAGTTTTAATTAAATAAAATATTAAATGCAGCCTGAGAAGCTAATTTATATAACTTTAAAAGAAAAGTTCCAGCCATACTATGTAATAATCTCAAATTTTGGTTATTTATCAATATTACAAATTTTTAATTTAATTGTACCAATAATAACCTATCCTTATTTGATTAAGGTTTTAGGAGCTGAGATTTACGGCACAATTATCTATACTCAGACAGTAGTAGGCTATTTAGTTATAGTAATAAATTTTGGATTCAATACAATTGGTACAAAAGAAATAAGTGAACACAGAAATGATGTAGCTAAAACAACAGAAATATGTAGTAGTATTTTTATAATTAAAGGTGCTTTGTTTATAGCTTCTTGTTTAATATTATATATCTATATACTACAATCCAACCAACCAACAAATATTAGGATTTTATACTATTTAAACCTTTCACAATGTATGTATGAATTTTTGTTTCCGCTGTGGTATTTCCAAGGTGTTGAAAAAATGAAATATATTACAATTATAACACTTATAAATAGGATTATATTCTTGATATTAATTTTTATTTTGATAAGATCAAAAAATGACTTTTTATTATTTCCTGCAATTCTAGGTATAGGTTCTATTTTATCCTGTGTTATAGGATTAAAAATCGCAGGAAAAAACGGATTGAAATTTACCTGGCAACCTTTAGTTGTGTTAATAGCATATATAAGAAAAGCTTATGTAATTGCCATATCATATAGTATGAATATTTTTAGGGTTAATTTAAATGTGATGCTAATAAAACATTATTTTTCATATACAGAAGTAGCATATTTTGACTTAGCGATTAAAATAATGACAATTGGAACTACATTTTTGGATTTAATAAGCCAAAGTGTTTTTCCCAGAATGAGTCAAATAAAAGATATAAAATTTCTTAAAAAGATTATACTAATGTCGTTGATAGTTGCAGTATTAATGATGGTGATAGTACAATTGTTTGCACCGTATATAGTTGAAATATTGGGAGGAGGAGGAATGTATACTGCTATAAATTTTACTCGACTTCTTGCTATTAACCTTCCCATATACGTAGTAGGAGCATTGTTAGGTTCTAATTGTTTGATTGTACATGGATATAATAAATCCATTTTATACAGCATTATATATTCAAGTTTGTTCTTTCTGGGGTTTTTATACGTATCAATAAATATATTAGAATTTAAAAAAATAGATGTATTTATATATGCATATGTATTGTCATATCTATTTCAGGCTATGTATAGATATGTTATATGTAAGTCAAGGAATTTAATATAGCTATTTAAGATGCAGTAAAATAAATAAAGTTTAGTGAATATTTATTACATATATATTCACTATTAATAGTACTGTATAAATCAATTATCAACGCCGTAATTAGTATTTGGTCTTTTGGGACAATAAAGGTATATTTATGCAATCATTTTACGGTTGGTTTAAAATATTTAAAATAACAGAATATTAGTTTCCCTCATCCAGCGGGTATAGTAATAGGAAAGTGCGTTAAAAATGGAAAAATTGTATTATATATCAAAATGTAACAATCGGCACTAAAGAAACATTTGATTATATAAATGCACCTTATCCTAAAATTGGTGATAATGTGGTTATTTATGCAAATTCTGTAATTTTTGGCGACATTGCAATTGGAAGTAATTCAATAATTGGAGCTGGGTCAGTTGTGTTTATTAATGTGCTGCCTAATTCAATTGTTGTCGGGAACCCAGCTCGAATAATAAAGTAATATTCAGCATGACAGATAAATACGCTTAATATAAAGGAAATGTGTCACGAATGTAAACTGATATTTATGCGAACGCAAATCAACAGGGTTTAGTATTTAATTAAATACTAAACCCTGTTGATTTGGAGAACTTTGTTGAAAAAAAAGTAATATAAATATTGATTTAATAAAAGTGAAATTAGAAATTAACATAATGAAAATTTCCTTTCATTAAGAAACCTATTGTTAAATTAAAATTTATGCACTCGTTGAATAAAATATTGAAGGGCAAAATAATAATAATAAAAAGGTATTTTTCATTTATTATATATTATTTAGAAAGTTTAAAAAATATAAGGCATATCCTATTAATAAGGAAACAATTAATAAATTCATTCAGAAATTATAAAAATAATGAGGATTTATTGGGGATTGATGAAAAAACACTTAAAAGCTTTAAAAAAGGTTTTTTAAAATATATTTGGATTGAGCCTAGTAGGACAAATTTGGCAATAAATTTCCTGAAAAATGATATAGTACCGGCGAAAATAACATTTGATAGGACAAAAGTAGAGAGTAATGATGTTATAATATTATGTCTAGTTAAAGATGATATTGAAAGAATTAAGGTTTTTGTTAAACATCATAAAGATATAGGTGTAAAATATTTTGCATTTATAGATAATATGTCAACTGATGGCACATTTGAATTTTTGTGTGATCAGAAAGATGTTAATGTATATAAATGCAATTCACCTTACTCTACCCTAAATAGAGAAACTTGGATAAATAGAATTATTGCGCATTATGGTATAAATAGATGGTATTTGTGCTTAGACTCGGATGAGTTATTCAGTTATATAGGCATGGAAACTATTAAAATAAATAAACTAATTGAAAAAGTAAAAGAGCAAAAAATAAGCAGAGTAAGATCAATAATGATTGATATGTATTCTGCTAATGGTGTTTTTAAAAATCTTAATACATCATTAAATATAAAAGAAGTTTACAATTATTTTGATACAAATTCTTATAAATATATTAAAGGATTGAAGTATGAAGCTATAGTGGGAGGTCCAAGAAATCGGATGTTTAATTTAAATAATCCGGAGCAACAGATAACTATAGTTAAACATCCTCTTTTCTATTTTAGCAATGGGGATATACATGGTAACTCACATTTTTTATTCCCTTATGATAAAAATTACAACTTGCCATGTATAGGTATAATATTACATTATAAATTTTTAGAAAGTGATTTGGAGCGTTACGTAAAAAGAATTGCAGAAAAAAGCTATTATAACGGTAGTGCAGAATATGCTAATTATTTGTCTGTTTACAAACAAGATGAAAATTTAACGTTTATGTATAAAGGAAGCGTCTGTTTTGATAATTCTTTTTCGTTTAATAATATAAAAATAAATGGCGAGACGGGATTGTTTAATTTTTTAATGATTTAAAAGAAAATTAAATCATTAAAAAATTTCTTTAAAATAATATTTAATTAATAAGTACCAAACTGAATCATATTTCGTTGAATTGGCATCAATCATTAAATTAAGAAAGTTTGGTATAGTTTACTATAAAGAATATGAGCGTTATTGTTATATTTATTTTTTTTAGGCTTTTATTGTTTTTTATATTAATGGCTACTGGCTATTATATTACTACATATACAAAAAGCAATCCTAAATACTATTGGGCCCTTTCAAGCTTTGCTATTATAGCATATTCTTTGATTGAAGGATTACGGTATAATAGAGGTGTCGATTATATGCATTACAAAAAATTATTTGAACACTCACTTAATTTGAATGCGTATTGGGAAGAAGATACAGTAGAGCCACTCTTTCAATTTATAAATAAATCTTTAAATACAATTGGTTTTAGCTATCCAGTTGCGTTTATAATATATAGCTTTATTTTAATTTATGGATTGTTTTATTGGACTAAACAATATAGAAATTTTGCATTTTTGACAATTCCGATTTTTTTTCTATTTACAATTAGTCAATCTGAAAACCTTATAAGACAATTTATAGCTTTTTCATTTGTATTAATATCCTTAACTTTTTTTTTAAAGCACAAATGGTTTAAATTTGGTATAATCTTCTTGGCTTCAACATTAATTCATAGTTCTGTTATAGTTTATCTGCCATTTATATTTCTCTTTAGGTTTATAGACGGTGCTTTCGCAAATATATATGTAATTCTTACCTTGTATCTTTTATCTTGGTTATGGAAGCCAGAATATTGGGGTGAATACAATGAATATTTTAAATATTTGCAAATAACGGCAGGGACATATGATAGATATATAGATGATTCAGACAAGTGGTTATCTGGTGCTGAATTAATGCAAGCTAACTCTCTATTAGTATATATTCGACTTTTCTTTGTGAATTTGATTTTAATAGTAATGGGCTATAAAATCTTAAAATCTTATAAGCAATACAATATTAGTTTCTATTACAATTTATTCTTGGTAGGAGCGATATTACAGCATATTACAGATCAAATTGAATTGTTATATAGGATATCACTTTCATTTTATTTATTTGGATTTATTGTTCTTGCTTTTATTATATACGATGTATTTATTAAAAAATATTCTTCCAATAGATGGATAGAGAAATCTGTTGTTGCACTAGTGGCAGTTAATGTTTTGTATGATTATTTAATAGGTAGTTTACTTTCACTCCGCCCTGAACATGCGCTTTTCGTATGGGATATTCAATAGTAGTGTCTTTGAGAAATTAATAATGAAAACACAATTAAGTATAATCATCCCCGTATTTAATGTTGAGAAATATGTTTTTAAGTGTTTAGAATCAATTTTTTCTCAAAAAATATCATCAGAAGAATATGAAGTAATTATTGTTAACGATGGTACTCCAGATAATAGTATGAGTGTTGTGCATGAATTTGAGTTAAAGTATAATAATCTAAAAATTATAAATCAAAAAAATCAAGGGTTGAGTATTAGTCGAAACAATGGTATATTAAACGCTAAAGGTAAATATATTTGGTTTATAGATAGTGATGACTATATAAAAGAGGATTGTTTAAAGGAGATTATAAAATTAATTGAAGACGAGAGATACGAAGTATTGTCAACTTCACTACTATGGGTGCAAGATGATAAAGTGTTTAAGAATGATGTAGTTGGGGAAACCGAAATAACTTGCTATGGAAAGGACTATTTTTTCAGTGAGAGACCTTATGCTCCTTCTCAAAGATTTATAATTAAAAAGTCTTTTATAAATGAAACTGGACTTTTTTTTACTCCAGGCATCTATCACGAAGATATTGATTTTGGAATTAGACTTCTGCTTTTAGCAAATAATATTTATATTACTAATAAGTCGTATTACTATTATGTTCAGCGCCAAGGCTCAATCATGTCTTCTTGGAAAATCAAAAACTCAAATGATACTCTGTATATTTATGAGAAAATGCTTGACATTGGAACCCAATCATTGAATTCGAAAGAAGAAAAGCTTTTATTTGAATCAAAACTTTTAGCAGTATTAAATTTTTCTATTTTAGTTGCGAAAAATTTTTGGCATTCTCAAGAATTTATTGAATTCTATAAAAGTAATAAGAATATTATTAGGGCTAAAGCCTTTTCAACCTTTTGTAAGCCCGTTCCATTGAAATATAAGGTGAAATCTTTTTTAATGTTTCTTTCCCCTAAATATTACGTTTCGTTAAAAAAAACTATTTAATATATGGAGTATTTAAAAATATCAATTATTACACCTTCTTACAATCAGGGGCAGTATTTGGAAAGAACAATTCAATCTGTATTAAATCAGAACTATCCTAATTTAGAATATTTAATAATTGACGGAGGTTCTAGTGATAATTCTGTAGATATTATAAAGAAATATTCAAAACATATTTCTTATTGGGTAAGTGAAAAAGACAAAGGGCAGAGCGATGCAATTAATAAGGGATTAAGTTTAGTTACTGGAGAAATTATAGGATGGATTAATAGTGATGACGTATTAATTGCTGGGTCTCTTGCTTATATTAATAATTATTTTCAAACTAATAGAAATGTTGAGTTACTGAATGGTTCTGTAATAGAAATTGATAAAGAAGATAAGTGTCTGAAAATTATCTATGGTATTTTTTCGAAGTGGTTTACATCACATGGTAGTTATAATATACTACAACCGTCTATGGTTTGGAGAAAATCAGTATTAAAAAAAATAGGATTATTAAATAATGACTACCATGCTTGTATGGATTTAGAGTTTTTAATTCGCGCATATGAAAATAATATATCTATAAGACAAACTACGGCTTCAATAGGTGCGATAAGAATTTATGATGCAACAAAAACAGCCTCGGGCGGACAAATTTGGATTGATGATGAAAATCGAATTGCGAAAGTGTATGGGAAGAATTATTTGCGAAGAAAAAATACTGTTTATTACCTATTGTATGGATTTTGTAAATTCATGAAGGGTGATTATTTGCGAATGTTGTATTTTAAAATTCAATATAAAGGTGAGAGCATCTCCAAGGTAAGTTGTTAATATTTATTAATTTTGGTTTCTTTACGTATAAAAAGATAAGTGAAATTTTTAACTAAAAGTGAAAAAATTGCTTTTATACATATTTCAAGATTGGTCTGTAAATGAGCGAAATATAAAAGGTAGATTAATCTTAATCGGATTTCGCTTAAGTAGCTTGGCTACAAAAAATAGTTTATTTTTTTTAATATTGATTCCACAACTTATAATATATAGAGTTATAGTGGAGTGGTTTTTAGGCACTGAACTTCCATACAAAACAAAAGTTGCTAAAGGTTTAAAATTGCATCATGGACAAGCCACTGTAATTAACGATGGGTCCATAATTGGCAAGAATTGTACTCTCAGACACTCTACTACCATTGGGAGTAAATTATTATCAAATGGATATTATTCTTCTTCACCTGTTATTGGGGATAATGTAGATATTGGGTCTAATGTATGTATTATCGGACCCATTTCGATTGGGGATAATGTTAAAATTGGAGCCGGGTCAATTGTTGTTAAAGATGTACCACCTAACTGTATTGTTGCAGGAAATCCAGCAAGAGTTATAGGATTAATATAGGAGTAAAAAACTCTTTATAAAACACTTTTTTTATCAGTTTAAAACTCCCTTATTATATTTACAAAGGTAAAAATGATATGATTTTCAATAAATTAGTATTGTCATGTGAATATTTATAGAATTAAATAATGTGTTGGTTAATTTCCTGCCCCGAAAATGTTTAGTTTTATTAATATTATTATACTTAAGTTTTTATACCTTGGTCTAAAAAATATTTTTTGATGTTTTAAGCTTTTAGCCTTACATTGTATTAATAATTCTTATTTTTTAATTATTATTTAATGAAAGATTTTCTTAAGAGAAAAATTTTAGTAGTTGGCCAAACTCCACCACCTTATGGAGGGCAGGCTCTCATGATTAAATACATGCTTGATGCCGATTACAAAGAAATAGAGTTTTTTCATATTAGAATGAATTTTTCGAGAGAAATGAATGAGCGAGGTAAATTTTCTTTCTATAAAATAACACACCTGATATCTATTATCGTAAATACATACATATTGCGTTTTAAATATAAGATAGACACCCTTTACTACCCCCCAAGTAACTCCCCAAAAGTTGCTATATACAGAGATTTTATATTTCTTCTTTGCACAAAGTTTTTCTTTAAGAAAGTTTGCTATCATTTTCATGCTGCTGGGATAAGTGAAGTTTATCCTATGTTAAATGCAGTAGAGAGGAAAGTCGTCAAAATGGCCCTTAGCAATGCTGATTTAACTATTTCGAGTTCATCCTATAACCCTGAAGATG
Organism: Spirosoma litoris; assembly: GCF_054776755.1. Taxonomy (NCBI): domain Bacteria; kingdom Pseudomonadati; phylum Bacteroidota; class Cytophagia; order Cytophagales; family Cytophagaceae; genus Spirosoma; species Spirosoma litoris. The sequence goes on along the minus strand of NZ_BAAHBI010000007.1, from coordinate 69,270 downwards.
GCGCCTTTTTCAATGGGAAAAAGAATATAATTATCCCTTTGGGTATTCCTGATATATGTACATTTGAAAAAACGAAAAAACAAAAAAATATAAACATTCTTTTTGTAGGACTTTTAAATTCAACAAAAGGAGAGATGATTTTGCTTGATGCTATTAAGTTGCTGAAAAATGTTAACATGCAAGTAAGGCTAAGTTTGGCAGGAAAGTTTGAAACGGACGCATATCGAAATTTTTTTTTTCAAAAAGTAGTTGACTATGGTTTACAAAACTATGTAGAATATATAGGTGTCATTTCGGGTGATGCAAAAAGACAAGCTTTTACTTCAGCAGATATTTTTTGCTTCCCCAGTTATTTTATATCAGAATCTTTCGGCATTGTTTTATTAGAAGCAATGCAATACCAATTACCCATAATTGCTACTAAATGGCGTGGGATACAGTCGATAGTAGAAGATGGTAGTAATGGTTATTTGATTGACATTAAAAATTCTGAGCAGTTAGCTGAGCGTATTGGGTTTCTTATTAAAAATGAAGATATACGTTCTCAAATGGGCTACAATGCTCGCAAAACGTATGAAGCAAAATATAAGTTAGAATATTATTTAAACGCTCTGGAAAAAGCATTTATTTCAATTTAAGAAAAATGAAGACAATATTAATTACTGGAGGCTCTGGTTTTATTGGTACTAACCTCATAGATCTATTGTTACAAAAAGAAATATATAAAATTATAAATTTTGATAAAAATCCACCTTTAGATCAACGTCATATCAGCTATTGGCATAATGGTAATATTATGGATGAAAAAAAAACTGAGGCTTTTTTTCAAATAAATAAACCAGATATTGTTATTCATCTGGCTGCTAGAACAGATACATTAAGCAATAAGCTTGATGATTACAATGAAAATCATGTTGGAACTAAAAATCTTTTACAGGTAATTAAGAGATGTTTGTCGATTGAACGGGTTATCATCACTTCAACTCAATATGTATACAAATCAACTGAACAAGCATTTCCCTTAAGCTCAGTTGATTATAAACCGCACACTGTATATGGTGAAAGTAAAGTTCTAACGGAGCAGTATACCCATAATGCAAATTTAGAATGTGTATGGACTATTGTAAGACCTGCTAATATTTGGGGGCCATGGCATATGCGTTATCCTGTTGAGTTATGGAAGATTATTGATAAGGGCTATTATTTCCATCCAGCTAGCCATCCAGTAATAAGAACCTACGGATACGTTAAGAATATTGTACATCAGATTTACCAGATGGTAATTAGTGACCCTTCTATTGTTAATAAAAAGACATTTTATGTTGGAGATGCACCTATTGATTCATACGAATGGCTCAACAGTATATCTATGAGATTAAAGGGAAAGCGATTAAAAAGAGTACCCACTGGCATTTTCAAAACTATAGCGGAAGGAGGGGATTTCCTTCGTAAAATAAAAATTCCATTTCCCCTATATAGTGAGAGATTTAGAAATATGATTGAAGATTATCCCGCTCCAACTGATATCACAATTAATACATTTGGTGTTGCGAATGATAATCTGGATGAGAATGTTATTGAAACTATAAATTGGCTAAAAGGAGAAGGTAAAAGTTATTTTGAGTATTGGAAAAACAGAGGAAAGTAATGAGTATTAAACGGAAAATAATTAGTATAAATGTCACTTGTCAGTCTTACTCTGATTTTGTCCAAAAACTTACCTCACTGGCCGCTGCAAAATCGTCCTCCTATATTTGTGTAGCTAATGTACACATGTGCATAGAGGCTTATAAGGATAAAGCTTTTGCTGCCGTGGTTAATGGAGCTGATATAATTACCCCGGATGGTATGCCGTTGGTAAAAGCACTGAGATTATTATATGGTATAGACCAAGATAGGGTAGCCGGTATGGATTTATTACCAGATTTACTTAAAGAATCAGAAAATAGAAAGATATCCGTTTTTTTTTATGGAGGAACACAAACCATGCTAGATAAAACTGCTGATTACTGTAAGAAGCATTATCCGGCACTACAGCTAGCTGGCTTTATAAGTCCGCCATTTAGGGCTTTAACTACAAGTGAAGAGGAGGAATATATCAACCATATAAATGCGAGCAAAGCTGGTTTTGTATTTGTAGCATTGGGCTGTCCCAAACAGGAAAAATGGATGGCTGCCATGAAAGGCAAAATTAATGCCAGCATGGTAGGCATTGGTGGAGCTTTACCTGTAATGGTGGGTATGCAAAAGCGGGCTCCAGACTGGATGCAAAAAGCAAGTTTAGAATGGTTATACCGACTAGGGCAGGAGCCTAAGAGGTTGTTTAAGCGGTATGCCGTGACCAATACTATGTTTATAGTTTTTTTGTTTAAACAGTGGTTATTCAAAAAAAGCTATGTGGAGGCCATTTGAAAACTTATGTGAAAATTTAGTTAAACCTGAATTAAATTATAACTAGACTTATCTGGCAACAAGCTGTTTTAAAAAATGCTATTGGTTTGGGCCGTCTTATTATTGACAAGCCATTCTTCCTTTGTGATGGATAATAGCATAGACAATATGTTATTGGGATGCTTCAATATGGACGTGCTTTTGAATTGGCATTGTATAAACAATACGCTCGCCAGTTGGTGAAACAATTCCTACTGAATTAGGTTTAGCATATCGATTTATTTCAATCCGATTAGTTTCAATTCTACCATCCCCACTTTGTACTCCATAATAAATGGTGTTTCCATATTTTGTGCTTTCCTGTGCATAACCAATTATGAATTTTTCCCCTGTGCATTTAACTGTGTAACCTATCTGGTATGAACTCGTTTTCTCCAGAAAATAGTACGTTTTAGAGTCTTCCCCGACAAATACAGTCAAAGTTCCCGATACAGGTGCTGAAGAAACGACGCCATTAATTGTATAGGAAGTTACTCCTGTAAGCTTGTAATCGCCTGCCCTAGGGGCGGTCGGGTCTTTTTGAACGATCAACTCGTTGCTACAGCTCGTTATGAGTATAGCAAATACGAGTATAGCAAAAGGCAAGTAAAGGATACGTAATGAAGGCATGTTCCAGTTTGTTGGTAGAGCATAATTACAAAAATAATGCAATAATAGGAGAAAAGAAAGATTTGTTGAGTATTAGTAATAAAAACTTAAGAATAGATATTTTGAGGTAACTTCCATACTATCAGGGGGATGTACTAAATTGAAATATAGTTAATGACAGGAGGGAGATGTACTTTAAATTGTAGGTTTTAAGGAAAATAATAAATGGAAAATTATAAAAGATAGAAAGTGAAATCTTATAGTATACTAGATTGAAATAAAATGAAAATTTAATGTACAATCGATTGAGCAGTTAGTTATAAATCTTGATAATTCCTTGGCCAAATTTGATAATAGCCTTGTAGTTATATAGTTATCAAGACATTTTAAAACCTTATAAGGCTCATGAAACGACTGCTGGAACTCCTGCTTTTGCTATTATTTTGTAATTCATCTCCATCAAGAGCTCAACTACCGCCCGAATCAGTTTATGTAAGTCCTAATGGTGACGACGGCAATCCAGGTACCGAAACAAAGCCATTGGCTACTCTTAAGGGAGCACAACAGGCTGTAAGATCACTCATTAAGTCAGGGAAATTGCCTTCTAAAGGAATAACAGTTTGGTTTGAAAAAGGAAATTACGCCATTCCGCAGGAGGGTTTTTCGTTCACCGAGGCAGATAGTGGTACTTCTTCCGCGCCTATTAATTACCGGGCTTTACCCAAAGCACAAGTCAAATTCAGTGGAGGTCTGCGTTTAGCAGGAGCAGACTTTAGGCATATTACAGACTCATCCGTTTTGGGTCGGCTTAACCCTTTGGTTCGCAAGCAGGTTGTTCAGTTGGATTTAAAGAACTTGAATATTCCAGACCTGGGGTTAATTAAACCGTTTGGCTTCCCTAGACCAATACAGCCTACTGGGCCTATGGTGGTCTTTAATGGTAAGTTTTTAACACTTGCTCGCTATCCAAATACAGGCTTCATTCACACCGGTAAAATACTATTGACGGACTCTGTAAGAATCAATAGGGGGGCAACATTTCAAGTAACGGACTCGCATTTAGATAGATGGAGATTGGAGCTAGATGGTTGGGCACATGGTTACTGGAGTCAAGATTGGGCAGATGATGCAATACCTATTGCTAAAATTGATAGCATAAACAGATTACTTACGTTAGGCTTATCTCATAAGTATGGAGTAGAAGCTAATAAACGATTTTATGTATTTAATATCTTATCTGAACTAGATCAGCCTGGCGAATGGTACATTGATCGGAAAACGAAAATTTTGTATTTATATCCCCCAGAGGCAATATCGTCGGCCATAATTGAGCTTACGCTTGCTGCTAAACCTGCACTGACACTGACCAATACCGCCAATATTACTTTCGATGGTTTTGAGTTTATGAGTCTGCGTGGTACGGCAATTCAAATTACGGGTGGACACGCCAACAAAGTTCAAAACTGTACATTTCATGCTATTGGCAATCAAGCAATAGTTATAAAAGGAGGTTTAAACCATGCCGTTTTGAAATGTACTATCGCAAATATTGGTATGGGGGGGCTTGAAGTCTCCGGGGGAGATCGCTCTTCACTTATAAGTTCAGGTCACTTTATTTCGAACAACCAGCTTTCCGACTATAGCCTGTTTAGAAGAACCTATAGCCCAGCTATTAACCTATCTGGGGTCGGCATTCATGTTGCTCATAATTTAATTCATCATGCCCCTCATAGCGCCATTATTTATACCGGAAACAATCATCTTATGGAGTTTAATGAAATTCATGATGTATGCCAGGAGACAAATGATGCAGGAGCCATTTATACGGGGCGTGACTGGACAGCTCGTGGACATATATTACGGTATAATTACATTCATCATATCCCTAAGTTGATAGATAGCTTACTCCTTCTTAAGAGTTGGATATATACTAGTGGGATATATTTAGATGATATGGCCAGTGGAATACAGGCTTATAACAACGTTTTTTATAAAATCTTTGGTACTGCCTTTCTTTTAGGAGGGGGGCGTGATAATCGTCTTGTTAATAATGTGCTTATTGATTGCGAAATTGGCGTTAGAGCTGACGACAGGGGAATTAGTTTGAATATAAGTACTGAAAAAGGTGAGTATCGAGACCGTCTTAATGCAGTGCCCTATGAATCATCTCGCTGGCAACAGGCATATCCTAATTTGAAAAATGTTTTATCAGAAAACCCAACAGCGCCAAAGGGAAATGTAATAGATGGCAATCTCTTAATTCGATCTGGACCCATTCAATTACATGGTAAGTTTGGTGAGTTTAATACACCTAGTAACAATCAATCGATAGAAGGTACTTTTCAGGAGAAAAACTTCTCAGAAGAGTTGACTCCTGAGCAGCTTCGCCAATATTTAAGCCGCTTTTCAGACTTTCCCTCTATTGCTATTGAAAAGATTGGACTTGAGCGATGAAGAAATATCTGCGATCTTTGTGCCCCCTTCGGTGGATAGATTTTACCAGATACCCTCTTTACCATACAAGGTTTTTATCTATTCATTCGAGTATTGCTAATGCATATTTCCCGTCCGATTGGTCAACAGAAGGTTTATTTGCTGTTGGTACTTTGTTTTATCCGTGTACTTGCCTTTTCGCAGTCGACGCCAGTTGCTGCAACCCCTGGCAAGCAACCCATCCATTTATTTATGATTGGCAATAGTTTTTCGCAAAATGCGTCAAAATTCTTGCCAGAGTTAAGCAAAGAAGGCGGTCACGCGCTGATCATCGGGCGGGCTGAACTAGGGGGGAGTTCGTTACAGCGCCATTGGGAACATGCAGAAGCTGCCGAGCGTAACCCCGATGATCCGAAAGGGAAACCCTATACTGGGAAATCCCTGAAAATGCTCCTTTCTGAAGGACAATGGGATGTGGTGACCATCCAGCAGGCTTCGATTCTGTCGGGAAATGTGGAAACCTATCGGCCTTATGCCCGAAAATTATACGAGTACGTTAAAAAGCTACAACCGCGTGCTACGGTAGTCTTCCACCAAACCTGGGCGTACCGCTCCGATTCAAAGGATTTTAGCCAGATCGCTCCGGGTGACTCGGCGAAGAGTGCCGAACAAATGTGGGAGAAATCAAGGGCTGCTTATCGTACCATCGCCGACGAATTGGGTATTGCCATTATTCCGAATGGCGATGCGTTCTGGAAAATGAACGAAACGGCTAATTGGGCCTATCATCCCGATCATGCGTTTGATTTTACCCATCCACAATCACCGGCTTTGCCTAATCAAACGCATTCGTTGCACATGGGTTATCGCTGGGATAACGGGAAACTGGCGTTCGATTCACACCATGCCAACGACGCCGGTTGCTATCTGGGTGGTCTGGTTTGGTATAGTTTCCTGTTTAATGAGTCACCGGTTAAATTGACGTTCTGCCCAGACGGTGTAGACAAGGCGTTTGCAAAGCAGTTGCGAAAAACAGCCTGGTCGGTGGTAAAGAAGGAGGAAAAGAAATATAGGTTGGTGAAGGGTAGGTAGAAATCTCATTTTTTGTCATTCCGACGCCAGGAGGAATCCGCTTCGGCCGTCTGATCAAAGTCCCTAATAAGTCAAGCTTGAGATTCCTCCTGGCGTCGGAATGACAAAAACAGAATGACAAAAAAAATGATCAAATCTATTCGTTTCTCGATTACTCTCCTCCTTCTCTCAACGGCGTGCCTGGCGCAGCAGGAAATTCCACTCTATTCCGGTCTAATTCCCAATGCCAAAGACATGCCCGACGGCGAAATCAGGCGGGCCGATTTTATTGTTTCCAAGGTGTCTCGTCCGACGCTGTCCCTCTTTTTGCCACCCAAGGGGAAAGCCAATGGTACGGCGGTGATCATTTGTCCGGGTGGTGGTTATGGCGTCCTGGTGATCAAGCGGGAAGGGTACGATGTGGCCGAAGCTTTTGCCAAACAGGGTATTACGGCCTTCGTTTTGAAATACCGATTGCCGAGTGACGAAACCATGCTCAACAAATCCATTGGCCCGTTACAGGATGCGCAACAGGCGATAAAGACGGTTCGGCAACGGGCGGCTGAGTGGCAGGTAGACCCGCAAAAAATAGGAATTATGGGCTTCTCGGCGGGTGGACATCTGGCGGCAACAGCCGGAACGCATTTTGGTAAGTCGTTGATTGAGAATCCAACAGATGTCAGCCTGCGCCCGAACTTTATGGTTCTGGTGTACCCGGTTATTAGTTTGACGGAACGGATTGGGCATGCGGGCACACGTACGAATCTGCTGGGTTCTACGCCAAGCCCGGACCAGATCCGCCTGTATTCGAACGAAGAGCACGTCGACGCAACAACACCCCCCACTTTTCTGACCCATGCGGGCGACGATACGGTGGTGCCGGTTGCCAACAGTCTGATTTTTTACGAAGCCCTGCAACGCAATGGCATCCTCACCGATATGCACCTATATGCCAAGGGGGAACACGGCTATTTAAAGACGCCTGCCTTCGACGAATGGTTTGGCCGGTGCCTTCACTGGCTTCGGCAAATTGAACTGATGCCGTAAAAGGGGGGCACTATCAACTAAAATTTAGGATAGGAGCATGGCTTTCTCACCTCTCCCAAAACGGGAGAGGGGCTAAAAACAAAGCGCAATTAGCACCTACGCCTGATTATATACCTTCAACACCGGCTCGCGCAAGGCGCGGCCTTCGCCAAATAAGACAAAGACAATCGTTTCGGCAATCGTTTGTGGATCGACCCAGGTTGTGAAATCAGCGTCGGGCATGGCTTGCCGATTTAGGGCGGTATCGATAATGCTGGGCACAATGACTGTCGAGTAGATGTTTTGTCCATTGCCCGACGCGTTGATCAGATCAGACAATTGAAACACCAGTGATTTTGACAAGGCATACGCCACCGCCGTTTTGCCTGCCTGCGCATCCAGAGCGGGTCGGGCACCGATCAACACAAACCGTCCACCAGTGGGTTGCTGACTCATGTGAGTGAAAAGCGGCTGAACCGTGGTGTAGGCCGTTTTAAAATTGATCGTCATCATTTTATCAATCAACGTGCCATCGGTTTCGGCCAGCGTGCCATTGGCATAACCACCGGCTAACAGAATAGCCGCATCAATGGGCCCGTGAGCTGTAACGGCCTGCTCGATCAAGGTAGTAACTGCCGCTTCGTTGGTTAAATCAATTTCGTAGGTGAACAGACTATCCGGAAATCCAGTCGGTAGCTGTTGTTTGTCTTTTGCGGAATGAATCGCGGCAAGAACACGATGACCCTGGGTTAGCAGCGTTTGGGTGACAGAGAGTCCCAGACCACCTGCTGCGCCGGTAATAAATACAGTTGTCATTAGAAAGAGAAGTTTATGACCATGCACGCCAAATTAATGAATTGTGTGTATGACAAGTTCTTTTTGACAGGATTAACAGGATAAAACAGGATTTTTATTTCTGTTATTTAATCCTGTCCATCCTGTTAATCCTGTCAAGAAAGACTGCGCTTATCCCCAAAATGACGCATTCCTGTACTTTATTTTATTGTTGCGCATAGATTGTGTTGCTTTGGCCTACCCTAAGCGAACACCCCCTTGAAAAACCAACTATCGCTTTACTGGAAATGCCAATTAGTGGGCTGGTCGCTGGCTGCACTGTATTGGGGCTATACGGGCATGATGGGTGGTCGGTTCAATGTGGCCTTGGGCATCTTTCAGTTTATAACAGATGTGGCGGTGTACAGCCTGATTACGCATGTGTACCGGAATTTCGCCTTGCGGCACCACTGGACTGATCTGGAAATTAACCCACTGCTAAAGCGACTGATTCCGACCGTGCTTGTTCTGGGATTCGCTTATCTGGTGGTGACGGTGCTTAAAATACTATTGTTCCGATGGTGGTTTGTAACAGGTCCCCCGCAAAATTTTGAGTCGTTTATCCAACTGAATGGCGAAGCTATTTTTATTGCGGGCATTCGGCTGATGTCAATCTGGCTGCTCGCGTATCATTTATATCACTATGCCCAACGGGAAGTCCGGTTCACGAAAGAGAAGGCCCGACTGGAAATCATGACCAGAGAGGCTCGTCTGAGTAACCTGTCGGCTCAGCTTAACCCGCATTTGCTGTTCAATTCTCTCAATACGATCAAAGCGTTGGTAGTTGATGAACCGGAGTCGGCCAGACGGGCGGTCGATCTGTTGTCGGATTTGTTGCGGACAGGCCTCTATGGAGGAAATGAGGTTCTCGTCTCAGTAAAAGACGAACTCAATCTGGTTCGCGATTATCTGGAGCTGGAACAACTTCGCTTCGAAGAACGGCTGACATACCAGATAGACGTAGACGATGAACTGGCATCGGTACAAGTGCTGCGATTATCCATTCAGACGTTGGTTGAAAATGCCATTAAACACGGCATCAATACCCGAAAGGCGGGTGGCCATATCCGAATCAGGATTGAAAAGGCAGGTGATTTTAGTAAGATCGTTGTGCAAAATCCCGGTTATCTCGATGCACATATGCCCGTAACGGGTCTGGGATTGACGAACCTGACAGAGCGCCTGCAACTGACGTTTGGCGGTAAGGCAACATTGGAGGTCCTGAATGAACCAGAAGGGGTTGTTTCGGCTATTCTACGAATTCCAATCCGATGAAGAAGATAAGCGTCCTGATTATCGACGATGAACGGCATGCTCGTATGGAGCTTAAACGCCTGATCGCCAGCTTCCCGGAACTGGAGTGTATTGGTGAAGCCAGAAACGCCGATGAAGCTCAGGAATTGATTGCAGAGAAACGGCCTGACGTATTATTTCTGGACATTCAGATGCCCGAACGCTCTGGATTCGATTTGCTGGAGGCTTTGCCAGAGGTGCCCGACGTGATCTTTACCACGGCTTATGATCAGTATGCGCTCAGGGCGTTTGAGGTGAGTGCCCTGGATTACCTGCTGAAACCGATTCGGGCTGAACGCTTTGCGCAGGCCATCGCTAAACTGGTCCTGAAACAGCCCTCCGCTGCTCAGAGCAAACAAGTTTTTGTAAAGGATAAAGATCGCTATCAGTTTGTTCGCTGGGAGCGCGTTCACCTGATCGAATCCATGGATAATTATGCCCGCCTATTTTACGAAGAAAAAAGCGTCTGGTTAAAAAGCTCCTTAAACCAGTTAGTCAAAACGCTGGACGAGACGCTATTTTTTCGGATTAACCGGGCTCAGATTATCAACTTAAACTTCATTCAAGCGATCAATACCGCCGAGCATGGCCGATTGACCGTTACGCTGACCACCGGACAAACGCTAACGGTTTCGGATCGCCAATCGGTTCGACTCCGGAATCTGAGGAAACTATAAGCTAATTAACAAACAACGAAACGACATGACCAAAGCACTCATGCTGGGATTCCTATGCCTTTTCCTGTCTACAACAGGCATTGCACAGTCCTTCCAGTTGCCTCTAGTAAACACAACCGACAGCCTCCAGTTAGCGCAGTCGATGCAGACGTTAGCGACGAACGTACTCGCAGTTTATCAGCCACAAACTGATCAAAAGGCCTTTTTTGACACAAGATTTCGGCTGCAACTTGTGGCGGGTCAGTACGCAGAAGCGAGAAAGAGCATTATGGCTGTACGATCGTTGTCGACGGATTCGCTGGCGGAATTACTCTACAAGCAGTATGAGCTTTTTGCCGGGGCTCGTTTAAGTCAGTTAAAAGATGGAGGGAGTTTTGCGGCACATGCCAAACCGCTATTGAGTACTCTGTTTGCGGGATTGACGGATCGGCGGGCGTTGGCTATTTCTACCGCTTTCGTCAGCCGGAATGGCGTAGCCAGTCTTCAGAATGACTTTGCTACGCTGTTGGCGAAATACAAAACCGATAACCTGGATTTCGCAGAAGCCATTGCACTCTGTACAAGTTACAATACATGGCAGGTTTATCGGCAGATCGAAGAAGTGGCCAGACCAGTAGTAAAGGCTGATGATGCGCATCGGTTTATCATAGACGATAGCGTTCTGATCAAAACCAAGGAGGGGGCTATCCTTTCGGCTGTAGTGGTTCGTAAACGGGGCATTACAACTCCGCAACCTACAGCGCTGATGTTCTTTATTTATTCCAACACGGATAGGAGTTTGGCCGAAGCAAAGTATTCGGCTACCCGAGGGTATGTCGGAATGGTGGCCGATACGCGGGGCAAACGACTGAGCCCGGACCCGATAAAGCCTTACGAACACGAGGCCAGAGACGTGAATTCGGTCATTGACTGGATTGTTGCGCAGCCCTGGAGCAACGGAAAAGTGGGTATGTATGGAGGAAGTTATTCCGGCTTTGCGCAGTGGGCGGCCCTGAAATACCCACACCCGGCGCTGAAGACGATCGTTCCCTACGTTGCAGCTATTCCGGGACAGGGTTTGCCGATGGAGAATAATGTGTTTCTGAATGCGAATTATCAGTGGGCATTTTATGTGACGAATACGAAGTATCTGGATAATGAGGCCAATAACGACAATCAACGCTGGCGTCGGATGCGCAACCGATGGTACGAATCAGGAGCGGCTTACAACCGAATCGACAGTATCGACGGGACGCCTAATCCTTGGTTACAACGCTGGTTGAAGCACCCGGACTACGACGCTTACTGGCAAAACATGGTACCTTATGGACCTGAATTTTCGAAGATTAAGATTCCCATTTTGAGTATTACTGGCTATTACGATGACGGACAAATTTCGGCCATGCAGTACGTTACCGAGCATTATAAATACAATCCAACCGCCGAACATTATCTGCTTATTGGTCCTTACGATCATTTTGGTGCCCAGCAGGGTGGCGTTCCGGTATTGCGCGATTATCAGGTGGACCCCATCGCGTTGATCAATACCAGGAAAATCACCTTCGATTGGCTGGACTATAGCCTGAAAGGGGCAGAAAAGCCAGCGTTGTTGACAGACAAGATCAACTATGAAGTCATGGGGAGCAACACGTGGGCACATGCTCCTTCGCTTGCCGAGGTGAGTAAAACCAGCTTACGACTTTACCTGACAAACCAGAAAGAAGGTGCAAATTATCGGCTCAGTAAGCAACGACCGACAACGGCAAAGACACTAAAACAGGTAGTTAATTTGGCCGACCGAACTACCTCCAACAACGATTACTACCCGGACCCGATCATCCGAAAAACCTTGAACCGGACTAACGGGCTGTTTTTTATCAGCGATCCCTTCGAGCAGGAGGCCGCCGTGAGTGGAATGTTTTCGGGAGAGCTAAAGGCGATGATCAACAAAAAAGATATGGATATCGGGGTCGTACTCTATGAAGTGACCCCACAGGGCGAATATTTCGCATTGTCGTACTTTTTGGGACGGGCCAGTTATGCCCGCGATGCAAGCCGTCGACAGTTGTTGCGCCCTGGGGCTTGGGAGACCATTCCGTTCTCGAAGACAAGATTCGTTAGTCGGAAGGTAAGCAAAGGGAGCCGTTTACTGGTGGTGTTGAATATCGATAAGAACTCGTTTGCCCAGATCAATTACGGTACGGGCAAAGACGTAAGTCAGGAAACAATTAAGGATGCTGGGAAACCGCTGACGATTCAGTGGTCTACGGATAGCTATATCCAGATTCCTATTCAGATTGATCGCTAGCCAGTTTGGTCTTGGGTAAAGTATATACCTGTTTAATTTTTTCAATCAAAAATCGCCATGAGTTTGTCATTCCGACTTTAGGAGGAATCTCAACATCCCTCATAAGGCAAGCTTGAGATTCCTCCTAAAGTCGGAATGACAAACTCGACACTCAATCAATAGCAGTTTAAACCAGCTCAAAAATAGTTAATTACAAAGCCCTGAAAGTTTTAACTATCAGGGCTTTGTAATTTTTTGTAAAGGAATATTTACTTAAGCGAATAAGCCTTTACCGTATTATGGAAGAAAGTCGGTACGAACAGCATCTTCGTGGCAGGGTAGTAGCCAATATCAGCCGTATTGATTTTCTCTTTCGAGCTATCCAGTTTTAGTTCTGTGCTGCCATCGGCGCGAACGTGCCAGATCTTACCAGCCCACTCGGTAACGATGTATTCCTTGTTTCCCAAAGCAACGATACCATCAATACCGCCCGATACCTTGCCTAACGTGGTCAGTTTCTTGGTTTCTGGGTTCATCGACAGCAGCGAGCCATCGCCATTGCCGATTAATACCTGCCCATTTTCGACATAAAGGCCATTGGTTCCTTTGAGGGGATCGCCTGATAAGACAAGGCTGGTTTTTCCACCACTCAAGGCCCAGATTTTACTGTCGTTAGAGTCCGAAATGTATACGATATTTTTCTTGGTATCGACGGCAATATCATTGAGGAATTTGGCCCCTTCGATGGGGTAACGCTTAAGAACTTTACCGGTTGCCAATGAAATTTCGGCCACCTGATTCATTTCTGTAACGTACAGCTTATCGCCCAAAATGCCCATGCCTTTGGTCGAGTTGAGGTTTTCGGTAAATTTCAAGTTGAGCACCTTGCCATCCAGTCCCACTTTAGCAATGAAACTGCCTTTGTTTTCGAGCTTGGGACCGCCATTGATACAGGCTACATAAAGCACTTTTTTAGCTGGATCGACCAAAACACATTCGGGCGTCGTTAAGGTGGTGTCGCTTTCCCAAACGGGCTTTAAGTTAACGGTTTGGGCCTGCGCGAATGCGATAGCACCGGCTGCTAGATTGACCAAAATAAGGGCAAATACTCTTTTCATAAGTTGTTTGTTTTGGGCTAATGAAAGATGGAGAACTACGTCTGGCGTGTAATACCTCGACTAAAGTAGATAATTCTAGCTAATTACTCACGGAGCCCTGTGTTATCAAATTCGTATGAGGTTGGGCGGACTGGTGCTGGTTTAGATACTCTGGATTCTGTTGATTCTCTAGATACTATGGATACTATCCCAATAGAATCAACAGAATCCAGAGTATCTAAAGAATCTATAGTATCAGCAGAATCTATTTTTTGCCAACGCACCTACAGATCAAACTTTTCCAGTTTCCCGTTTCGATAGACATAGACTTCATACGAATGCTTGTCGATACTAAACACTTCTTCCAGCATCACTTTATCAGCCCCTCGACTCAGCGCCGTTACCTTTGTTTGCTTGGCTATAGGGAGTTCGTGGAAGGAGATGCTATGCTCAAATGCGAAACCCTCATCGTATTCAAACTCCAGCGAAAACAGTTTATTCCGCCATTGAAGCTGCGTAGTCATGCCGTTGGCCACGGGCGAATAATCGATACCGATGGGTGTCTTGGTTAATACTTGACCAGCGGCTTCCGTAAATAAACTCAACCCCGAAACCACCATAGCCGTGTATCCCACCCGTCGGAACAGACTTTCGCTTAGGCGAGGGAGTATCCATTTCATTCCCCAGGAGGAAAGCATGGCAGCCAGGGCGATCATAGCTCCAAATGTCAGTGCTTTTCCGGTCAATAGCCCAAAAGATGCATATAGAGCCAGTTTTACCCCATGAAGCATAACCTCGTTAGCCGCTCGGGTAGCTACGATTTCTTCTTTGGTCATGCCGTAGCGTAAATAAAATCGATTGAATAGTAAACCCACTGCGCCTGTTAATCCTGAAACAAAGCCCGCTGCCAGGCCAATGAGTGCCAGATAGCCTTTAGGCAAGGGATTCATTTCGGCCAATTCTTTGCTGGGACGGAAAATCAGCGGCAGATTGGCCATTAAAAATAAGCCCATCAAGAGTTCCAGATAAAGCGGATTTATATAGCTCAGTAATCGGGCACCCAACCAAACGGCGGGTAGGGCAGGAGGCACAAACCAACCGACTACTTCCCAGCGAATGCGTGACCAGAAAGCCACAATACGGGAAATAGAACTGGAAACGGTACCAATCGACAAGGTCGCCGGAACCTGAGCGCCGGGTAACAGCGAACCCAATATGGGTAGGAGTAAAAGCCCTGCTCCACCTCCACAAACTGCGCTGAGGGAGAACGCCAACAGAGCACAACCAAATAATAACAAACCGGATAAAATCATGAATAACGTCAGTTCATGGCCATTGATATTGGATGCAAACTAAAGCAGGCAATCTGGAGCGATTTTGAAGTTTGCTGGTAACTAGTGCTTTGTCAAAATAGAATCCCCTAGAATCTATTTTACCAGAGTACTAGCTACCGTTTAATAAGAGCAATAAAAGCTTAATAAGAAGTTACGAGATAGTTGTCGACTAATTGATTCATTGCGGTGTACTTTCAAAACTACATGACAATGTCACTATCCAACTATCACCTGCTTGTGGGCCGCTACGACCGGGGCCTCATGGCGCCAGATGCCAATCACTTCGAGATAAAACTTAATACCAGTACTGATTTTTACCGGATTGCGGTTAATGTCCGTTCGCAGGATGGCTCTATGTTGATGGCTTTTGTCGACGATAATTATCAGCATGAACTATGTGCCCGTTTGCTCGAAGCATTCCCGCAAAATGGGAATTACAATATCAACGATACGGCCAAACGAAAGCAGTTTGGTCTGGATTTTTTACGGCGGAATATGGTCGGCGATTTTAATAAAATGCTCGTTCTGCCCAATAATTTGCCGGGTTTAGATAACGACCTGGAAGATAAACTGACCTCAGCACTGGACAAATCGAAGGCAGACCCAAACGCCCGGATTTTTGCCTTTGGTGAGCAGTGGCCAGGTACGACCAAGCCCGATACCTATTTTCACGAGATGAAAGATCAGGGATTGCATGACATCCACATGAACCAGGGAAATCCACGTGGCTCGTTCGAAAAAGATAATGGCGTTTTTCAGGATGGTGGTTTGTTAATTTATTACCCAAGCTTAGATCGCTGGACGGCGATCCTGCTAGCTTTCCAGACCCAGTTTAATACGCTTAATCCGGCTACCTTACATACCGACGATCAGACGGGTAACCGCATCACAGGCACTACGGATAATAATACCCCAGTTGTGGATACGCAGGTGGATGGCGAGGTTGTCATTGCGGCTGCTTTGGTAAATCCTAAGGGCAACGAAACCGGTAAAGAGAAAGTCGTTCTGATCAACGTTACCGATACCGACATTTTGCTCGATGGTTGGAAGCTGGTCGATCGAAATCGGCAGGAGTTTGTGATCCATAACGTAACCATTGGGGCTTATGGCACTGCCGAAATCAAGATCACAGCCGATAGTAATTTTAATTTAGCCAATAAAGGGGGCACCATCTCGCTACTCAATAGTCAGGGTATAAAAACCAGCGGAGTTCAATACACGAAGCAACAAGGTCAAGTGGAAGGTAAACTAATTCGGTTTTAATTGTCTCAACTAAGTGCTCGTTTAAATTAGCCTTTACTTAGGGACAAGTTTATTTTTCGACAGGATTAACAGGATTTAAAAAGACACCACAAATCCTGTTTTATCCTGTTAATCCTGTCGAAAAATAAACTTGTCATACACTCAATTGACGTTCATTCGCTTAACCAGATTACAAACTGTATGACCCGTGTTGATGAATTGCTGGAGCGCATTCGGACGGCTAATCAGGACCGGCGGAAAGACCTCCTCAAGGTTAAATATGAAGCCATGACTGAGAGCCCTTTCCGATTTTACCGGGCTACACCATATCTGTTTTACAAGGACTGGCCGATTGCCGCTTATGCGAAAGAACATCCAAATACCTGGGTTTGTGGCGACTTACACCTTGAGAATTTTGGCTCGTTTAAAGGGCAGAATAGATTGGTATACTTCGATATTAATGACTTCGATGAAGCTCTGTTAGCGCCCTGTACGGCCGATATTGGGCGACTTGTGACCAGTTTATTTTTAGCAGGTGCCCCTAAATTGTTAAACTATCCGGTTGAAACGAGTCGGTTTTTGGCGCAGCAGTTTCTGGCGGCCTATACAAAAATGCTGTTGCAGGGGAAACCCCGATCCATAGAACGGGAAACGGCGGATGGCGTTCTGAAGCAGTTTCTGACTAAAGCGGCTAAGCAAACACGGGCCGACCTGATTGAAAGTTATACGCGTGGCACAGGACTCAAACGAAAAATCGTTCATAAACAGATTCGCCCGTTGGTTGGTGAGGAACGTGAATCTGTGAGGAATTGGCTAACGACTGCTTTGCGGGAGCAAGACGGATACGAGCTTCGCGATGTAGCGCTCCGAATTGCCGGTACGAGTAGCATTGGGCTAAACCGCTATGTTGCGTTGGCAAAAGGTCCGACGGGGAAACTGCATTTGCTTGATTTAAAAGCCACTCGCCCATCTGTTGCGGAACCTTACGTAGGCATACCTCAACCGTCCTGGTCAGATCAGGCCACTCGGGTTGTCACGTTGCAAAATCGGTTACAGGATGTTCCTCCGGCCAATCTTTGGTCAATGAAAGGCCCCAATAATGAGTATTTTGTGGTGCGCTACCTGCAACCGCAAGCCGATCGGCTGAAAGCGAAACGGATTCGGGCCATACAGCAACTACTTCCTCTAATCGAAACAATGGCGCAGTTAACGGCTTCCGCTCATCTTCGTAGTGGGGGCCGGGAGGGGTCGGCCACCGCGGATCGATTGATTGATTTCGCGAATCAGTCAGACTGGGCCCCCGAGCTATTGGGAAGAGCCGAATCCTACGCGTTGCAGGTATACCAGGATTATGCTCAATTTAAAGCCGCCTTTAAAGCCGGACGGTTCACTAAATAGCCCGTTTTTTCGAAGAAGTAATAAAAGACCTTGATCGTTTAATGATTTCTAATTTTCTGCCTGTCAGAAAATTAGGATGATTACGGTCGGGAATAGACGTCAACTGATCAGTGGCGGGACCGACTAAGTTTACATAATTGCATTTTGTTAAAATAGCTTAAACAGGCCAGTTCAGGTCATTTAAAGTGCAACGCTGGGTTTAGGAACCTCGTATCGGAAGTAGCTATATCATTCGAACGAAGGTAAACTTAACCAAATCAAGATGAGAAATCTCGTTTTGACGATTGCAGACTCTATTCGTTTTCAGACGCAGATTGTCCGCAAAGAGCCACTTAAATGGTTGCTCTTTGCGACCGTTATGCTATCTCTTTCAGGTTGCTCGAATGAGGCAGAGGAGGAGATCGATATTGACCGAATACCGAGCGGGCCCGCCGAGAAGCAGGCGCTCAACAAATGGATTTTAAATTACCTGCACGAAGTAGTTGCGGATAGCAAAACCGTGCAGTCTACTCGCGACAAAAGCAGAACGACCGAAAGCGTCCTCGAATCACGTTCGTCTACTCAGGCCGATACGACTGGTCAGGCTGGTGGCTTTATTGCCTGGTATGCCAAAACGGAGCCTGTTCTGGAAGATAGTTTGGCTGGCAACCTCAATGGGCTGGCCCATAACTCCTCAGATTCTAGCGCAGTCATTGCCAATTTACTCTTTTCAGTCCCTGATTCACTTGTCCAGAAATTAAGTAATACGCAAGGGGATAGCGTGTTAATCGTTGACCTGAACGTCACGCTCGCAGGCGATACAATTTTGAGTCGTGAATGGACTACCCAGGGCGGTATACCACCAATTGCTGTTACGCTAGTAGCTAACTCGCGACAGGTTGATACAACAAATAGTCCTATCTCGGTAGTTGATGTACCGCCTAGTCGTCCTCTGTTAGGAGATACAAACAAAGCACTGAAGAATGCCGCGTTAGGCCCCGTCTCGGACACACTATCGGGCTCCTCCTTTACCGTCCCTCCACTAAGCACTCTATCATCGTTAGGGTCATTTATTGACAAAAAAACGGAGGTAATTGAAATAACCATACCCGTAAACACAATTCACTGATCCATTCAGCAGAGCGGCAGCACCGGTTGCTCGATACAGCTTTGCGTCTAACTTCCTCGTAATCAATTTATTTTCATATGCATTTTCGAACACCACTCTCTTCTGAACAAACGACAACTCTACTCACGCACAAGGTTATGAATCGAGTTCTATTTTTTATCTGTGTTGGCTGGACGGCGCTGCTGGTTGGCTGCTCTGGCTCAGATGTTACAACATTAGGCGACTGGATAACCAAGTCTGACCTTGATGGCGTGAGCCGTAGTGCCGCAACGGGCTTTGTTATTGGAAATGTAGCCTATATCGGTACAGGCATTAGCTCGTCGAATGAGTTATTGAACGACTTCTGGGCGTATGATCAGTCAACGAATGCCTGGACCCAGATGGCCAATTTTGGCGGAGTTGCCCGGAGCGCGGGAGTCGGGTTCGCTGTGGGCACCAAAGGTTATGTTGGCACGGGCGTCGATGCGAACACGACTCGATTAAAAGACTTTTGGGAGTTTGATCCAACTGCTAATACGTGGGTGCAAATCGCTGATTTTGGTGGTACAGCACGACGCAATGCGGTGGCTTTTGCCGTAAATGGCAAGGGTTACGTTGGCACAGGTTACGATGGGAATTACCTGAAAGATTTCTGGACCTACAACCCTGAAACGGCGAGTTGGGAAAAAACAACTTCGTTTGGTGGGGCTAAACGAATAGGCGCCGTGAGCTTTGTGATCAACAATATAGCCTACGTTGCTACAGGTACAAACGGAGCCGCTTTAACCGATGTGTGGGCCTACGATCCGGCGCAGGATTTATGGATTGAAAAAGATGAGTTCGATACCGACAATGGCGAATACGTGGCTCGTAGTTATGGTGTAGGCTTTGCCATTGGGACTCGAGGGTATATAACGGTTGGCGATGGGAGTGCGACCGTCTGGCAATACAATCCCGATGCCGATAGTTGGGCCGAGTTTGGGGTTTTTGAAGGTGGTACTCGTTTAAACGCGTTTGGATTCGCCATTAATGGCAAAGGCTATATAACTACTGGCATCAACAGCACAACCAGTTACGATGATTTATGGGAATTTGACCCAACCATCGAACAGGATACCAATTCAAATTAACAGGCTTTACAATTAGATTTATAGTTGCTGATAATCAGATTGTTAAGTTTTGCTATTATTTTTCATTCTCGCCGGGTTTATTGACTTGAAGAAATTAATCGCCGAAAAACCTAACTATCAGCCCACAGCTAAAGCTGTGGGCTGATAGGGGTTACCTAGTCAATTCGACGCTTATTTAATTCAACTCAATTTATCCGGCGAGAATGAAAAATAAAGGGAGGCCTATTGATTAAAATGACTACTAATCGCCAGATATTTATTTAGAATTAATAAAAATAATTTTTATTTCACCGGATCGTGCCGTTCATTTGTGACTCTTTAGAATATTTCTAAATAATAGTACAAATGAATATTGCTAAATTACTACATGTGTTATTTTTGGTGTCGGTAGCCATAGCCGCACAAGCTCAATCAGGAGGAACTATCCGGGGAATTGTAAAAACCTCCGACGGAAACCCTGCTGAGGCCGTAACTGTCAGTCTGAAAGGAAAAGGGCAGGGGGCCATTACCAACTCGAAAGGCGACTTTACGATCAGCCATATCAAACCCGGTACGTATCAGATCCAGGTATCAGCCATTGGCTTGAAAACAGTGGAGCAAACAATAACCTCTAACGGGACTGAAACAGTTACGGTCGATTTCACGCTAACAGAAAGCGCATCGCAATTGACAGAGGTAATCGTAAATGCCAGCCGTAACAATCGGTTTTCGCGTTCTTCCAGCGACTATGTGTCGAAGATGCCACTGAAAAATCTGGAAAATCCGCAGGTGTATAATACGATCGGTAAGGAGTTGCTGACAGAGCAACTCGTTTTTTCGGTTGATGATGCGATGCGTAACGCACCGGGCATTCAGAAAATGTGGGAAGCAACGGGCCGGGCGGGCGACGGCGGTAGCTATTACAGTAGTCGTGGCTTCATTGTGCAGAGTCAGTTACGGAATGGTCTGGCTGGTAATGTGACCAGCGACATCGACGCGGCAAACCTGGAAAAGCTGGAAACAATAAAAGGCCCATCAGCTACTTTGTTTGGAAGTTCGCTTACGTCCTATGGCGGTTTAGTGAATCGGGTGACCAAGAAACCCTACGAAACCTTTGGGGGCGAAGTGAGCCTGTCGGCGGGGAGCTACGATTTTCAGCGTGCTAGCCTTGATCTAAACACTCCCCTCAACAAAAGCCGGAATCTGATGCTGCGTTTAAACACAGCGTTCAACCACGAAGGCACTTTTCAAACGCAGGGTTTCAGCCGTCGGCTTGCAGTAGCGCCAAGTTTGTTATTCAAACCCAACGATCGATTGTCCATTCAACTGGACGCCGAAATTTACCGGATTGAGGGTGTAGGTAAGCAGATTTTCTTTTTCTACGTACCCGGCAGTACGCTTGGCGCTTCCAGTGCCGATCAGTTAACAGTTGACTACCGTAACTCGTATATGGGGCCTGGCCTGACGCAGCAATCGCGCAGTACGAACCTCTTTGGGCAGGTAAATTATCTGATTTCTCAATCGTTCCGATCGTCGACCAATATCAGTACCAGTCACAGTTTCTCGAATGGATTCGGTCCCTATTTTTATATAATTCCGGATGGCAAAACAGTAGGATCGAACCTATTAGTAAGAGCTGATCAATCGACCCGCAACAGTACCAACGATGTTCTGGAAATCCAGCAACTGTTCAATGGTGATTTTCGGTTAGGTAACCTACGGAACCGTGTCGTAATAGGGTTAGATTATCTGCATGTCAACTCGAATCAGCTCTTCTTCGGTAGTACCTACGATACCGCACCCATTACGTCGGGCTACGATTACAGCCAGTTTGGTGGAGCGGCTTTGGCGGCTTTGTATGCCACAAAAGCTCCTGATTTTACGTATCCTCTTTCGGGTATCAAGGACACCTACAGCGGCTTTTTGTCCGACGTACTTAACCTAACCGACCGATTGAGTGTATTGGCAGCTCTGCGGGTTGATAATTTCCATAACAAGGGTGGAATGGTTGGTACCGAAGTGGCTGGCTTTAACCAAACGGCGTTTTCTCCCAAGTTTGGCTTAGTTTATCAGCCAATTAAAGACAAGGTATCACTATTTGCCAACTACCAGAATAGCTTCAATAACCAGGGAATTTACAACGCCTACGACGTGACTTCCGCTGACAGTTTAACCCAGAAATTTGCGAAACTGGAACAAGCGAACCAATTTGAAGCAGGAGTGAAACTGAACGCCTTGAGTGGCCGCTTAACAACCACCATTAGCTATTACGATATTCAGGTGAAAAACCTGCTTCGTACCGATCCGAATCCGCTGGCAGCTGCCAAATTTGCCCAAACACAGGATGGCACGCAGCTAAGCCGAGGTGTTGAGATAGACGTGATTGCGAATCCAATTACGGGGCTTAACGTGGTGGCTGGCTTTTCCTACAATGACTCCAAACTAACCAAAGCGGATACCGATGTGGACGGCCGTCGACCTACAACGGCTTCTTCACCTGTTCTGGCCAATCTATGGCTTAGCTATCGCTTTAATTCGTATGGACTACGTGGACTAGGTGTTGGTTTTGGGGGGAATTATGCGAGTGAGAACAAGATTCAGAACAGCGTAAGTATGGGCGTATTCAGCTTACCCGCCTACACGGTGCTCAATGCTTCGGCTTTCTATGACCGTCGCAAATTCCGAATATCAGCTAAAGTCGATAACCTGACCAATCAGCATTACTGGATTGGTTATACAACGATGAATGCCCAAAAGCTGCGGAACTTTGTGGGAAGTATCGCGTATAAGTTCTAGAACTCTGGTTGAACTGATTGCAAATTTTGTCATGCTGACGAAGGAAGCATCTTGGAGTTCACTATTAGGCAATGAAGCTGTTTAAACTTTTCTCGCTAAAGAGAATAGGAATTAATTGTTTGCCATTCCGACGCCAGGAGGAATCTCAAGCTCCCGTAATAATCAAGCTTGAGATTCCTCCTGGCGTCGGAATGACAAAAACACGCTGATTAATACTTGATTTTAGAAAGTTTAAACAGCTTCAATATTAAGATGCTTCCTTCGTCAGCATGACAAAAATCGATTAGCCACAACTCGTTGTTTAAACTGGATGGTTTTTGTTCTTCCGGGTATATGATAACAAAAAAGCAGAGGGTTGAATTGTATGTTGTTAGATACAATTCAACCCTCCGCTTTTTTGTATTATTTGTAATCTACGCTGCGTTAACCACTTCACTAACTACGTCCTGCCATTCTTTTAATTCAGGAACGCCCGGCTTGCGTTTGCCAAATATCAGGGCAATGTTATTGCCTTCGTTATCGAACAAATCGAGTCCCGTTACGATGCCATCTTTGGTTGGTTTGCGCGTTACCCAGATGTGATGAACCTGATCTAAGCGCAGATGCATGTTGAATTCAGGGTCCAGTACATTATACCAGGGGCCTGTGGTGACCAACTTCTTAACTGGTCCGGTGTGGATCTGGATACAACCCGCACTGGCTGCAAAAATCATGATTGGCAGTTCGCGTTCGGCTACCGTTTCGAAAAGCCTTATGAGTTGCCCGGATGAGATCAATTGCGCATAACCTTCGGGAGCAAGCCGAAGTCCCTGTTCACGATCAAGTTTGTGCTTGCGTAGAAGACCAAAAAACTGGTGAGTGTCTTCCATTGCTAGCCATTCGGCCTGAAACTCCTGAACGTTGATGTCTTCATCGGGCGTAAGGGCTGCTTTTTCTGGATAAGCTACCGTAACGATTGGACTGTTCTGATCGGCCGCCAGGTATTTTTGAACCAGGGCATCATAGGCAGCTACATCGGATTTATCGGTCAGATAAATCTTGTGTACCGCTGCCCCATCCAGATCGAAGAACTGAAGGCTCTTCCGTCCGTTTTCATCGACGGCAAACCCAAAATGCCAGTGCGACATAAATAACCGGAGGTCAATATCAGGACCCAGAACCAGCCCGGTCTGATCGTTAAACGATACTTTTTGGTAAACGCCTTTGCGTTCATGAACGATGTTGTCGTTACGCGTCAATGCCATAACGTGGCCCAGGCTAGTAATCTCTTTCAGCAGATCCCGGAAATCACCTTCGAGCCGCTGAACAGTGTCGCCAACTTGCGTAGCCAGGAGTTCAGCTTCGCTTACACCCAATTGTTTGGCCGCATCGCGGATTCGGGTTTTGGGGTTTTCCAGATTGAACGCAGCCCAGCGCTCTTTGAGGCTTTGTGTTGTAGTCATTATTTATTAGTTAATCGTTGATTGTCTGAGAATTGATAGTGTTGTGGGACCACCATAGGGCAGTCCATTTCGGGATGGTCAATGAGCCATACCTTCAAATTGAAAACGCGGTGAATCGTTTCCTCCGTAATTACCTCTCGGGGTGTCCCGATCGCTTCAACCCGACCTGAACGCAGCATAACGATCTGATCGGCGTATTGTGCGGCCAGATTCAAGTCGTGTAAAATCACGACGACGCAGAACCCTTTCTTGGTAAATTCATGAGCAATTTCGAGCATTTGATGCTGATGCAGCAGATCGAGCCCCGTGGTGGGTTCATCTAAAAAAAGAATGCCCTGCTCCACATCCCAGATCTGCGCCAGTACGCGTGCCAATTGAACCCGCTGTTGCTCACCACCCGACAGGGTTGTAAAAATGCGGGAGGCAAAATCCCACATGCCTACTTTTTGGAGGGCCATTTCAGCAATGGCATAGTCTCGTTCGGAGGGGTGAAACTCGAAATGAGGATACCGACCCATCAGGACTAATTCGCTAACCAGAAACGGAAAGACAACGGAGTTTTGCTGCGGCAGCACCGCCCGAAATAGCGAAAGCTCTTTGTCGGAATACGAAGGAAGTGGTCGGTCGAAGAGTCGAATTTCGCCAGTAAACTTAATGAGTTCGCGGGTGCACAATTTGAGCAGTGTCGATTTGCCCGCACCATTAGCCCCAACAATGGCCAGCAATTCGCCCGGTTTGGCCTGAAACGAAACCCCATCGAGGAGTTTCCGATTTCGTATCTGGTATGATATGTTTCTGACGCCCAGCATCTTTTAGAGTTTAGTTTCTATAGATCCTTTTGATTTTTTGGATTCTTTAGACGGTATTACATTCATGATTGCAATGGGTTCTTTCTCCTCATCGCTCTAACAGAAGAGAAAGAATCTATAGAATCCATTAGTGCTCATTTCCAGACTCACCACCGTCTGTTTCGAAACAAAATCCATAAGAAGACCGGTGTTCCGATCAGCGCCGTAAGAATCCCAATGGGCAGTTCGGCAGGAGCAACCAATGTTCGGGCGAGCGAATCGGCCAATGTCAGGACAATCGCTCCGCCTAAAGCTGAGCCCACTAGCACACGACGATGGTCGGAACCGACGCCAATACGAATCAGGTGCGGAATAACTAACCCGACAAACCCAATAATGCCCGCCACGGCAACCGATGTTCCCACGGCCATCGTCGCGAAAATGATGACCTGTCGCTTAACACTCTTTAGGTTCACGCCGAGCATACTGGCCTGACTTTCGCCCAGCGCCAGCAGGTTCAGGGATTTGGCTAAGCGGGGAATGCCCACTAAGGCGATTACCGTAAAAGGCAAGATGGCCAGTACAGATGTCCAGGTTGCTCCGCCCAGGCTGCCCAGGCTCCAGAAGGTGATATTCCGAAGTTGTTCGTCGGTTGCCAGATACGTCATAATGCCCGTTATGGCACCAGATAGTGCATTGATCGCGATGCCGGTCAGCAACATGGTTGTAATCAGGTCTTTTCCGGCTACTCGGGCAATGCGATAGACGAAAAAAGCCGTTGCGCAGGCCCCCAAAAACGCTACCACCGATAAGGCATACATCCCTAGAACACCCGTGAGTTTTTGAAAAAACGATACTTCCAGAACGATCATCGTCACGGCGGCTAGTGACGCCCCCGACGAAATGCCAATCAGACCCGGATCGGCCAGGGGATTTCGAAACAGACCCTGGATAGCGGCCCCGGAAATGGCCAATCCTGCGCCAATCAAAATGGCCAGACAAACCCTGGGCATTCGAATCACCAACAGGATGGCTTCTTTCGTTCCATCAACCTCTAGCGTTTCGCCCAATGCTTTCCGAAGAATAAGTCCGATTTCGCTGGGTGTTATGTAGACAGCCCCAATGCCAACCGATAGGACAATCGTTACCAGTAAGACAACGACCAGAATGGGCATCAACCACGGGTTGATGGTTGTTTTAAGCACCGATGTTTGGGTTGGCTTAGTGACAGATGGCGGGTCGATTGTGGCGCTGGTCATGGCAGATTACGCTTTAGGTTTCATAGTAATTTTCTGGGTAAGCTCCTGAAGTGCCTTGCCTAAACGAGGGGAGAAGCCACTCAGTAAATGGCCATCCATCTCGATGATCCAGCCATTTTTACCCGCATTCGTTTGGGCAATGCCCTGTACTTTCAGTAGTCCTTCGTTGCCACCTAGACTTTGAAGCCCGCTATCGAACAACAAAATCACATCTGGATTTGCCGTAACCAGGGCTTCTGCCGTAAGTGGCTTGTAGTTTTCGAAGTCAGGCGTGGCATTAACGCCCCCCGCCAGTTCGATCATTTTAGCCACCTGCGTTCCCCGGCCCGATACCATCATGGTGCCGGTGCCACGAGCATAAATGAACAGCACTTTGGGGCTATTCATCGCCTTTTTGACTAGTGCCAGATCGGCATCCAGTTTCTTGATTAAAGGCTTGGCTTTCGATCCCACCTGACAGGTGGTAGCTACGTCCTGAATGAGTTTTTTAGCACCGGCAATGCTATACTCCTGCTGAAACGAGATAACCTTAATACCGGCGGCTTTTATCTGCTCAACCACTTCGGGTTTCGTTCCTGCATTTTCGGTGGTGAGTACCAGCGTTGGTTTAAGCGAAATAACTCCCTCGGCCGAAATATTGCGATTGTGGCCAACTTTGGGCAGGCTTTTCAACGATTCGGGATAGGTGCTTGTTACATCGACCCCGATCAGGTGAGATTGTAAACCCAGATCGCACAGGATTTCGCTGACCGTACCATCGAGTGATACAATCCGAACCGGATCGTCGGTACGTGGTTTGGCCGTAAGAACCGAAACGTTTCCGAGAATAATGATCCACAAAAGGCCAATAAGCCGCGTTAGGGAAAGGACTGATTTTATCATACTGATTTTCGATTAATAAGCACCAACGGGCAGTTCCCCAAGGAGGCTGCCTGTTGGTAGATTGCCTGATTAGCTGGCCTTTTTAACCAGTTTGAATTCGAATTTAGGGTTGCCCCGAACGCCACCATCGGCAGAGATGAAGCTGATGAATTTGAGTTTATATACGTTACCCGCAGCATCTTTAACTACGTAGAACCGGTCGGTTTTTACACCGATTGGTGTTCCCTGCGTTACCCGCCAGTTCGAACCGATTACGGAGCGATCTGCCTTGAAGGTGGTTGTGGCAATGTTGCTTTCACCATACGCATCATACGTAATGGTGCTGGTCATGACTTCGGCAGCCGTTATACCACCTAGGTAGTTAATGTAAACCTGATCGGAGAAGTAGTACGGTACGGTACCGGTACCAAAGCTGGTAGTATAGATACCGCCAGTCCATTCAATATCCCACTTTGTTTTAGCAGGTTCAACAGCTACGGCCGCACCTGTATCGAACGAGACAAAGTTGAAATTGTAAGCAGCATCTTTCGTAATCGAAACGGTCTTGAACGTCGTTTCTTTTATACCTGCATACTGAAGTGTATAGCCAGTCGTGCCATTGCGTAACACTCTGATTTTTACCCAACCTTTGGCGGGTGTTGCGCCACCTGTACCCCGGTTAATAATGTACACTTTGTTGTCAGCGTCGATAGCTGAAATGGTTGGGAGTACCGTTTTCGTCAGATCACCCGATACATCATCAATTAATTTTAGACTTTCTGTAGTGGGTTCAGTGGCACTAAGGGCTAGCATAAGGCCAACCGTATCTGCTGCCGTTACCTGCGTTAAATCGGTCTTAGCTAGAGCGATGGCTGTTGCCGCAGTCATGTTGTTAAGAATAACCCGGAAATCGGTACCCGTAGAGAAGCCTAAATCCCAGCTCGCCCGCTTCACGGAGTTTTGGGCGTTGTTGCTTAAATCGACAAACACGGCATTGATCGCACTGGAACCACCCGTTCCTCCGTCGAGCGTCAGCGTGGTACCCGACGAAACAATGGATGTGAATTTAACGGTAAGCTGTTTCGTGGTTCCAACAATGACTGGACTGCTTGCCGAGGCAATCGAGAATGCAATGGTTTCTGTTCCGGCGAGGAAAAGATCAGCCGCTTTGGTCAGTTTAAACGAAGCTTCGCTGGCGCCCGCTGGCACCGTCAGCGACAGGGTGTTTGTCGTGACGGCTGGCGTAGTGGTAAACTGGGTTCCGTAGGTAATGCCAGAAGGTGTAACCTGTAATGTTACAGGGGTAGCGGCATCAACTGCCCTTGATAGTTTCAGTTTAATAGTTGCTTCAGTAGTGGTTGCATCCATACCCTGCTCTGCGCTTTCGAACTGCACTACATTGTCAGGTAGTGGTGGATCGGCTTCCTTACAGGCATTTAGCGTACTTACCGCCAGCGCGAACATGATTATAATGACTCTTTTCATCTGATTTTGGGAGTTTGACTTGGTAAAAGACATTAATAAGGTTTGTTGATTAATGAATGATGAATGATGAATGATGAATGATGTTTATAATCAGGGACTTGTGGTTTTTATCATTCATCATTCATCATTAGTTTTTATACCACTGGAAGCTGAGACCAGCGAAGTACGAACGGCCATAGCTATAAGGCACAGGACCGGCTGTACTGTGAGCGCTGCCCGTATCGGTTGAAGTATTAGCTAATCGGGTAATGTTGAATAGATTTTTAACCCCTGCATTGAAAGTCAGGCACTTATTGATCGTTTTCGTGAGCGTGGCATCTGCCCAATGGAAAGCTGCAATCTCTGTTAGCGTAGCCGATACATTATTATCCGACGTTACCGTTGCGGTGTAGCTGGGTCGTCGGCCAGTGTATTTATAGAAAAGACTCAGCTTCGTTCCGATTTTCTTGAGGTTATAGGTCAGGTTGGTATTTACCTCCGTTGACCAAACAAACGTGGGGAGCGAACCATAATTGGTCGTATCGGAGAGCAGGCTGTTGTAGCGACCGATGTAGGAGAAGCCTACCGTTGCCTGAAGGTCTTTCCAGGTAAAGACGTTCTCTAAGGTGGCCCCAGTCGTTTTAAACTTATCGATGTTGATCGTCATCGAGATACTCGGATTCGTTGGGTCGACACCGTAGCTGATGAGGTTATTGAAGTCATTATAGAAAATCCCGAGTGTCGACTTGAATTTCGAACTGATTTGTAAGGCCAGCGAGCCATTGAAACTGTTGGAGGTTTCTGCCTTCAGATCAGGGTTTCCACGAATGGAATGACTGGCATCGAAAAAGTTGAAATACAATTCACGCAAAGCGGGCGAGCGGAATCCGCGAGCATAGGCTACTCGAAGATCGAGCTTGTTGGTAAGCGAAAATTTGGCGTTAAGGGAAGGAATAACCGGGGGAGCATTGTACACCGAATTCTTGATGAAGCGCAAGCCCGGACGAATGTTGATGCGGGACGTAGGGCTTATGGTTGACGAAACGAAAAACGCGTAGTCGTTAATGGTAGGCGAACCCAAAATTCGGGCACCAGAAGCCCCATCGAGATTGATGTCGATGCCCGGTTGTAGCGAAAATGCTGACGAAACGGTGTAGTAAGCCGTGGCCCGGTACGTCTGACTCGTAAATTTCGATACATCCTGTTCACCTGTGCCGAGCGAAAGCGTGCGGAGGCCAGTGGTCAAATCCAGAATCGTGGTTTGTGTCCGACGTTGGTAATCTGTGTAGGAAGCCTGCCCATTGATTTGAAAACGATCGCTTGCTTTCCAGACACCCTGCAATTGATGCACATACCGATTGGTAATGTATTTCTGATCACGCGCCAGATTAGTATTTACATTGACCGCCCCCTGGCTAAGCAGGTCTTCTTTCAGGGCATCTAACCGATAATAGATGTTCGCATTTTTCGCATGATACCCAACCTTGCCGTGGCCAAATAGCTGATCTTTAGGTAGCCAGTCATTTACCCGGCCTTCTGAAAGTCCCTGCCAACCACCGAACGTATTATTTGTAGCTCCCGCCGATACGTTCCAGCCCTTCTTTTGCCAGGTTACTCCTACATTTTGTAGATGCACGCCCTGCTTGGTTAGGAAATTATAGTCGCTACCAGCCGTTTCTTCCTGAATCCGGGCTGTGACGCCCAATCGCTCAGCGCCTGGCTTTTTGGTGATAATGTTAATAACCCCGGCCAGCGCGTCTGAACCGTACGAAACGGACATAGGGCCTTCTACAATTTCAATTCGTTCGATGCTGTTTATATCAATCTGATTCAGGCTTTCGCGTGTGTCGCCCCGGTCAACCATAGGCAGTCCGTCCAGCAGGATCTTTACATTACGTCCTGCCATACCCATCAACTGAACATCGGTTGTGCCGAGGGTCAGGTCATTGGAAAACCGGAAACCGAGTTCATTATTCAGAACGCCCATGACGTTTAAGGCACCCCGTAAACGGATACGCTCGCTGCTAATAACTCGTACCTGGTACACTGATTTTTTGATCGATTGCGGTTCGTATTGCCCTGTTACAACCACTTCATCGAGTGCGTTATTACTCGCTTTTAGTCGGGGAGAAACGACTGTTGGTTTGTTGGCTTCAACCTGAATCGACTGATTCACTGGTTCATAGCCAACCATCGATACCTGTAATTCATGGTTTCCAATCGGAACGTTTGTTACGTTGAAATGCCCCGATCCATTGGCCATTGTCGCCTTTTTTACGCCTTTAATCTGCACCGTAGCAAATGCCCCCGGCGTACCATCTGCCAATAAAATTGTTCCCTCAACGCTACCGATCGGTTGTTGCGCCCAGAGAGTAGTTGTATTTATCAGCAGAGTTATAAGCCATGCTGCCAGCAGCGTAGAGGTATACGTCTTTTTCATAATAACTAGGTAGCGTTCTGAAGGCCAATAGGCTGTTCAACTAGAATTGTTAATGCCTAAAATAAATGTAATTATTATTTAGACAAAATAAAAACAACGTGCAAATGTACTAAAGCATCCGATTCGAACAAGTGTTATTTAGAATTTATCTGAATAATATTTTCGTGTTCATGTGGAAGACAAGCGCCCGCTACATGGGATAAAGTGCAGATAGGACAGTAATTGGAGTCGTTTATGACTAACGAACGTATATATACGTAAGTGAGTTAAGACGGTTTTAAGTCTTGGATTTGCGTCAGATGGTGTAAACTAACCCGACTAACGCCGACTGATCAGGAGCCAATGTGAAGTTGATTGTTGTCCAGAAAATCGTATAAATCCGCCATCGCGAGCGAGCCATTTACCAGAACCTGTAAGTCCAGTAATTCATCGAAGGTAAAGACAAACACCTTGCCAGTAGACCCAGGTGGGCTAAGCGTCAATTGGTTCGCTAGTAATCGATCATTGCATCATATTGGTGTCGACTGGCCGATGTGTTCTACGAATCGATAGAATCAACCGCGCGGGCGAACCCGAGAATCTACTTTGGTAAAGCACTAGTTCATGAGATTTAAGGCTAAAATGCGTTCGGCTTCCAGAACTGGAGCTACTTCGGTGAGTAGTTCGCAGAACAGGTCCAGTTCGTCTTCGGTGAATAAGAGAAAATAATTAGGCATGGGTGTGGTCAGCAGTAACTCCTTCCCATGCGTAGTGCAGAATGGTTGCATATCGAGCCGGTCGTGCATGATTTCGGCAAACGATGCAAACTGGTCGAGTGTCAGGCAGAAGAGGGAATTTTGAAAGGCCACGTTAACGGTACGGCAAGACGCGCAAATACCCACATAACCCAATTCATTCTGTACAATTGTGCGAAACTGATGATGATGCGCCATAACAATAGTATGCGTGATTGATCTGTGGGTCCTTTTCTTAATTTACATGATTATAGGCTCTGGATAAGCTCGTCACCAACAGCGCTGCGGTACTAAGTAAATTTCGCAGTTCCAGAAATTCGGAGTGGGTCAGTGAACCCAATAAGGCCATGATCAGCGCCGTGTATGGGGTTTCCTTTGTCAGTTGCCTGGCGTGGGCCAAACTCTGATTCAAATCAACACTTAATACGGAGTTATGCAGAAAATGGAATTGTTCGGCGGTCAGGAGCCGATGCAAAGAGCCAAACGTAAACGCATATTGAAATTCAGCATCCGTATGCAGTATGATTTCTCCCTGCTGGGTGCGCGCTACGGATAAGGGGCATTTTATCTGGTTATTCATGAGTATCCTTGTTTTGTGCCTGAGCGGGCGGCCGATGTTTTTGCGAGTAAGTTCTGAACAACGACCGCCACGCTTAGGGCTTGGTACACTTAATTGAGTATGAGTAAAGAACTAAGTGGTACTTAATTCATTGATTTTGTCAACATAGTACCAGGTAGTAACCATTGACGTAATTGTCTTGATGTAAGGCAAACCTAATTATTATTTATATTCATTCCAAATAGTTGAATTTATTATTTAGATTTTTTCTAAATAAATGCGTTCCCAGATGAAGAGCATAATGAATAGGAGAGGTTTGGTAAAGGATTATGATATTATTTTGCTATATATAATACATGTGTAGTCTATAAGCATTAATTTTGCTCCAGAAATACCTGCTGAGCAGAACCAACAAATCAACTGAAATTTTGCCTATAAGCTCAATATGCTGTTAGTTTAGATTTCTATTCAATTATGTATAAGGAGTTTATAGTTACTATTCAATTAATACACCTGATTTTTTTACAGCCATGGCCTCTAAAAAGAAACAGTTAATCCGCGTTGTCTTTGATGTACTTGACGAGATGAAACAGAATATCCGTTCGGATGAAGATTTGGCGGTTACAGCTACTGACCCCGACGAAGCCATTGATTGGGTATATGCAGAAATGCAGCGGCAGTTTAATCGTTCGGATATTCGATTGTCGAGAGTGCGAATTTGTGCCTGATATACAGGTGTGTATCAGGAGTAAATGATGTACATTTTCCATAATACAGAGCTTGTAATTATAGAAGCAGTAACCCGTAAGATCAGCTGACGTATATGCCTAATCGTTGATGGCAGATTAATGGTTTATGGGGACAATTTACGGAGAATCTGTTCCAGATAGGGTTACAGCTTTAGTCTGCGGATGGACTAAAAACAGAAGCAAAGCATCTGCTTAACCCAAACGTATTTCATTTGAAATATAGAATTACAACCGCTTTCCCTGAAAGTTTACTTTTAGTAAATGTGTTATCTTTGTACGATCACCCAATAGCCTTTAGGAATTAAAGGACTGTTGTCAGTCAGGAGGACGACCTCCCCCATAGTGGGAACTGATTCGGGACGGCCCGGCCATTTAAAACGGTCAACGCCATGTCTTGGATTTATTTAGTTTTCGCAGGTCTCTTAGAGGTTGTTTGGGCCTATTTCATGAAACAGTCGGTGGGTTTCACCCGACTTGTTCCCTCATTAATTACGGGTGTTGCTCTGGTCGCTAGCTTTAGCTTGCTGGCTCTCGCTATGCGTACCCTACCTCTTGGTACAGCCTACACAATTTGGACGGGTATTGGGGCTATAGGCGCCTTTATTGTTGGTATTATCTGGTTTCAGGAGCCTGTTACGACTGCCCGTTTGGTTGCTGCTTTGTTGATCATAGCAGGCCTTCTATTTATGAAATTCGCATCGGTCTAAAAATTCCCATAGCCTGATGAAAAAAGTATTGCAGTAGGATGCTAGTATTTTAGGTTTATAGATGAGGTGTATCAGCTAGCGTAATTAATCGATCGTAAACGAACAATTTACTATGCCGAGCAATCGAAGGTATTATCTCTTGTGTCTCTGTTTGAGTCTTTCCTGGGCTATTCATGCGCAGGAAAGGCCAGATTTTTATCGTAAGCCCGTTAAACAAGGCAATGGGTTTATGCTCAGAGCAGGTTTAACATACACCATTCCAACGGTTACTACTTACTATGTCAATAGTAGTATTCCGACCTCTATTCTTTGGGGAGTTAGGCCTAAAACGGGCTTTTATGTGGGAGGAAGCTATTATACAGATTTAGCCACGAATCGATTGAGTCTACGATTAGATGGCACATTGCAGCAAAAAAGTACCAAAACAGTCAACCCGTATAATTCGTACTCGGCCACCATGAGCTACTACTATGCAGGGTTTGCTCCACTGATTGGTTTGCAATTGGCCGGACCGTTGACAATCTACACGGGGCCTGAAGTTAACCTGATGATCATCAATAAAAATGCCTGGGGGAAAGTAACCCCATTAGACATTGGGCCAACCGTAAAATGTGTCTACTCCTTTCAGAAAATCAAAGCAGAAATTAGCTATTCCAGAGGGTTTGTTCAGTATGATCATTTAGATATTAACCTGCCTGGTGGACCCACTAAGCATGATTTTTATAATCAGACCTTACAGGCAGGACTAATCTATCTATTAAACATCTGATAAGATCGATGATACGTCTCCACATCTTCTGTTTGCTTGTTTCGCTGCCAGCTTTCTGCCAGGTAAGAGTAATTGATCAATTTGATTCAACTGGTTCAATTGCCCCATCGCCATTTTCAACAAAAACTCACTTGCTAAAGGCCGGAGTAGGCTTGCCTCTGTTCAGGCAAAGCTCTGTTAGTCCAGCGTGGAAGGTAATTGGACTCGATGCCTCTTATGAAAAAATTATATGGTCAGGGCTGGTCGTTTCGGCCGGTCTTGAAACCAACTATGGTTTCGGGCCTGGTTCCCAATTGTTTACAGTTGAGATGCCCCTCGCTTTAAAATATTACCTGCCTATTTGGAAGAAAAAGCAACTGGCTAGTAACAAATCTATTTTTTTCAATCCATACATCGCCTTCCAAACCCAAAACGTGCTTTTCGCGAATCTGCGAGCCAATGCTGAATCTGCCTGGGGGATAGTAGCGAGTACCTATTATCGGGGGCAATTTTTAAAGCAGCGAACCAATATTGGCATTATTAACGAAGGGTTTAACTTGCTCCAGTTTGGCTATTGTACGGTTGGTGGGCAGTTTAGAGTGTCGACAACTAACTACCTTGATCTGAATGTAGTTGTTCCAATATCTGCCTTGACGTTCCACAAATCGGAATATGCCTTGTACATGCCCGCTTACGTTACCCTTAAATATGGTGTATTTTGGTAGTAGGTAGTTCACCCCTGGAGATACCCAACTGGAAATGATATGATACTTCCTAAAATTCGGGATAAACGGTTTATTACGATTCGTCGTGGGGGCACGTTGACAGACGAAGACCATCACCTATTGGCGATTTGGGCAGCTCAATGCGCTCAACATGTGTTGCCCTATTTCGATGCTGTAAGGCCTGATGATGATCGACCAAGACGTGCTCTTGAACTAACGCAGGCATGGGTGGATGGAGAAATTACGATGAAACAGGCGCATATGGCCGCATTTGTGGCTAACGCAGCTGCCAAAGAAGTATCGGGAGCTGCGAAACTAGCCGCTTTATCGGCCGGACAGGCCGTGGCCGTAGCCCATGTGGCAGCCCACGAATTGGGCGCTGCTGCCTACGCCATAAGAGCGGTTATGGCAGCCGCGCCCGACGATAAAAAAGAGTTAGCTAGAGCGCAGGAATGTCAATGGCAACGAGATCAACTTCCCGAAAGCATTCGGGATCTTGTCATTGATGATCAACGGTTGCGGAATGAACTCTGTTGGTTTGCTTTTACCTGATTCTGTTCAAACTAAGTAGATTTTTTGTCATTCCGACGATAGGAAGAATCTCAAAATCCCCCAAAAGTCAAGCTTGAGATTCCTCCTATCGTCGGAATGACAAAGTCAGGTATTTTTAGCCAAAATAGGAAAACTTAACTAGGATACTTGTTAACGTACAGCCTTCCTAATCTGAAGTCAATAACTTATTCTTCGTCTTCCTCAACATGCCCATGAATGTAGCCGCCGGGCAGTTCTTCCTGATCGTCTAACGGCGTATTTCCGGGTTCATGCTGTTCTTCCTGATGTTGAGCAGGCTTGCTGTCGGCAGACGAGCTTCCTCCTTGATTTGCTTCGTTTCCTGGCGAATAGAATCTAACGGTCTTCATAGCTGTTTCGTTTTTGTGCGAATTACTTTCTAGAAACTAATGAACGAAGTGAAGGTTTAAAAAAAAATAAAGATATGTCTGTACAAAATCGTGATACCCTGGACTACTTCAGCAGACTTGAATAGCTACAACTATGTTACCGTTCATAAAGCAACACCAGGGATTTGAGCCGCCTGAAGAACTGCGGGATGCCATCCAGGATTTTTGGTACGCCAGAATTGACCTCAGCGAACAACAATCCAGTTTTGATGTATTGCCCGATGGCTATGCTGAGCTAATATTTCATTTCGGAAGCCCCTGCAGTATTGATACCAGCGTAGGTTTGCAGCCATTGCCCTCGCCGTTTATGATGGGCCTGCTTAATCAACCGGTTCGACTACACGCAGAAAAGGAGTTCGAGTGTATTGGTATTAAGTGTTATCCCTGGACGGTGTTCGATTTGCTCGGACTACCTTCTAAAAAAGTTGGTTTACAGACTTTTGAACATCCGATTGCCCGCCTTCAAAGTTCCTTAAATGAGCT
Organism: Spirosoma litoris; assembly: GCF_054776755.1. Classification (NCBI taxonomy): domain Bacteria; kingdom Pseudomonadati; phylum Bacteroidota; class Cytophagia; order Cytophagales; family Cytophagaceae; genus Spirosoma; species Spirosoma litoris. Next base: position 32,650 of record NZ_BAAHBI010000007.1, on the reverse strand, counting down.
GGTTACGATGGGTAAAATAGAGGAGGCTATAAATCAGATAAAGCACTATTTTCTGAAAGTAAGGATGGGAATTGCCACAGATAGTATGCTCTATAAAGCCGGCATGGCGATGCGACAGGCAAACGGAACGATGCCGGTAAGTGGAGTCGCGACGGCGGCCCATGCAACAGTGCGTACGCTGGAACGGCGATTCAAGCAATCGTCGGGCTATTCGGTTAAAGATGTGTCTGCGCTGATGCGTTTTGAGCAGGTACGAGATCAACTATGGCTTGACCCACAGACCAAACTGGCGGGCCTCGCGCATGAGGTCGGCTATTCGGATCAGGCCCACTTAAGCCGGGAGTTTAAACGGTATAGTGGCACTTCACCAGCCGTATTTGCCCGAGAAGCGAAGACGCATAAACAAGCGCTAGAGGCCAATTTTGTCGCGTTTATTCAAGACTAGCATAGCGCTATTCCAGAATTTTGTCCAAAAAACGGGATAGAAAATGGAATCATTAACCGAAAAAAAAGTGCTCGTTTCGGGGGCAAGTTTTGCTGGCCTTTCAACCGCTTACTGGATGAACAAGTTAGGCTACAAAGTGACTGTTGTTGAGGTAGCCAATGGGCTTAAACTGGGTGGAACGCCGGTTAATATAGAAGGAAATACCGTCGACATTGTTAAGCGGATGGGCATTTTCGAGCAAATTCAGGCCCATCGACTGGTTATGGAAATGCTGGAATTTAAAAATGATGATGATGTTACGGAGGGGAAAATCAGCATCAGAAATGAAGGCGAAGAACTGCCAACCGAGGATTGTGAAATTGAGCGAGACACATTACTCCACCTATTAGTTGACCGTATCAAGAACGATGTCGACTTCATTTTCAATAACAGCATTACAGCCCTAACCGAAACAAACGATGCGATTGACGTCAGCTTTAAAGATGGCACACAACAGACGTTCGATTTAGTGTTTGGTTGCGACGGCATCCATTCAGCTGTGCGAAGGCTTTGGTTTGGAAACGAAGCGGATTACTTACATTTCCTGGGTCAATACTTTTCTATTACCATCGTAAACAAATTGCTGATCAGAGAAAATACTACCCAATTCTACAATGTACCCGACAAGGCGGTCATGCTGAATGGGTACAACCAGAAGACCGATATCGTTTTTTGCTTTCGTTCAGACAAAGAAATTCCGTACGACTATCGGGATGAAGCCCAACAGCGGAAAATTATTTTGGATCAGTTTGAGGGGGAAAGCTGGCGAATTGCAGAGTTATTGGAGGAAGTGAAAAATTCACCAACGTTTTACTTCGATAAACTTTGTCAGGTGAGAATGCCATCCTGGACAAAAGGTAGAGTAGCATTAGTGGGGGATGCCGGTTATTGTGCGTCGCCAGCTGCCGGAAAAGGAGGGTCACTGGCTATAGATGGCGCTGCCGCTTTAGGGGATGCTTTTCAAAAGCACGGCGAAGATTTTGAATTAGCCTTTCAGGAATACAACAGAAGTTTACGCCCCTATATCGAGGAAGTTCAGGAAAATGTAGTACGAATAGGCCTAGACACACTTGTGCCAAGAACCGAAGAAGCTATTCGCATTAGAAACACCCAAACGACGTCTTTTTAGGACAATAGAACGCTGATTTTTATGGTTAGTGATGATTCTAAGCTTATGATATCCGTACCCGGCTGTATCGGCGTGTTTTGCGGGGATGTCTGGGTTTACTTATGGCACCATCAGGTCGGATACAACGCACACCCGTAACCGTTGATGTAACGACGATGCCGGGAAGCCAGAAACAAGCCTGGTGGTTTGATCCCCGAACTAGCAAGGCGTCCATACTACGCTGAACGGGCTTTTCATAAACGCGGTAAAAGCCGTACCACGGTTTTTATCGCGTTTATGAAAGTCTTACAATGATTAGATGTCAACTCGATTTAGTGAATAATTTGACCCAGTAAATCGACCACTTCGTCGATTTCATCGAGCGTATTAAAGTAGTGTGGAGAAAGCCGGATCAACCAATCGACTCCCTTCCGCTGAAAATCAATTACTGCCGAGTTGGAATACTGGATAGTGAAGACGACTCGCTCACGGCGGAGAGCGGTCTCAAGCTCCGTCACCGATTTACGGACCGTATGAAAGGTCAGAATGTTACTTTGCTGCGTGCCCCAATCTAGCAATACCAACCCATCAATCTGTTCCAAACCCATTCGGAGTCGCTGCATGAGTTGCTGGTTTTGCTGGACAATTGCTTCCAGACCTACCTGATTTGTATACCGAACGGCTTCGGCCAAACCGACGCTAAGTAGGGAAATCTCCTGTGGCTCAAATCGACGGGCACTTGTTTGCAAGGTATACGAATCTGGTCCGGTCCAGTTAGCCGCCCGGCGGTCGATATATAGTGGGGCTAGCCCCGATTCCAGCGCCTTATCCGATACATACAAAAAGCCCGTATTGCGGGGACCGCGCAAAAACTTACGGCCAGTCGCTACCAGAAAATCGGCCTGAAGGCGGTTCACATCGAGCGGCAGTTGCCCCACCGATTGAGCTACATCGAGCAGATACCAGACGCCATATTGCCGACAAAGTTTACCCATTTCTTCGGCAGGGAGCACCAATCCTGAGTTCGTGGGTATGTGCGTAATGGCTACCAGTGCCGGATGGTATTTTCGGATCAATTCCTCGGCATGCGTTAGATCCAGGTCACCGTTGGGAAGATCATTGATCCGTATAAGCCGAATGCCTAATCGCTGCTGCATGGACAGAAACGCTAACTGGTTTGACACATAGTCGTTTGAGGTCGTCAGAATTGTATCGCCTGGGCAAAAGGAAATGGCCGATAGTACCTGAAAATAGGCATCGGTTGCACTATAGGCATACCCAATGTTATGCGGTTGGGTATGCAGCAACTGAGCTGTTTCGGCGTACAATCGACCTATCTGCCCCATTCGTAACCGTTCGACTTCGTAACCGCCCACCTGAGTTTCCTGTTGGAGATAGTCCATCATGGCAGCCACGATAGGTTGAGGCATTAACGAAGCGCCGGCACTGTTCATAAACAGGTTGTCTTGGCAACCCGGCGTATCGGCCCGGAGTTGAGCTACATCGAGATAAGGAGTCGTTTGGATTTGCATGGCGCAAAACAAAGGAACTAATCTGTACGGAAACAGATACACTTTTTACGATAAGAGGCCATACAGTTTACTTTCTTGAAGATTTATCCGCGCACACAAACTGTACGGTTCATTTTGATGAAATCTGTATGATAATGCGTACAGATTCGACAACTACATTTGCTCGACCATGCAAAACCTCTCTACTCAGCCCGACAATGACGTTATCGACTCCTAAGTATCAGCAGATTGCTCGCCAGCTTGGCGACACGTTGCGGTTTGGCGTGCTAAATGGGGGCGATAAACTGCCGTCTGTTCGTACACTCAGCCAGGAACTTGGGGTTAGCATTAATACTGTTCAACAGGCATATTATTGTCTGGAAGCAGAGGGGTTAGTAGAAGCAAGGCCCCAATCGGGCTACTACGTCCGCACACTCGGCAAGCGGATTGATGATGTGCCGCGCCGGTCTGAACCGCAGGCATTGGTCCGGCAAACCAGTCTGTCCGATCATGAACCAATGCTCACCAGGCTCATGCGGCAACAACGGGAGCCCGGCTGGCTTCCGTTCTCCCTGAGCGTGCCCGATCCACCGTTATTGCCTGTCGAGAAGTTAGGAAAGGCTTTTCTGCAGGCCCAGCGTGAGCTTCCACACGGCGGCATCGAATATGATCTGATAGCCGGAAATGTAGCCCTGCGTCGGCAGATTGCTCGGTATTCCCTATTCTGGGGCAGTCAGCTTACCGACGAGGAACTGATTACGACTGAGGGCTGTACGGCTGCGCTGACTCTTTGTCTGAAAACCGTTACCCAACCCGGCGATACCGTTGCGGTTGAAAGCCCTATTTATTTCGGTATTCTTCAGACGATTCTGTCTCTGGGTTTGAAGGTTCTCGAACTCCCCACCGATGCGCTTGCAGGTATCGATCTGGATGTATTAGAAGTTCATTTACAGGCTGGACGAGTACAAGCCTGCTTACTGGTCCCCAACTTTAGTAATCCACTCGGTTTCTGTATGCCCATTGCCAGCAAGCAACAGCTCGTGAAACTGATGGAAACGTACCAGATTCCCCTCATCGAAGATGACCTCTATGGTGATCTACATTTCGCACCTGATCGTCCGCAACCTTGTAAGGTATTTGATCGGCAGGGTTTCGTTTTATGGTGCGGCTCTGTGAGTAAAACACTGGCTCCTGGCTATCGGGTGGGCTGGGTAGCACCCGGACGTTATTACGACAAACTCCTTCAAATCAAGCGGTATCAAGCTGGTTTTTCGCCGGGTATAACCCATCAGGCAGTGGCCAACTTTCTGGCCAACGATCGCTATGAGCTACACCTACGCCGACTTCGGCAAGTTTTGAAAAGCAATTGCCAACGGTACCAGCAAGCCATTCGTACCCACTTCCCGCCGGGCACACGCATCAGCGAACCGCAGGGCGGATTTACCCTATGGGTTGAGGTCGATGAGCGGGTGAATACACTGGAACTGGTAGATCAGTTGGCTCCGGACAAAATCAGTATTATGCCGGGCAGTTTATTCAGTCTTCAGCCGCAGTACAACAACTGCATGCGACTCAGTTATGGCCTTCCCTTCGACGAACGTGTGGCGTGGGGATTGCAAACAATCGGGCAACTTATTCATCAACAATTACGCACATGATTCGTCGACTTTGGCCATCAAATTCTTTCATTGTTGGATTCGTCGTATTTCTGCTGCTCGGGTGGAGCGAGTTTGCGCAAGCAACCGATGCGGTACGCGAGCAGTATCAGAAAGTGGAGTATCGAGTTCCGATGCGTGACGGGGTTTCACTCTACACGGCTGTTTACCTACCACATGATGCCTCTCCAACCAAGCGGTACCCTTTCCTGATGCAGCGGACCTGCTTTGGTTCCCTGCCTTATGGTCCTGATCAGTACAAAGCCGCTTTGGGGCCTTCGCCTACACTCCAGGCAGATGGCTACATCTTTGTCTATCAGGATGTACGAGGTCGCTGGGCTTCTGAAGGACGTTGGACCAATATGACTCCAATTGTCAGTGATCGTAAAAAAACAGCAACTGTTACCGACGAAAGTACCGATACCTACGATACCATTGACTGGCTTCTCAAACATGTGCGTTTTCATAATGGACGGGTTGGATTGTGGGGCATGAGCTATGCCGGTTTTTACGCGATGGCCGGTTCGATCAACGCCCATCCGGCCCTGAAAGCCACATCACCACAAGCGCCCATCGCCGATTTTTTTCGGGAAGACATTCATCACAACGGTGCATTTACCCAGCTTTCTTTACTGGCATATCCATTATTTGGGGATCGTCCATCGGGGCCAACCACAAAGCCCTGGTTTATGAATGACTGGATTCAAACGGGCACCCATACGGAATTTGCCTGGCATATGGGCTTGGGACCACTGGCAAATGCGCAACGATATTTAGGCAATAATACGTTCTGGCAGCAAACAGTGGCGCATCCTAATTATGATGCTTTCTGGCAAGAACGGAATATACTGCCTCATCTGAAAAACGTTAAGCCTGCCGTTCTGGTCGTAGGTGGCTGGTTCGATGCTGAAAATTTGTACGGTCCACTCAGTATCTACAAAACGCTTAAACAGCACAGTCCAGGCGCATGGCCAATGCTGGTGATGGGCCCGTTTGGTCACCGGGGCTGGTCGGAAGAGAGGGGCCATACCCTGCACAACGATTTGTATTTTGGTGATAGTCTGGCTACGTACTACCAACGCCAGCTGGAAGCGCCGTTCTTTCATCATTACCTGAAAGGCGCTGGTGATGGGAAAACGGGCCTTCCTAAAATCTGCCTGTTCGATACCGGACTGAAAACCTGGCGTACTTTTTCAAACTGGCCCGCAAGCCCCGCTCACGCTCAGCGTTGGTATTTAACTTCAAATGGTCAGTTAAGCAAGCAGGCGGACAACCCCTCCGGTTTTCGGGAGTATATCAGCGACCCGGCCCAACCGGTACCATTTATCGAAACAACCCTGATGACTGAACCCGATTTTAGTACGTTGTTTAACTATATGTCGGCCGATCAGCGATTTGTCAGTAAACGAGCCGATGTACTTAGTTTTCAAACGGCCCCATTATCCGAAAACAGCACAGTTGGTGGGGCAATCACCGTTCGGTTGAAGGTGAGCACGACAGCGGCCGATGCCGATTTTGTGGTCAAACTCATCGATGTCTACCCACCCGACGAGCCGAATCATCCGTACTTGCCAAACCCCAAAACGCAGTTAGCTAATTATCAGCAGTTGGTTCGGGCGGACGTTCTGCGTGGGCGATTTCGTAAGAGTTTTCAGAAACCAGCGCCCTTTATTCCGAATCAGATTACGGAAGTGAGCTTTCAACTTCAGGATGTATTGCACACCTTTAAAAAAGGTCATCGAATGATGGTGCAGGTACAAAGCAGCTGGTTTCCACTAATCGACCGAAACCCGCAGACGTTCGTTTCAACTATCTATAAAGCCAGTGAAGCCGACTTTACGTCTGCCCGTCATCGAGTTTATAGTGATTCCGCAATTGAGATGACCATCTTGCCCTGAACCAACCGAACTATTCGATTATACCTTTATTCGTATCACCATGCAAACCCCAATCTATATTATTGGAATTGGTGCCATTGGCATGACTCTGGCCGTTTTATTGAAGCACGCGGGTAAAAACGTGACGCTTATACGCGGTCGTTCCAATCAGCCATTGACCGATGAAGACGCCAGTGTTACAGTTGACTGTAGCGATGGTAACTCATTTTTGGAAAGCATCCCGATTCGACTACTTGACCAGCTCGATTCATTGGACGGAATCGTGCTGTTGACCACTAAAACGTATGGTAATCAGGAATTAGCCCAGCGACTTTTGGGAAAGACGGGCCAGTCACCGCTGGTTTTACTGCAAAATGGGTTAGGTATTGAAGAACCATTTCTGGAAGCTGGTTTCCCTGCGGTTTACCGATGTGTGCTGCTGGCAACCAGTCAGGTAAGCGGACCGTATACAGTTCTCTATAAACCCGTAGCGGCATCCCCGATTGGCGTCATGCGCGGACATGAATCCAGACTGGCAAATCTGGTTGAACAACTTGATACCAGTCAATTTCCGTTTCGGGTTGAGCAGGCCATTCAACAGACTGTCTGGGAAAAAGTGATTACCAATTGTGTTTTCAACGCCATCTGTCCGCTGCTCGGGATCGACAATGGTCTTTTTCATCGGAATACGTCAGCATTGGCTTTAGCGCGGGAGGTCATCGGCGAATGTATTGCCGTTGCGAACGAAGTGGGTATTCGCTTAAATCAGCAAGACGTCGAGAATCGGTTGATACAAATTAGTCAACGATCTGACGGACAACTCATTTCTACGCTGGTCGATATTCTACACGACCGTCCAACCGAAATAGATTCCCTGAATCTGGCAGTAGCTCGTCTGGCCACCCAATTGGGAAAACCAGAATTGGCAACTCGCACTCGATTACTGGGAGAACTGGTCCAGTTACGGTCGGCAGTCAGTCCAGTTGTCTAACTTCCAGGTGGATAAAGAGAAATTTATTAGGGTTGAATAGCCTGAGCTGTTTTTCGACAGGATTACGGGATTAAACAGGATTCCTAGCCCCAAAAATCCTGTTTAATCCTATAGGACTTTCGCCCGGAGCGGTACCACGATACAATTGGCCTGCCTAGATAAGGCCTTCTTCTTCCAGACGGGCGAAAATTTATGGTTTCAAACGAGAATGATGGTTTTCGTTTTCAGTTTACCTCATCTCAAAAAATGGAGCGTAATTTGAGAAAATACCTAGTGTTTTGACAAACTAGTGCTTTGACAAAATAGATTCTACCTGTTTCTATCGATTCTCGGGGCCGCCCGCGCGGTCGATTCTAGTATACTGATAATCAGAATCTATAGGATCCAAAGAATCTATAGAAGCTAAATGGGATGAGCACTAGTAAGCTATTTAGTGCTCAGCTCGCATCGATGGCCGAGTTGAAGGCGAGAAGTGGGTGAAGTAGTATGGGTAATCCAAGGCTTACTTTACGTAAAGTAGAACATCTATGGGTTTAGCTGGTAAATGGATTGCTCTTGTCTGCTCAAACAGGCCTATTGGCTAGCTTTTGCCTATAACTCACGTACACAAACAGTAAGCCGAATTGACAACAAGTTAAGGCTATATCCACAGGGTCAAGGGCAAAAAAATCCGGTTCACTCGTTGGCTGGCCAGCGGACTCGACTACATACCCAAAAATAAAGTTGTTTATAAAATGAACCCCACTGACAAAGCCAAGATTTTCTCGTTCCAGAACGATCAACGAGAGCAGGCAACCGAACAAACTCGCTAGTAGGCAATCACTCAGGCCGTTTTGAAGGTGAAGAAGGCCAAACACACAGGAAGGGATGACCACTAAGAACGAAGTACGCTTCAGCACCAGCGAGGCACTTTGTAAGAGATAGCCTCGAAAAATAACCTCTTCGGTGAAGGACTGAATAAAAATAGCACTGGCCGCTATGGGTAAGCTATAGAGCCATGATACAGTAAGCGAGCCAGTTAAAGCACCCTGTTTAGTAATCAATGTGCCGCTCAATACCAATAGTCCCCAAACCAGAAGCCCTTCCAGGAATTGTCCTACCGGCTTTTGGTGGGTGTAGAGTAAAGTGGTGAATGTTCGTTGATGAATCCGGTTTATCCCCCAGGCTATTCCGGTCAATACAATCAGGAATTGTAGGCCTTCACCCGCCAAATCGAGGATAGGTTGCCGCCTATCAGGGTTGATCGAATTCTCCTCATAGGTTGCATCGACTAGCCAAGGCAAGCCAACAAAGGCCAGTAGAAACAGGCTAGTAAGCAGACCAAAAAACAGTAAAAATCGCCACCCTTCGAATTTGCCCTTTTGCACCTGGAGGAGAAATGTATTTTGGCTTTGTGGGTTCATTAGACGTTTTTATTCAGGATTGGGCGGTCCATCCAATAGATTGAGCCGGAAGTTAAGGACAAAAAACGCCTTTCACTACCCCCCCAAAAAACGGAGCTTTATCCATAAGCTTCTCTCGTCTCAACTGGGAGCGTTTATGTGAGAATAAGTACTTGTGGCTTCATAATAGATGACGTCAGATTTTCATGTATGCCCTAACCACGGTGCTTGGCTTTCCAGCGTTCATACTTGCCTCGTAATAACTCGACGGCATTCAGCCCCCCACGCTTTTGACCAAAAAACTCCAGAAATAAACTGGATTTGTTGGACCGATCAGTTGGGCTAGCTAGGCGGATGAATGCACAGCTCGCTCGCTGCTCTCCGCACCGTTTATCCCCACCAGCCGCCGAGCCTGCCTCTAAGGCTAGCATAAGCATTTCGGCCATCGGTAGCTCCTGGGCCTGAGCTTTTACTACCGCCTGCATGATAGTCGATAATACATCTTGATTGGCTAATGTGTTACCCTGGATGGAAATACCCGTCGCGGTTAAACTCCCACCAGCAGGATTCGTAGCTCTTCCGGTATAGGTACTTGGCTGGGCTAGCTGTTGTAGCGTAACCACAGCGTACTGTTGCTCTTCAGGACTGAAAGCGGGATCTTGCAAGGCTTGGATAATCTCCTGAGGTGAATAACCAGCCTGAATCATCTGGGCTCCTTGCCGTCGGGCATCGGCATTACTCATGGCTTGGACAATGATGGCACCCTGACCAGGAATGATTTTACCGATACCACTACAGTTGTAGGTACAGGAAGCACCAGCAATGCCGATTTCACCTGTTTTAGGATTAATGAGGATGATCGACCAGGTAGCCCATGAATACGTTGGTGCTAGAATAAACGACAAACAGAGGAGAATGTATTTCATAAAAAATCATACTGATTACTCTTCACAGATGCAATTTATGGGCAACAAGTTGTCTATGTGAATTGCAATAAGACTTGTTCCTTATAGCGCATTCAAGATACGTGCATAAACGTTGTTCGTTGATTTTATATCATAACTTTTACTGGCGTCATTGTTTACATTGATTGTTATGTTCGATACACTGCCTGAGCTGGCTGTTGTGCGCGTAAGGGTAACGCCGATGATCGACCGGGCCGCAGCCCCGATAAATGTGCCGGGGTTTATGGTCAAACTCAGCTGGCGGCCATTCAGATTATTACTAATGTGCCACTGACTATTATCCACGGCAACAGGTTCACTAGTTCCTCCGGACACATTGATACTAGTCGACTCAGGAGCAAAAGATAGGGTATAGCCAACAGGAGCAGTCAACGTAATGGTGATATTACCCGATGAAGTAGGTAGCCAGCCAACCTCATAAATGGTTACAATAAAATCTTTGCTGCTGTTGCCAGCCGGAAAATTGGCATCGGGCAGACTAATAGTTGCCGTCAAATCCGGCCCATTAGTAGCCGTAACGCTCACTATCTTCGCCTGACTACAGGCTCCCTGACTAATCAATACGGTAAACGCCTGCGGACCAGCTGACAGTAGGGTAGTCGATACTACAGCGTTGGTGGCCGGGCCAGTAAACGTAACGCCGGAAGGGGCTAGCCACTGGTAGGTTGTGCCTCCCGTAGCACTTAAACTCAAGAGCTGCCCTACATTGATGGTCGTCGCACTGGGCTGGGCAGTTACTGTCAGCTGGCAAGGTGCCGCATTGACGGTGATGGTAAACGTAGTAGAGGCCGTCAAGCCCTGTGGATCGGTAGCCGTAACGGTGACAGTGCTGACACCATTAGCCAATGGCGATCCACTAATGGCCCTGGATTGCGGATCGAAGGTCAGGCCATTGGTAGGATTAATGGTAGCCGAATAGCCTAGCAAGCCCGGCGTTTGGGCATCCGTAAATGCATTGACTGTGTACGAAAAAGTCTGTCCTGTTGTAGCCGTTTGGTTTACATTGATGGTGGCTACTGGAGCCGTGTTAACGCCTGAACAACTGCCAACCCCAGTTGTACAAAAACTAGTAAAATCGCCCCCACCCGGCAGGTTTGTATTCCCGCTTACGTCTACGTTTTTCCCACAAAGATTCCACAACGTCGGTTCAAAACAGCCACTTAATTGATTGTTTTTCAGGGTTAACGTCTGAAGCTTTGTGAGTAAACCCAGCCCTGCCGGAATGCTCCCGGTAAGCTGATGGCCAGATAAATCCAGATAGGTAAGGTTGGTTAGCGCCGACAAACTTCCGGGAATTGTTCCTGTAAGGCCCCCCGTGCTGGCAATTACCAGATTGATGTAGGTCAACTTCGTCAAACCATTCCCAAAATCAGGCAATGTCCCTTCGAAAACATTACCCGAAAGATCGAGTCGCTGCAACTCGGTGAGTGAAGTAAAGCTGGCCGGAAAGCGAACATACATCCAATTGGCTGGTAGCGCCAGCTCTACAACCCGTCCTGCCTCATTACAACTGACGCCATACCAGTTACAGGGACAGCCTGATAGCCAATTGGTTTTGGTTTTCCAGGCACCGTTGCCCGACATCTGAAAAAAGTCGGCCAGCGCGGTTGAATCCAGTTTTGCGCTGGTGCAGGACTGCGCTACCAGGATCGTGAATGCGGAGGTTGCCGTCGTGCCGTCTGCCGTTCGTGCCGTAACGATCACCTGACTTGTCCCCGTTACCAATGGGCTTCCTGATATAACCTGTGTGGCTGGATCAAACGTAAAACCATTGGCAGGATTGATGCTGGCCGAATACGTTATTGATAAGGGTGATGAATTAGTCGACAATGGACTAGCAGTATATGAAAAGGCTGTACCGACGTACGCCGTCTGGTTCGCATTGGGTGCGAATTCATGGCAGGCTGGTAGTTTGTGAGTGGAGAAATCAAAAAGGAGGTCTATCGTACTGACATATTGACCATAAATGCCCAGATTCCCCTCTAAATAAATAGCTCGGTCAAAGTCCATAAAACGCGCGAGGCTAGCAGGTAGGCAGCCACTTAACTGATTATTACTCAGTCGAACAAATCCGAGATTTGGCAAGGCAAGCAATTCATCCTGAATCGGGCCACTCAGCGAATTCACGGCCATTTCCAATCGCTGTAAATGAGTTAACGCCGATAAGCTGGCCGGTATCGTTCCCGTCATGTTATTCTCACTGAGCAACAGGGCTGTAACATGGCCATCGCCATCGCAGTTGACGCCTTCCCAGCCACAAGGGCCACAATTACTCGTAACCCAATAATTATGTCGCGTCCATTGCGCGCCGTTGGTTGAGTTATAAAGATCAATCAGGGCCTGTGTTTCGGCGGGGTCAGGTTGAGGGGCAGCTTCACTGCCAGCGCCTGTTGCACAAAACGCACTAAAATTACCCCCATTAGCTATATTGTTCCCATCAAGTAAAACCGTTTTGCCACATAAGGCTGACAGACTAACCGGGAAGCAACCGACTAGTTTATTATTTCTTAGGTCTAATTCCGCTACCCTTGACAATAGGCCCAGCCCAGCCGGGATATAACCGCTGAATTGGTTATTAGGCAAGTACAAACGTTGAATATTTTTTAGCGCTACAATCGGCCCCGACAGGCCATCGGTTAGCTGGTTATTACCCAGGCTCAGCAACGTTAGACTTGTCGGCAGCGTTGGAATAGCACCTGTCAATTTACAGGTCGATAAATTAAGGTATTGTAAGTTCGTTAATGCTGACAGACTGGCTGGGATCGAAACACTGAAGGAATTTTGGCTTAAATCGACATATTGCAGGCTAGTTACGGAGGCTAGATTCGTAAGAATAGAGCTAGTCAACTTTACTGATTCTGTTAAATAAGAACTACGACTAATATCAAGATATTCTAGCTTGGGCGGCAGCGGAGCCTCCGTAAGGTTAAGTTTAAATAGCTTCATTTCCAGATGCTTAATGCTTGGCATCAGGGCTAGCAACTTCATATTGTCCACACTAGCGAATCCCGTGTTATTAAGCAGTACTGTTGTTAAATTCGTCAGAGCTGTCAGGCTGACGGGTAATTTTGTGCCCCCAACGGAAGACAAATTTGAAAAATTAAGCTCCCGTAATTCACTAAGAGCCGAAAAGCTGTTAGGAATAGCAGCCTGTAATTGTATGGGTAGAGTTGTGCTGCTTAAATCCAGTTTAATTACCCGTCCTTGCTCATTACAGGTGACTCCTTCCCAACTACAGGGCGTACAGCCGCTTCCCCAGCCATTGGCATACCAATCGTACGGAAATCCTGTTGAGTAGGCAAAATCATTTAGTGCCAGTAAGTCCGGGGTCGATGCGGTTTCGGTGGCGGTCAGGCTTACCGATGCCGTAGGCATGCAGGTTACCCCATTGGTGACGGTTACCGAGTAAAGGCCACTCTGATTGGCAGACGTCAGTTGTAGCGTGGGTTGTCCATCGGTTGTTGAAAAACTCATAGGTCCCTGCCAACGATACGAATCTCCGGGGGTGACCGTCAAACTGATCGTACTACCTACGCAGCTTTCGGGTAGCGTGGCTCCTGCCGTAATCACATCGCTCCCCATTCGATTAGCACAAAACGCCTGAAAGTTTCCTCCTCCGGGCAGGTTTGGGTTGGCCGCTAAATCAACACTTTTCCCGCATAAAGCGGAATAACTATTGGGAACACAGCCACTTAGCCCATTGCTGTACAGAACAAGCCGTTGCAGCGTGCTGCTGTTACCGAATTCCGCTGGGAGATTACCCGTCAGTTGATTCCCCGTTAGGTCAAGGGAAGTCAAATTCGGCAGTGTTGCTATAGAGGTTGGAATGCCGCCCGTTAGCTGATTCATCGATAAATCCACCATTTTGAGGCTCGTCATAGCACCCATATTGGCGGGGATACTGCCTGTTAGCTTGTTGGAACCAAGCAATAGTGTTTGCAGGTTCGAGAGCACCGTCAAACTAGCCGGAATAGTACCTGTCAGTTTGTTGCTCCCCAAGTTTAACGATTTCAATTGGGTTAACGCACTCAGACTTTCCGGAATACTCCCCGACAGGTTAGCGTTCTGCATAAAAACCGCCGTCAAACTGGTCAGATTGCCCAAACTGGCGGGCAGAGTACCACTCGTGTTGTTTTTCGCGAAGGTTATCGAACTCACCCGTCCACTGCCATCACAACCAATCCCGTACCAGGTACAGGGGTTGCAATTCGTAACCCAGTTGGTATTCGTGTTCCAGTTAGGTCCATTAGTCGCATTATATAAGTCAACGAGAGGGGCATAATCTGGATGCGGATTTGGGCAGGTAACCAGAAGCTGGTTGTTTGTCGATGCGGTCTTGACTACCGCCCCAATTACCGGTTCGCTGTATAACTCCTGCCTGATCGTTGGCTGAGCAAGCAGCTGATTCACATTGTCAGCGTCGCGATGCCATGTGCTATAAGTCGCTTGCGCCAACGTGTGCTGATGATATAGTACAGTTAGTAGGAGTGCTGCTAGTTTGACTAAAAAAAGAGTAAACGTGTGCTTCATAATGTTGATTGATAAATGGTTAGGAAGGTTTATTCAGAACAGGCACTGCCGACGAATCGGGTAGCTGATGGAGCTGTTGGTCAAGCTGTTGTACCTGCTTCGCGTAGTAGAGCCAGACCCCACCTATGAGAAGGCCCGCAACCAGCACTAAAAGCGTTACCATGAGCCACCAGCGACGTTGACTGGCATCCGCAAATGAGGAATAGGACAAAGGCATCCGTGACCAATTGGGTAGAACAGTTGGTCGCTGCAAAACAGAAAAAGAGTGAAGTGAATCGCTAATTTTGCCCGTGGACAAAGCGTGGACAAGCCATAGAAAAGTACACAATCAACTCATTGTGTGTTAGTTGTCGGGAGTACTACAGGTTTTTGAGGAGACTTTCCAGGGTAGTGTCTGGGTGTAGTTGTTCGAGTTTTTTACGAAGCCGGTATCGCGATTTTCGAACACTTTCCTGCGCCATACCTAGCATAAAGGCCATGTCTTTACTCGGTATACCCAGCTTCGACAACGCCAGCAGGCGAATTTCGGCGGGGGTGAGGTCGGTATAGTTTTGCTGTAGATTCTGAAAGAAACCGGGGTACACCTGCTCGAACAAGTGCTTGAACTGTTGCCAGTCCACTTCGGTCAGAATCACCCGTTGCAGCATCGTTTCCATTGGGGCCGGGGTAAGTAACGTCCGTTGGGTTGATGTAGTCGCTGCGTCGGTTGCCTGGGTCAGATCGGTCGATAACTTCTCAATGAGTTCATTCTTCTCTTGTAAATGACTCATGTATTGATCCAACTGCGTGGTTGCGTGCGCTAGCAGATCGTCGGCACGCTTTTGCTGCTCGGCCTGAATCTGTTTCTCCCGCTGGCGTTTTAGCCGATTCTGATTGAGTGCGTAAATCCCTGCAACCGTGAGTAAAACCAAGGCCACAAGAATGATATTACGTATCAGAATAGCATTTGCCTTTTCGGTTTCCAACTGATCGAGACGGTTCACATACCGTTCTGCATTCAGCTTAATGGTTGAGTTGGTGACCACTTTACTGGTAAAAACGGCCCGTAACGAATCTTTTAACAATTGGGTTGAGTCCAGATACAGCGTTGCTTTCGGATAGTTGTGTACTTTTTTATAATACAGCGCCTGAACCTGATAATAGGTGAGGGGGTAATTGGCCCAGTATTTATTGGGAGTAATAATTTGTGTTGACAGATCAATGTAGGCTTTGGCCTTTGCCGTGCTATCCAGCGATAAGAACGCATCTGCCAGGTATAGTGCCGTAACGGACGATAACTCTGACGCTTCCTTCATAGAATGAGTATAGCCTGTGTACAAGTAAGGCAAGGCTTGTCGAGGTTGCTGTTGTAACAGTAAATTATGCCCCAGCCCACTCGAAGCAATCCCTACATAGGTCGAATCGCCATACGATCGTGATCGGGCAATAACCCGACGAAACAGGGCTTCGGCCTTGGCATACGCTTTCTGGCGCTGATAAACCATGGCCGTGTTGTTGTAAGTGGCCACTTCATCCCGCCTGGTCAGAAACGGATAGCGAAACGCTATCTCCATATATTGGAGAAACGTTTCGTAATCTTCAAAGGCATAATAGCGACTTCCAAAATTGGTTAAGTATTTATTGATCTCGGGAATGTTCTGATAACCAATTCGCTCGAACTCATGCTGCGCCCTGAGTAGCCACCGAAATCCCTTGTCAAACTCACGCTCTCCAAAGTAATACATGCCGCGCATATGCCAGTACGAAGCCTTAACAACCGGCACCGGACATTGGTCCATATGGGCTTCGGCTTCGTCGAGTACCGTCGAAAATTTACCCGTAAAGTCAACCAGATTATGTCGAAACAGGATTTTTTGCAAATCGGCGTACCAATATAAACGCTCATCGTCCTGCTGGTTGGCGAAGTCCTGTAGTCGATCCAATTGAGCAAAAATGCGGGTAGTATCCTTAGCGGTATAGTGTGGCCCTTCCCAAATATCTTTCCAGACCGGATGCTGCCAAAGCTTAAAAATGCGCTGATCGGTCTTGTATCGAAAAAGAGAATCAATTTGCGATAGGGCAGGAGCTGCTTTCAGGAAGAAGATGACCAAAAGAAACGTAAGTTGGCGCCCCCTAAAGTCTTTCATACGCGTTCGAAGTCTGGCAAATTCTATTTGTCTATCCGATCGACTCCCTCTGTGATCGGTTTAGGATTGTCTATTTTGTATACAATTTACAAGTCAGTTAAATTAGTTTTTGTCTATTATGAAGATAAGGTAAATTTTTGTTGCGCGATTTTTATCAGAAAACGCCTTTGTTAACCTATTTGGGTTGGGTAGTTGTGCGCCTGGATTTGTTTTGTCTTGAAAGCCGTAATCGGGCTTAGTTGTTGTCAAATTGATTTTTTGACATGCATCCAGTTCAGATCAATGTAAATTGAGCCAATTTTGGGCGTAATGAAAATCGGTTGGCCAATATTGCCCCGTACTTATCACAAACTATGAAACAAGTTATCTTTTTCTCGCTGCTCCTGTTGTTGGCAGGCGCCTGCCAGCGAATGTCTGTTCCGATGACAAAGCGGGTGGTGATCACAGGAGTCGATGCCGCCAAAAAGCCCGGCGATGATTTCTTTAGCTATGCCAACGGTATTTGGTACGATACCGCCCGCATACCCGCCAGTCAAACGGGCGTAGGTTCTTATTCTTTCATGAATTACCCACAACGGATACGACTACAAGCGATTCTGGACAGTGTTTCGGCTGGCAAAAATTCGCCCGGAAGCCTGGAACAAAAAGTGGGTGATTTTTATGCGTCGGGCATGGATATGGACGCCATAAACAAACGTGGTTATGAACCGATCACGCCTATAATTGCCAGGATCGACGCTATAACCGACGTTACTTCGCTGTTGAAGCTGGTGGTTGACGAACAGAAATCGGGGGATGGTTCTATTATTGGGTTTAGTGTAGGTCCCGATCAAAAACGAAGTTCAATCAATATTGCTCAGTTTCGTCAGACGGGCATTGGACTACCCGAACGAGCTTATTATTTCAAGACCGATTCGTTGACACTGGGGATTCAAACGGCCTATAAAAACTACCTGACTCGCCTGTTTGAACTGATCGGAACTGAGCCAACTACGGCCAGTAAGAATGCCGCCGTTGCATATGCCCTTGAAAAACAACTGGCGACTGCCCATCGAACAAACATTGAACTTCGAGACGTAAAGGCAAACTACAATAAACTGGCAGTCGCTGATTTGGCGAGTAAACAGCCCGCTCTGCATTGGGCAACGCTGCTAACCGACTTAGGCCTACAGGTTGACTCCATTAACGTAGGACAACCCGCCTATTATGATCAGTTGAATACGTTGTTAACATCTGTTCCCATTGAGGATTGGAAAGTCTATTTGAAAGCCCGTGCGCTGACCAACTATTCGAATTTCTTAAGCCAGCCGTTTATCGATGCGTCGTTTGCCTATGCCAAGATTTTAACTGGGCAGGCCGTTAAACAAACCCGTGC
Source organism: Spirosoma litoris (assembly GCF_054776755.1). Lineage (NCBI taxonomy): Bacteria > Pseudomonadati > Bacteroidota > Cytophagia > Cytophagales > Cytophagaceae > Spirosoma > Spirosoma litoris. The sequence goes on along the minus strand of NZ_BAAHBI010000007.1, from coordinate 14,646 downwards.
CGAAGAAATGACGCAGGCTGTTGATCGCTCGCTGGGCGATGCGTTGGCGCAGTTGTACGTGAAAAAATACTTTCCGGAATCGGCCCGGAAACGGATGGCGGTTCTGGTCGATAACCTCAAGAAAGCCTTTGAAGCCCGCATCAATCGCCTGGACTGGATGAGCGATTCCACCAAAGCCAAGGCGAAAGACAAACTGCATGCGTTCTCGCAAAAAATTGGGTACCCAGATAAATGGCGGGATTACTCGCACGTAACCATAAGCCGAAACGCTTACTTTGAGAATCGGTTGGCCGCTACGAAAAATGAGTACCTGGACCGGCTGGTTAAAGTCGGCAAAGCTGTCGACAGAACAGAATGGCATACGACACCACCTACTGTTACGGCCTACAACAATCCGCCACTTAACGAAATCGTGTTCCCGGCGGGCATTTTACAGCCTCCTTATTTCGATGTAAATGCCGACGATGCGCTGAATTATGGGGGAATCGGGATGGTGATTGGTCATGAAATAACCCACTCGTTTGACGACCAGGGAGCCCAGTATGATAAATACGGCAACGTGACCAACTGGTGGACCAAAAGCGATTATGCCAAATTCAAAGGGAAAACCCAGCAAGTGATCGACCAGTACAATTCGTTTACAGTGCTGGATTCGGTGCATGTAAAAGGGGCCTTAACCGTGGGCGAAAACACCGCCGACATTGCTGGTGTAGCCATTGCCTATGATGCCTTTAAATTGACCGAGCAAGGCAAAGACACAACTAAACTGGACGGCTTTACCCCTGACCAGCGCTTCTTTATTTCCATAGCCCGAATCTGGCGGGTCAAAACAAGAGACGCCTATATGGGGATGTACGTCAATACGAATCCGCACTCTCCGGCCAAGTGGCGAGTAAACGGGCCACTGATGAATTTCACGCCTTTTTACAAAGCGTTTGATGTTCAGCCCGGCGATAAAATGTATAAACCCGAAAAGGACAGAATAAGCGTTTGGTAAGGCTTAGCTTTAAGGTAGAACCAGTTTAAACTAGAAAATAAAAACTATTCAGCGGTAAAGAAATTCAGAAGGCTTAAATAGGTTCATAGCTAACAACTGTAAGCAGGTGCCGAAGGGCACCTGCTTATTTTTTACTCTTTCGGGGAATTTAGCTTGTTCCCTGCCTGGATAACCGCCTGATTGACGGCACGAATACGCTCTGCTGCCATTTGTTCGACCTTGCGATCGTAAGCAAGTAGCCCGTTTACTTCATGTTCACCATCGGTCGTTTTGGTGTAAATGGCGACACTCAGCCCACGATAACGAATCAACTGCTCTACCTGATCCAGTAAAAAAATATAACGATCGGTCAGCACCGATTTGGTTGGTTCGTATGCATCGGTTGGTTTAGGGATGAATATAATTAGGAGACTATTGAGACCAGTTTTTATTACAAATCCTATGATGGATTGATCCTTCTACAGTTACTCTCTCACTAAAAGCAAATTTTGATTCTAAAATTTTTATATATAATTTTCTTATATATTTTTGTTTGGAAATAAGTCATAACGATCAACTAAAGCCAATGGAATCAGGTAATCAGGAATTTTTACGAGGAACACTGAAAACCATCGTTCTTCGATTGCTGGCTCAACAGGGGCGCATGTATGGATACGAAATTACGCAGGCCGTTGAAGAGCGGACGGGTGGGGAGATCACGCTTACATTTGGCGCGCTCTACCCCGTACTCCATAAACTGGAAGATGAGGGCTTACTCATGACGCAAAGTCTGGAGGTGGACGGGCGATTGCGGAAATACTATCAGCTCACGCCATCAGGGAGCGAGACAGCTGTTCGAAAGGCGGGCGAATTTGAGCGATTTATCCAACTCATGCGATTGATCATCAATCCCACGCCCAATGTAGTCTTCGGGCAATAAACAAACTCTTGCTTTACCAAAGTAGATTCTGTAGATTCTATTGTCACTATTCTGCTGATTATCAGCATATAATTGTCAATTAGAATCAAAAGAATCTCTAGAATCTAAATTGGACAAATACTCTGTTCCCCTTTAGCCCTACACTTATTTATGAACAAACTGTCTCGCGCTCAACTCGATCAAATTGCTCAGCAGTTTCAGCAAACCAATCCGCATCAGGCATTAGAAGCCGAACTACTCGACCATATTGCCTCCCTTATTGAACATCAGATGGATCGGGGACAAACGTTCCCGACTGCGTCTGAACAGGTTATGCAACAGGCTAATTCTCAGTCTATGGCTCAACTAAAACAGTTGTACGTTCGGGAGTTCAGCACCCAGTTACAATCGGTAATGCCTACGATGTCAAAGGCTAGAATTCGGATGAAGCGACGTCCGGCAACCAGGCCCTTTCAGTTTATGCAACTCTCCAGCATTCTCACGTTTCTGCTCTTGATCGGTTTTCTACTAGTCGTAAGCCGCCCTTTGGCCATACCAATGGACGCTTTTCGAACGGCCTGGGGTGCAGCGGGATTAGCGGGCATACTACTCCTTCGATGGTGGCTGACAACCAAGCTTCGCAAATCAAAACGGCCTCTAACTACCTAACCCTTCGCTTAGCTGTCAGCTAGCTATTCATTCTACTTAACCCCCTTTTTCCGATGATTATTCATTACCTCACAGTGGCCAAGCGTCACCTGTGGCAGCATTGGCATGTCAATTTGATTAGCCTACTAGGATTGTCTGTAGGATTAACGAGTGGTTTAGTCATTTTTCTGGTAGTCAATTACATGTTCAGTTTTGACCGCTACCACCCGCATATTGATCGGGCCTATTGGCTAGTGACCGATATCAAAGGAGAAAGAACTATGCCCACAGATGCGGCTCCTCGTCCGCTGGCCGAAGTGCTCCGGCGCGATTATGCATTTGTCGAAAACGCAGTCAGGCTGGAGACTTTTTTCGGGCGTACACTAAGTGTCTCCAATGGAAAGGGCGGCTGGATCAAAAAATTTGCTGAAGCTCGTAATGTCTGCTTTACCGAACCTCAGTATTTCGATCTATTTGGCGTAGAATGGGTGAGCGGCAATCGTAAAACCGCTTTGGCTGCTCCCAACACGATTGTACTGAGTGAACGATACGCGCGTAAATTTTTCGACTCAGCCTCGGCCATAGGACGTACGCTACGACTAGATAACCGCACTGACCTGACCGTAACGGGTATCGTTAAAGATCCCCCCACAAACACCCAACTTCGGTATGATGCCTTTGTGTCTTACGCTACCATTCCCGTATTGGAAGGCCCAACCGCTTTAGACGACTGGAAAGGCTTACAGGCCATGTGCTTTGTACGACTTCGGGAAGGAACCGACCCAATCCTTCTCCATCAAAGTTTACCCCTCATTCGGCGTAAGAATCTACCAGCCAAAGACGTCGACCATTTCGATTACCAGGTTTTACCGCTGGCCGAACTCAATCACGAACGCAGTGGTATGGCTCCCCGGCCAGTTCTCTATGCCTTAATAGGGGTCGGTGTGTTGCTCGTGATGGCAGGTTGCATCAACTTTATCAATCTGGCAACTGCCAGAGCCTTAAGACGAGCCAAGGAAGTCGGGGTTCGTAAAGTAATGGGAAGCACGAACTGGCAATTGGTTGGTCAGTTTATGTTGGAAACGACCCTCCTGGTGATTGGGGCGATGCTGGTTGCCCTACTGTTCACTCAACTGTGTTTACCGTTCATTAATCGTACGTTGGCCGCGACCGTCGATATGCTCCGACCAAACCTGTCCATTCTGGATGTGACTCAGCCTCGGGCTGTAGGCTGGTTCCTGGGGCTACTCATTGGGGTTGTGCTGCTCTCTGGTCTATATCCAGCGTTCGTTTTGGCCCGTTTCAACCCCGCCAAAGCATTGGCTAGCCAATCGACAACGCGGCTAACGGGTAAACTGACTGTTCGACAGGGGCTCATTTGGGGGCAATTCGTGCTGATGCAAATTTTCATTCTGAGTGTGCTCGTCATCACCCTACAACTTCGGCACATGCAGCAGGTCTCATGGGGCTTTCGGCCTGAATCGACGGTAGCCGTTTTTTTGCCCCAACACGGTTCTGCCCCCCTCTCGACCCTACGCGAGAAGTGGGGGCAAATTCCAGGCGTCGAACAGGTGACTTTCGGTAGTGATCCCCCCGCTTCGCCTTATAACCGGCCCGTTCCGTTCAGCTACCATTCGGCTACCGAACCGGAAGCGTTTGACACGCGGCTTCGGGCGATTGATGAGCATTACCTGTCCGTTTTCGACCTATCATTGGTGGCCGGTCGAAACGTCAGATCCACCGACACGACGGGCCGCGATGTATTGGTTAATGAAATGATGGTCAAACAGTTAGGTGTTTCCTCGCCTGCCGCCATCGTGGGAAAACACCTGCGGGTGAAAGATGCCGAACGGGTTATTGTTGGCGTGGTGCGCGACTTTCGAAGTGGCGATTTACACCAACCCATTTTACCCATCACGTTAATTAAGGATATTCCTCATAGCCGGATAGCCATGCTCCGATTGAGTCCAACGGCCTCCAATCAGGCTCACCGGGCCATTCAACAGGTCTGGGATACTGTTTTGCCCGATCAGGTATATCATGCCGAGGCCGTAACCGATCTACTGGAAAACTTTACTGAACTCGAGCGGTTATTGGCCGCTTTTGTCCAAGCCTTTGCGCTGGTTGCTATCGGATTAAGCTGCCTGGGCTTGTATGGGCTGGTTACGTTCCTCACGGAGACAAAAGCAAAAGAAATTGGTGTTCGTCGCGTATTAGGCGCTCGAACCGGACAACTGCTTTGGCTGTTGGGACGCGAGTTTGGCAAGTTATTAGGTCTGGGCTTCTTACTAGCTGCACCAGTGGGAGCCTGGCTGCTATCGAATTGGTTACAGCAATATACGCATCGAATCTCGATCAATGGTTGGTTGCTAGCCGGTACTTTCCTTTTAACGGGTCTGATAACCGGCCTGACTGTCTCGCGGCAAGCACTGAAAGCGGCTCGTGCCAATCCAATTATCTATCTAAAAAGCGAATAATCTGATTTGTTTCGATTGGTTGAGTATTGATCATCAACCTCCCTCCGGCTTCTCGTTTATCTATTCCCTTTTCCTGTATAGGTAGAAGCGATGTATTAGCGAAAAGCCGCGAGCGCAGGTATCGCTCAGCTATGGTAACGCGAGTCAGCTAGGCCACAAACACAATGGGGGCAACTGGAAGCGCATGTCCGAATTAAAGAATCTTGTACTCTACGTTCTAGTCACGGATATTATTGCTGTAGAAGTCTGTTTATGAAGCTAATCGTACTTCATGGATATATGTTGCTTAGTCTGCTTGTGCAACAGACTTGGGCTCAGTCAGGATTGAGAGGTGATTACTACGTTGGAACGAATTTTGAACAGAAAGCCTTCTCCCGAATCGATCCAGCCATCAGTTTCAACTGGGACAGACGTAGTCCAGGGAAGGGACTTTCCCGCTCCTACTATTCGATTCGTTGGACGGGTAAACTGCTGGCTCCTACTACGGGAGAGTATCTGTTTTTTGCTAAAGTGAATGACGGCATTCGGGTTTGGGTCGGCAATAAGAAGGTGCTGGATTCCTGGCAACTGAACTCGTATAAACATTATCGTGGCAGCATCGTGCTGGAAGCAGGCCACTATTATGATCTCCGGGTGGATTATTTTAACGCCATCGAGTGGGGCGAAATTGAGCTTTACTGGAAGCCACCGCCAACGGCCAAATCCGCCTTGAATCCATTTGCCGAAAGTGGGGAACCAATCGCTGCGCAATATTTTTTTGAGAAAGCTCCACTAGTTACTAAACCGATTAGCACAGCCGTTACCAAGCTATCAGCCGTTGTTGCAACGACTCCCAAACAGATACTATCTGCAAAACTAAAATTCGCAAAACCGAAACCGATTTCCGCACTAATACCACCAAAAAAAATAACGGCGGTATTAGTTAAAGATACGTCAGCAACCGTGTCCATCATCCATCGGTCGGATGCTGAACCGCCAGCAGCGATCACGCCCGGAGTTCCCTTGATTTTACGCACTGTGCAGTTTGAGCAAAGCAGCTATGTATTGCTGCCCGAAGCATCGACTGAGTTGAACCAACTGATTCAATCCATGAAGGCTAATCTACAGTGGCACATCCATATTGCTGGCCACACAGACAATGTCGGTGATCCTCGGCTGAATCTGGCCTTATCCGAGTATCGGGCGAAAGTAGTTGCTACCTACCTGACCCAACGGGGAATAGCTGATGATCGGATCACCACAGAGGGGTTTGGCAGTAAAAGGCCCCTTGGAGACAACACGACGGAAAGCGAACGGAGCAAAAACCGTCGCGTAGAGATTACTATTCGCTGATCTTTGTTTGCCCTTCTATTGAAGGACACCAACCAGAACCAATTCTTCTTATCTAGTACTCGTTCCATTTAGTTTCTATAGATTCTTTGGATTCTATCGTCTTTGATTATCAGTACAATAGGGCCAACCGCGCGGGCGGCCCCGAGAATCGATATAATCCCCTAGAATCTAGTTTGCCAAAGCACTAGATTGAATCCAAGCCTTTTAAATGGAAGAAGCCATTTGTTTATTATAGGATAAAAGTTGATTCACTAAACGCCCGAATTATAGACACCCCCTCGTCTTAGGCAGGAGCAATTACTGAGCGTGGAGGGCGATCTACCGTAAGCTACGCCCAGTAGGGGAACGATTCCTTTTTCGGTCAGCCATTAGTAGCGACTGCTCCATTTTTTGGGCTTCATCCCAAAATGCGCTTCGAACAATCGCCCAAAATGACTTAAGTTGCTGAATCCTAATCGGTAGCCTGTTTCCGATACCGTTAGCCGTTCGTCTTTTAATAGGCGGGCGGCTTCCTGCATGCGAAGATGCTGGAAATAGCCATACAGCCCTTTCCCAAAAACCTGAGTAAACAACTGCCGTAGTTTCAGTTCATTCATGCCACTTCCTTTTACTAACTCCTCAATGGGTATGGGCCGATCCAGGGAGGAAGCCAGGGCATTTCTGACGGTATAAATCGCATCGATCTCCTCCGGGCGCATCGGATGATGGATGGTCGACTCCCGACGGGAAAGGTTGTTGAATAAAACGTACAGCAGATCAAGGGACTTCGTTCGATAATAAAACGCTGACAGTGCTACATCGGAGGGGGCATTGACCACCTCGTCAACCAGTAACGCCATTTGAGGGGACATAAAATCTTCAATCCAGAAGGTGTTTTCCTGCTCAAACAGATAACTAAACCGGTGCTGATCGTTTCCCAGGAACTGCTGCAGATAAGCGAGCTCAATCAGGATCGTAATCTGTTGGATACGGGATCGCTTCGGAAAACGGATCTCACTGGACAGTTGGAGCGGCATCACTCGTACGTGGGGCTGTTCCTGACTTACCTCATCGACTCCTTTCGTTCGGTCAGAAACGATATTCTGAAAGGTGATCAACAAGCCCTGCTCCAGTAGGGTGATTGGATCTCTGCGAAATGAAACCGCTTCCCTGGAGACTAATGAACGAACCATGACCATCATGTTGGGAAGTAGATCGACAATCTTTAGTTCGTGAAGATCCAGTAAGGCTAACTCCTCCAGATGGGTACTCATGGGAATGCCCAATCTGACCGCTAGTTCAAGCATTGTTTGCTGGTTGTGTGCTAGAGCCATACTTATGGACTATTTTTCCTAGTCAATCGACTATTTTGTTCGTAAAGGTGTAAAGAATTTTGTAGCAGAAAAACAATTGGTATCAATCATGAAAAAACGCATCCTCATTTCAGGGGGCGGCATAGCGGGTCTAACGGCCGCTAACCTCTTGCAAAAACAAGGTCACCAGATCATTGTCGTCGACAGAGCAACCGAATTTACTCAGGCTGGCTTTCTGCTTTCTTTAAAAAGTTTTGGGGTCACCATTATGGAAGAATTGGGGCTGAGCCAGCAACTGCTGGAGGCCTCCTCACCGGCCGAGTTTATGAACTTCCTGGATTCGGATGGACAACTGATTCGTAGTGTGAGTTATCAGAAGATGAATCAGCAGATCAATCAATCGATCCGCCTAATCACTCGGGGCGGACTTCATCACGTACTTCTCAATGCCATTCAGGATAAGGTAACCATTCGGTTAAATACCCGTGTTGAACAAGTCGAACAAACTGGACAGACCGTAAACGTCACCCTATCAAATGGCCAATTGATCGAAGCCGATCTTCTTCTGGTTTCAGAAGGATTACGATCCACAACCCGGAACCGCTATATGGCCAATAGCCATGTAGAAGACTTCAATGTATTCTATATGGGTGGTCGACTGAACGAGAAGCACACCTATCCTGTGGGTACCTTCAAAACGTTTATCGACGTCAACAAAAGTTTGGCCATCTATCCCATCAGTGCTGATGAGTTGGCTATGCAGTGTTATATCTACAATACAGATGAAGTAGCCAACATACAGGCCAAGGCGGACCACCTGTTGAAGGAAACTTTCAAAGGGTATGGTCGCGAGGTGCAACACTTGATTGAGCGCTTCTTACAACATGGGCTGCTCTTTTCGGATAAAATGGGGATGGCTCATGCGCCCAATCTAATCAATAAGCGGATCGTTCTGATTGGGGATGCCGGGTACTGTCCTACAGCCCTGTCCGGCATGGGCGCTTCCTTATCGCTTTACGGCGCTAAAGCACTGGCGCATTTTATTAGCCAATCACCCGATGATATCAACCTGGCTTGTCAGCACTACAATGCGTTGCTGCAGCCGATCATTGAGAAATTTCAGGGCAATGCCCGAAGTAATGCCGAAACGTTTCTACCCCAAAATGCAGCTAGTTTGAAGGCGTTCACCACGTTCTTTGGCACCTCATCCGAAGCTGATTTATATCAGCGCATGACCGCACAGCTGGTGTTAACCGATGACCAACTTCATTTTGTCGATAATAGCTAATTCGATGGAAATCAAAGCGATTTTGTCGATCCTGGCAGGCGTTTTTTGTATTAGCTTTTTAAGTTCCGTTTTCGCTTATCTACAAGGGATGCTTTATCTCAAAGCGAATAAACTGTAAGGCAAACCCTCGGGAAACACCTTTGCAACCATTCAGTTTTGTATAAAATTAGGTTGTGTTTATAGTAGTTGTATGGTGGGGGTATGGTAACGACCAAGATCCGCAAAACGATCAAGGCCAATTACGTCGATGGTTGCAGGGTTACACCTATAAAGCGGATCTACCCTAGTGGGTCTTTGCGGGCTCCGGTGTGTTGTCGCTCAGCCTTGCTTTTGTCACTATCAGTTATCAGAGTATAAACGTGGCGTTAATAAACCTAGTAAAAAGTTTGTGAAACGAATAAACAGGCAAGCTTCCCGATTTTAAAAGCGTTGATTTATGCTCGATACTTTTTCCTTTTCCGTTTTACAAATCGCCCTATTGAAAGAAGCCGATATATGAACGATCGTTCGTATTATTGGGGAGGATTTATTGCGACGAGGTTAAATGGAGGTTAAAACTAAGACCGACCTTTGCTGTTTGTTCTGTTAGCTCAGTTGTTTGTTACTACTTTACTAAATCCTCGTGACGATCATTGATGACTATCAACTATTCCGATCAACTGCCCAGCGGACCCCTGAACGACTTCGTCTTTACTTTTTGGAAGACCCAGAATAACACCGACATAGATAGCCATTATACAATAGTGCCCGACGCGGGTATCGAACTGATTATCTCACTTCAACCGGATCGACCTAACCAAATGGACCTCTTTGGTCTATCCACTTATATACTTGATATCACCATCCCCAGTGGAGGGGTCTTATTCGGGGTGCGCTTTAAACTCTTAGCGGTTGAATACTTGCTTAAAACTACTTTGCCAACCAATTCCAGTCAAAAGCCGCCAACGAATTTTGGGGCTGTGGAGCTGCATGCCGAAACACCATTGGATAAGTTTGTCGATTCAATGAGTGAGCTGCTAGAGCAACAACTCAATTGGTCAATCATAGACCCAAGAAAACGCAAGCTTTTAGAGTGCGTCTATCAGTCTAAAGGAGCCGTTTCGGTCCATGCCTTAGCTCTTGAAACCGGTTGGGCCGCTCGCCAAATCAATCGGTATTTCAGGACTAGGTTTGGCTTACCGCTAAAAGAATATTTAGAACAACTTCAGTTTTTTTCTTCCTTAGCGCAGATTGGTCAGGGGGAGTTTTACCCTCAGGCGTATTATTATGATCAGTCTCATTTTATCCGACAAACCAAAAAACATACGGGTAGTACGCCCAAACAACTCTATCAGCAACGAGATGCCCGATTTGTCCAATTAGGCCACTATACCCAGGACTAGTTTTGCTCGAATGTGGAGACCCTATAGGTGTGCTGCTCACTCAAATGAAGAAGGAATGATACTGATTTCGATCATCAATCCCTCAAAGTGAAAATAAAACCCAAAGGTATTTCTTATTTTCTTGGGCTCACTCTCAAACACCACAGCTTCTGCCTGAAGTTTGTCATAAATAGCGATTACCGATTCCCGATTCGGTTGATAAAAGCCAATATGGAAATTTTCTGGGTATTGTACGGTTTGCACCTTGTTGAGTTTTGAAGACCATACAACCAAGGCAAACTCATCGGTATTGGTCAATACCGCAATCATATCTTTTCGATTATTAATGCATTTGAAACCGAAGTGGTTTTCAAACAGGCGGATTGCTTTGGGAACGTCGGTGACGACAATATTGATGTGATTCAGTTTCATGTTCGTTGTCTTTACGTGATGGCACAAAATTGTTCTTTCGCCATCGCTGTAAATTGGACAAATCGGACAATTTGACGGGCGTTTTTAATTTTATCAAACGTTACATTCTTGAAGTAAATGCACGATGATTCGTTCGTCTCGCTTGGGAGCATTTTTGTAGGAAAACGTCGTTCACCGTAGTTTGCTGAGTAATGCGTAGATTAGCTACCTTAAGTAGCCCAATTTGCCAAGCCACTTCCTGATGACCAACCCACAAGCACTCAGCCGGATCTACCTTACCCTGGTTCCCTTTTTAGCCGCTGCTGTGGCGTTAGCAATCGGCCACAGCAAACCCCAACTCTATCTACCCATCTGGCTAGTTCATGTCCTACTGATGATCATTGCCGTTTGGCGTTTGGGAAATAATAGCCTAACTAGCCTCGATCCTCAACAAAGGCAACGAGGTGCCATTGCTTTACTCGTGATCATCCCTTGGATCTTTTTTACCGTGTTCGCGGGCATGGGACCTCCGCCTACTTCTATTCCCGACTGGGTGGCCACCGCTACTGAACAACAGATTCGCTATGCATTGTTACTAGCAGGAGGAATTTCAATCACGGCTGGACTCGCCTTACTGGCCAACCAACTTCGGCAAAGTGGTGAGAAGACGTACTGGTTACTTGGCTTACTGGCTATGGGTATAGCGCTTCCTTTATTTATCCTCAACATGGTGTATTGGGGGAGCTTTTTAGTCGAATCGTTCACCCACTTTTCAGCGGTCTCCATCGCCAAGCGACCCGATTGGTATTTGGCTATGCGAGCCCTGTTTACGTGGATCAGTGGGGTGGAGGTTGCCCTATTTTATTTGGCTACCGCTGGTTTTGCACAAGCCCTACAATCGGTTGGTTGGTTCAAGCCCAGCGCTTGCCGGCTTTATCTGATCTTCAGCCTGGTCGGCGCTTTGCTGAGTGTGTTGCCCTCCTTTTCGGTTGAACTATTGGTGATTGCCACCTACTTAGTCTCTATTCCTGCTTTCCCCTTCATTATGCCCTATTTGATGGCGCTTAATTTGTTGAATTTAGCTAATCGTACACTTACTATAGTTAAATAAAGCGAATCTATATGTGCAGCCAAGATAAGCAGAGGCTGTAGGGTTAGTGCTTTGAATCTGGCCTACTTTAGGTTTCCTAAAAGTATAGGTGGTTTATTCCTTTCAGTTGTTCGCTGCTACCTATAGCGGCTTTACTATAGACCATTTTACTCAACGTTAAACAACCTCTTAATCAAAAAGCGGCTCATTCTGGCCGCTTTTTGATTGATAACGATCTATGCCTTAAGATTGATCAAGATTGAATAAATGTCAGCAGGCTAGCTATTTAGATTAGGCATTTTGTTCCCAGCTCCAATGTCATGACTACCACCCGTAACCAGGGTCGTTTTGTTTCTTAACGTTGACATGTGATTGAAAATGAATGCGTTTGAACTAAATAATTAAGGGTGAAGTATAATTGAGCCGGTTGTTCGGCCCGCTTCCAGATCCTGATGGGCTTTGGATACCTCCGTTAAGGGATAACTAGTAGGCTTAATCTCTCCAAACACACCACGGCGAAAAGCCTCAAATAACTCTTCTACCGCTGTATTCAGACTTTGTTTGTCGGGTAGATATTGGCTAAGCGCCGGACGGACAAGGTTAATTTCTTTGGCTTCGAGATAAGCGGTGTCAATTTGGGGTGTACCAGACGCACCGCCATACAGAACAACAGTGCCCTTTTTTTGTACGACTTGAGTTGATATGCCGAAGGTCGCTTTGCCTACTCCATCAAATACCGCTTGAACCCCTTGGTCTTTTGTGAAGGAATTGACTTTCTCAATTGTATCCTCCGAATCGAGCGCAATGACCAGGTCTACTCCCTGGCTTTGTACCTGGGCTTTTTTTGACGCAACGCCTACCGTGCCGATGACGGTAGCTCCTAACGATTTGGCCCATCTGCTTACGAGAGACCCGACTCCGCCCGCTGCGGCATGAACCAGAACGGTATCACCGGCTTGTATTGAATAAGCCTCTTTAACCAACATCCGAGCTGTAAGGCCTTTCGCCAGTAGCGAAGCGGCTTCGTCAAAGGATACATCTTCGGGTAATCGGATCAACTGGTCCTGATGAATCAATCGCTTTTCAGCATATGCTCCCAGAGAAAAGTAATACGCAACCCGGTCACCTATTTTCCACTCGGTGACACCGCTACCGACGGCTTCAACAACCCCCGAGGCTTCCACGCCGAGAGTAGCCGGGAGCTGGTTTAGAGGAAAGCTGCCATTTCTAAACAGGACATCAACAAAATTGAGCGCTATAGCTTTCTGGCTGATTAAGACTTCATGTTCGTTGGGGGCAACAACGGTTTCGCTGACATACTCAAATACAGCGGGCGACCCTTGCCTGCTGATGCGAACAACCCCACTTTTGTCTGTAGTTTTCATTGTTTTGCTCTTGTTTTGACAGGCCAAAATTGGGGTTATTCAAACGGAGCTCTCTTGACAAACGCAGCAAATTCGGCTTGACATTTGTCAATGTACAGTACGATCGAACCATTCGTAATTGTGCGTCGCTGACGATTTGATTACTTTTACCCGTAGCTACTGTTTCACGATCGGACGGATGAATACGCCTTCTATGACTACCTACGGACCTCTTTTTGACTACATTGAATCTAAATCCTCACTTATATTAAGCGATTCAGAAAAAGAACTGATCCAAAAAACGTTTAAGGAGAGACACTTACGAAAACGTCAGTATTTGTTGCAGGAAGGAGACGTATGTAAGCACATGGCCTTTATCGTCAATGGGGCCGGGAGAATGTATACGATAAAAGAAAATAGCCAGGAATCGATTATTCGACTGGCTATTGAATCGTGGTGGCTGGGCGATTATGAGAGCTACAACCTGCAGACACCGTCGCTTTATTATATCGATATGACCGAGGACTCGAATGTTCTTCTGGTGACCAATGAAGGTTTGCAGGAGTTGCTGAACGTGGTACCTGCCATTGATCGAATGATTCGGGAAATTGACCGAAAAGGAACAATTGCTACTCAAAAGCGCCTTCAATCGTCGATTAGCCTCGATGCAGAAGAGCGATATGAGTTGTTGGCTAGAACATATCCTGAGTTTATCCGACGCTTTCCACAAAGTATGATTGCTTCCTACCTGGGCATATCGCCCGAGACCCTAAGCCGCATCCGGAAAAAACAGTACTCGGGTAAGGATTAAACGACCTGAGATCTTGTCAAGCTAGTACTCGTCCAATTTAGCTTCTATAGCTTCTTTGGATTCTATTGTCTTTGACTATCAGCACAATAGGGCCAACCGCGCGGGCGGCCCCGAGAATCTATAGAATCCCCTAGAATCTAGTTTGCCAAAGCACTAGGCGTTTTCCGGAGTGTCTAAAAAAAGGTGAAGCGACTTTATTTTGTGATTATCAATAAGGGCAACATCCATTCCAGAAGCGACCATAGGTTGACCCGGAATGCCAAGTCGCCAGGAGATATGTTGCACCTGATGGTTCACTTTGGCTGGGCTGGTCAATTCAAATTGGAATTCGGATGGCCATTGGGCCTGTAATCCTGAAATTACCTCATTGATGGCCGAGTAACCGGTAATGGCGGGGCCTCCGTTTGTTTCGTAAAAGACAATATCAGCGGCATAAATCGCTTTCATTGCTTCCAATCTATTTTCTGCGTTTCGGTCATTCCAGATGACGAGCAGACTGTCTTCCAAAAGTGTTGCTGATAGGTCCATAATTGCCTGTTTTTGATAGGTCAAAAGTAGCAGGTGTATACGTGAATATGCATTGACCTATATCACGAAAACGAATTGACTAATGTCAATCAGGTTAAACGCATTTAAAAAAGGGTAAGAATGTTAAGCAGATACTGGTCATCCCAACC
>NZ_BAAHBI010000006.1:0-41856 GCF_054776755.1 Spirosoma litoris | reverse complement strand
TTGGCCCATGTCGGAAAGATACTTAATTTTATCTAATCATTAAATTGGAAGAGTACTAGTACTCTTCTAATTTAGAATCTTTTGATTCTATTTGATGGTTTAAGTGTTGATTATCAGTAGAATTAGATAGGGTCAGACGCACGGGTGAACCTGAGAATCTACTTTGGTAAAGCACTCGTTAACTGATAATCCACAAGGAGTCAGGCAACATACAGATCAGTCAACGTAAAAGCCAGTCTAACTAAACACTGGCTTTTTTGATTTACGGTAGGTAAGAAATCAGGCTTCAATCAAGACGTCATTCATGCGTTGTAACAGTACTTCTACGTCCTGTTGACGGGCTAGCCGATACCGTGCAAACGATACGCCCGAACCCACTTTCAGGGTGTAGGCCCAGTTGGGTAGCTGCCGAAACATATCTTCGTCGGTGGTATCGTCGCCAATGCTGATAATAAAGTCATACGGCTTTTGCTCGGCAATCGTTTGAGCTACTGTCCCTTTGCTATGTTGAGCGGGTTTTACTTCCACCACTTTGTTCCCCTGAATAACGGTTAGGGGTATGGAGGATGCCACTCGCCGGAGTTGGGCAGCCAGGTCAATAGCCTGCCCTTCTACGTCCTCGCTCTCGGCCATTCGGTAATGCCAGGCAATAGCCGTTTCTTTACCCTCAATAAATGAACCCGGAAAACGATCCACAAATTGATCCATGGTTAGGCGAACGGGTTCGACCCAGTCATCGGTCGATAAGTCGAGACGCTGCCAGGGCTGATCCGGTTTTTTCAGAAAAGCCCCATGCTCCGCTACCAGATGAACGGGAATGCTGGTAAAGGTCTTTTCCAGAAACGACCGATTACGGCCGCTAATGACCACTACGTCACTGCTTTCGGCTAACTGAATAAGTACTCTTTGTAAGGATTCGGAAGGCCGGGCCTCGGCGGGGTCATTCACAATAGGAGCCAGTGTTCCGTCGAAATCAACTAAGAGTAGTCGCTTTCTTGCGTCGCTAAAGGCGGTCATGAAAGGCTGAATGGGCAGGTCTGTTTCTAAATCGGTTGGGCTGGTTATCATATCGTTGAATGCAGTAAAAAAATCATGGCTCCACCGGAAAACATTGTGATTTTGCAGGTGCTTTCGCATGTGCAGTAACCGTTTTTCCTGTTCGGCCGCGGGCATGAGCAATGCTTGTTTAATCGCATCGGCCACTTCCTGGGTGTCGGTTGGATTGATGATGATGGCATCGCGTAGTTCCTGAGCCGCCCCGGCTAATTCACTTAAAATCAGCACGCCTTTGAGGTCGTGTCGACTGGCGACAAATTCCTTACAAACCAGATTCATGCCATCACGAATGGGTGTAATCAGGGCAATGTTGCAAGCAGTGTACAAGGCCAGTAGCTCCGTAAAGGTCAGCGATCGGTACGAATACACGATGGGTCGCCAGCCAATGGTGCCAAACAGACCGTTGATGCGCCCAATTGTTTCTTCAATCTCACGTTTAAGTTCCTGATATTGCGAGATTTTATCACGCGATGGCACAACCGTCATCACGAAGGTCACCTTGTCATGCCAATCTGGGTTCTGGATCAAAAATCGTTCGTAACCTTGTAATCGGGATGTAATTCCTTTGGTGTAATCAAGTCGGTCAACCGAAAAGATGATCTTGTTATGCCGGAGCAGATTTTTGTAGTGTTGTTGGGTGGCAAAAACCTCCGTGTCCTGTCCGCTTTTATTGAATTTATTAAAATCGATACTGATGGGAAAGGCGTTGACGCGAATTGAGCGGTCAGGCATGATGATGCGTTGCCCAATAATGGGTAAGTCCTGTACCTCAGACACGCTCTGCAAGAAATGCTGAACATAGTCGTTGGTGTGAAATCCAACGACATCAGCTCCCAGTACACCCTGAATGAGTGCTTGCCGCCAGGTTCGGGGTAATAGTTTAATAATTTCGTAAGTGGGAAAAGGGATATGAAAGAAGTAGCCAATCGACGTTTCCGGCATGGCCTGTCGGAGTAGATCGGGCAGTAACATCAATTGGAAATCGTGAATCCAGACGAGATCGCCGGGTTCGACCAGTGCGGTTAATTCTTCCAGAAAACGCGTATTGGCCTGTTGGTAACAATCAAAATCGTGTTCTTTAAAGGAGGCATAGGAGGGAAAATAATGAAATAATGGCCAGATCAAATCATTGCTAAATCCTTCATAAAAGCCTTTATGCACAGCCTCATCTATAAAAACCGGATGCGCCACAAACGTATCGTTTTCCAGGGCTGAGGAGTCGAGTTGTTGAAGGGACGAATCGCCGTGACCAACCCAGTGGATTTTGGTAGCTGATTTTTGCTGATTCTGACCCATTTGTTCTGCCATTGATAGCACAGCCGAAACCAGGCCCCCTGAATTTTGCTCGAGTTTAGGCCCTTCATCCGTTTGTTGTATCGAAAAGGGTAGGCGATAAGAAACAATGAGTAATCGATTAAACGAAGAATTAAACGTCTTCATGGTGTTGATGCGCTACTGAACGCTCAGTGTAGACTAACAAATGACGCATCAACGACTTAGAGGAGGCTTAAACAAATCTTAGAAACTCCTTAGAAGTAAAGCTTGCCCAATTTCCTCTAATCAATTTCTAAGCAGATTGTAAGCGTATTCTTAGCCTGAGACGTCAACTTGCATCACATCATTTCAACGGGTCAGCGGAATACTCTGATCCCATGCGATCTCTGGGTGGGACACGGTCAGACAACTTTCAGGCCTTACTTCTATTTCACTATGTCAAAAAATAATATGGACCTATCCGATAATCTTCTCTGGTATAAAGACGCTATTATTTACGAATTACACATCAAAGCCTTCCGCGATGGCAACGGTGACGGAATCGGTGATTTTCAGGGTCTGCTCGAAAAACTAGATTACTTACAGGAGTTGGGCGTTACGGCCATCTGGCTGCTGCCGTTCTATCCGTCACCCCTGCGCGACGATGGCTACGATATTGCGGATTATTACACCATCAATAAGTCGTATGGCGATATTGAAGAGTTTAAAACCCTGCTCAATGAAGCCCATCAGCGGAACCTGAAAGTCATTACCGAGCTGGTCATTAACCACTCCTCCGATCAGCACCCCTGGTTTCAACGTGCCCGAAGAGCACCCAAAGGATCACCCGAACGAGATTACTACGTCTGGACCGACGACCCAACCCAATACAGAGACGTTCGGATTATTTTTCAGGATTTCGAAAAATCTAACTGGACCTGGGATCATGAGGCTCAGCAGTATTACTGGCACCGCTTTTTTCATCACCAGCCTGATCTGAATTACGACAACCCACTGGTCCAGGAAGAAGTAGTCAAGATGATCGACTACTGGTGTGAGCTTGGTGTAGATGGGTTTCGGCTGGACGCCGTTCCATATCTGTTTGAATGCGAGGGGACCAACGGCGAAAATCTGCCCGAAACCCATGCCTTTCTGAAGACGCTGCGGAAACACGTTGATGATCATTTTCCCGGTGTGGTTTTTCTGGCCGAGGCCAACATGTGGCCCGAAGATTCAGCGTCGTACTTTGGCGAGGGCGATGAATGCCACATGAACTACCATTTTCCGGTGATGCCCCGCCTGTTTATGTCGCTTCAGATGGAAGACCGGTATCCAATTACCGATATTTTTGACCAGACACCCACTATTCCCGACAATTGCCAATGGGCTATTTTCCTGCGTAACCACGATGAACTGACCCTCGAGATGGTTACCGACGAAGAGCGGGATTATATGTATAAAACGTACGCTAAAGACCCAAAAGCCAAAATCAATCTGGGTATTCGGCACCGACTGGCGCCACTACTTGGCAACAACCGGAAGAAAATCGAACTGATGAACAGTCTGCTGTTTTCGTTGCCGGGCACACCTGTTATTTACTATGGCGACGAAATCGGGATGGGCGACAATGTCTACCTGGGGGACCGCGACGGCGTACGAACCCCTATGCAATGGTCGCCGGATCGGAATGCGGGGTTCTCAACGGCGAATCCCCATAGGTTATACCTACCCACTATTCTTGACCCAGAATATCATTATGAATCGGTCAATGTAGAAACTCAGCGACAAAATACATCGTCGTTGTTCTGGTTCATGAAGCGGATGATTACACTGCGCAAAAAACACAAAGCCTTTGGCCGGGGAGACCTGAACTTTCTGACTGTCGAAAATCCTAAAGTGTTAGCCTTTACACGAACCTATGCCGACGAAACCCTCCTGATCGTCATTAACCTCTCGAAGTTTTCGCAGCCCGCCCAGATTGAGTTAGCGGGGTATAGTGGATACGTACCGGTCGAAGCGTTCAGCCAACATTCGTTTCCCGTTGTTTCTGAAAATGAAACGTATTTTTTTACACTGGCACCCCATGATTATCAATGGTTCGTGTTGGAAAAAAAACGTACGGACGTAATCCCTGCTTTCCAGCTGCCGACAATCAATGTGGCGCTATGGGGACAGATTTTGAACAATGGCACTCGCGAACAACTGGAAACAAAGGTTTTGCCGGATTATTTACGCCGAACGGACTGGTTTAGCGAGAAAAAGCAGACCATACAAAGCTTCTCTATTCTGAATCAGGCCCCGCTTCTGCTCCCGGTTGGCTCGGCCTATATACTGCTGCTTGAAGTAACGTATGAACAGGATTTGCCCGAGATATTCCAGCTAATCGTTGCCTTTGCCGGTGCGTCACAGGTTGCCAGACTTACCCACGATTGCCCACAAGCTATACTGGCGAGTCTGGAGCTTGGCCATGAGTCGGGCATTCTTTGCGATGGATTGTATCTACCTGAAGTTCAGCAGGCCCTTCTTCAGAAAATGACTGAAAAAAGTAGGCATAAAGAAGGGAATCTGGCATTTCAGCATACATCGGCGCTGGCCAGTTACGTTCGGGAGCACAGCGCTATAAAGTCAAAATTAGCTACTTCTAGTCATCATTACGCAGCCATCACCTACGACCACTGTTTTCTGCTTAAATTCTACCGGAAGGTTGATATGGCTATCAATCCCGATACGGAACTGACTCGTTTCCTGTCCGAAAACGCTGATTTTTCCTATGTTCCAAAGTTTGCCGGAGCCGTAGAAATGTTTTCGGGAGGTGAGCCGATCCTGTTGGGAGTGATGCAGGAACTGGTTGCCCTGCATGGAGACGGAAAAACGTACGTACTGGAACGGATCAATAACTTTATCGAGCGTATTCTGGCCCGCAATCAGAACCAGTTAGCGACGGCTGTTGATGTCCCGCGCGGAACCTTGAGTCAACCCCTTGCACTTACTGACTTACCCATTGAAACACAGGAGTTGATCGGCCCACGGGGCGCTGAACAGGCTCGTCTACTGGGTATCCGTATCGGGCAGATGCACCGGGCTCTGGCCTCTGATCATACGCATCCGAATTTTGCCCCGGAAGAATTTTCATTGCATTACCAGCGTTCACTATTTTCGGGTTTACAGTCGTTGGTACGCGAAAGCTATCAGAGCCAGCAACGGAATCTACAACGTCTTCCCGACGATGTACGAGCGGATGTTGAGCAGATGCTGGGTCGAAAAGACGACGTCCTGAACCTGCTGAAGCGGATTTACAGTAAAAAGCTGGACACCAGCAAAATTCGAATCCACGGCGATTTGCAACTGGAAAAGATCCTGCTCACGGGCAAAGATATTGCCATCCAGGATTTTGGTGGCGATCCGACCCGAAGTTATAGTGAACGACGGCTGAAACGCTCGCCCCTGCGCGATGTCGCGGCCATGATTCGCTCTTTTTACTACGTAGGGTATGAAGGTTTTTTGCGGACCAATCAGGTAACGGATGATGATCTGGTTCGTATTCTACCCTACGCCGAGTTCTGGGCGCATTACATGAGTGGTTTCTTTATGCACGCGTATCTGGAAACGGTTCAGGGTAGTTCATTTATCCCAACCGACCCGGACGATCTGCAAATGATGCTGGAAACGTACCTACTCGAAAAAGCCATTACCGATTTGAATCAGGAACTCAATCACCGTCCCGATTGGGTGCGTGTTCCATTGCAGCTTATTAAATCCATTGTCAAAGCACCCGTCCCGGTTGTTCTTGAGCCGGAAGAGGTGTAAGTCTGGCCTTTTCAGATACGCCCTATCTTCTAAATAGGGCGTATCTGAAAAGGCCAGACCGATGAAAACGATTGTATGAAACTACCAATAAAACTGATTTTACCCTCTATCTTCTTTTTGTTTAGCCTGACTCCAGTTTGGAGCCAACAGGTTCTCGAAAAAAAAGCATACGTCGTTACCCGGAATCTGGCTGGCCCCGACGAACAGTTTGGGGCCTTATTCGAGGCCGTTCAGATGAAAGCCGTTTTCCCGGACTCCAAAACCTTTGCCGATTGTACGCCTAAATTTCCACCAGAAACGATTCTATTAAATTACGAAATTGCCCGCCAACGTAGTGATTTCAATCTGAAAGCGTTTGTGCTACAGAATTTTACGTTACCGATTAAGCCTGCGTCGGGCTACGCCAGTAAAGCCGGGCAATTGGTTCAGGATCATATTACTGATTTATGGCCCGTGCTCACCCGCCCTGCGTCGCTAACTTCTAAAGCAGCTCAGCAGACCGGTTCGTTGATTTCGTTACCAAAGCCCTATGTAGTGCCGGGCGGGCGTTTTGGCGAAATTTATTACTGGGACAGTTATTTTACGATGCTGGGGTTGAGGGCATCAGGCCAGACTAGCCAGATTCGGAACATGGTCGATAATTTTGCCTACCTCATCAAAACGGTTGGTTTCATTCCCAACGGCAACCGGACCTACTTTTTAGGGCGCTCGCAGCCACCGTTTTTCTCGTTCATGGTGAACCTGCTCAGCGAAATACAGGGCCGTCGGGTGCTGATCAATTACCTGCCCCAATTGCAACAGGAATATGATTTCTGGATGGATGGCAAAGACCAGCTTACGACCCTGCACCCAGTTCACCGGCGGGTGGTTCGGCTGGCCGAAGACGTTTACCTGAACCGGTATTTCGATGATAAACAAACACCTCGCCCGGAGTCATACCGGGAAGATGTGCTACTGGCCCGACGCGCCAAAGATCCGAAAGTACTGTATCAGCACCTTCGGGCCGGAGCTGAATCGGGTTGGGATTTTAGCAGCCGATGGTTTCGCGATGGCAAGAGTCGCCAGACAATCCATACAACAGATTTTATCCCGGTCGACTTGAACTCGCTACTCGTTCATCTAGAACTAACCCTGGCCGAAGCTTACCGCCTGAAGGGTGATGATACCCAGTCGAAAAAATATCTGCAACTGGCCCAGCAACGGCGGGAGGCTATTCAACGCTACTGCTGGAACGCGAAAAGTCTGTTCTATTTCGATTATGATTTTGTGGCCAGAAAACCGTCTACAGTTTATTCATTGGCCGCTGTTTATCCGCTTTTTGTAAAAATAGCGACGCCGGCTCAGTCAATGGCTGTGGCCCGAAAACTAGAGCAATCCTTCCTGAAACCCGGCGGTTTAACTACTACACTTGTCCGCACGGGCGAACAGTGGGACGCACCTAACGGCTGGGCTCCTTTACAGTGGCTGGCTATTCGAGGACTGCGAAACTATAGACAGTTACCACTGGCTACTAAGATTAAAATGAATTGGGTAGCCGAGAACTTGCGCGTCTATAAAGCCAGCGGTAAGATGGTCGAAAAGTACGACGTGATTAATACAACCGCAGCCAGAGGGGGCGAGTATCCCAATCAGGATGGTTTCGGCTGGACAAACGGGGTGTTGCTGAAGCTGTTGAGTGAGAAATAAATCTTATATAATCAGCCTCACTCCGCCCAGTTCCTCAACGCGGTACTGGAATCGCTGGCCGGGGAGCCGACATAAACCTGACAGGGGTAATCTATTTGGCCGAATTCTTCAGCTTCTAATCGGTTGGGTAAGCCGTATATAAATTTGGGGTTTCTGAACCCATTGATCAGATCCCAATTGACGAAAGTTTTGACGGGATGGATTTTCGTACAGATGAAATCGAATCAGATAGTTCATAATGCGTAAGGAATAGAACTAAAGCCAGAAATGCCCAAAAGATAAGATTAGCTACCTATCGCTTATAATAATGGTGCCAACCATGTATTTCCGAGGATCGGGGGCGGTCAAGCCGGACTAAATGCTGACGTTATGGCCTGAAAAAGGCCGTCTGCGGGTTGTTGTTGCAGTGCGCCAGCAATAGATTGCGGTTTGATTACCAACACAGGAACTTTAGCGTGATTGACAATCTGCTCAATAAACGGGCCGAATAAAGAAAATTTACTGGCCTTGTCGATGTCGGAGGTGATAATGATCTGGTCGGCCTGTAGTTCGCTTGCTTCTTGGTGTATCGTACACGGTTGAGCGCTGTTTGGCTGTAATCAATGGGAACCAGTAGTTTTTTATAGGCTAATTTGCATGGCTTTGGGGATTTAGATCGATTAAAAAAAATAGTAGGTACTGAGTCCAAGTTCCACCGCAATGCTTAACAACTGCTTAATACCCGATTAGAATTTGATAAGAAAGTCTAACTTGTTACGTAAATAGTTATGACCGCGCTTTATAAACCACGATCGATTCGGGCTGTAGAATGAGCGTGTCCTCATCCGAGAGAAAGTCTAGGGAAGCTACAGGACCGCTCCAAAGTGGGTCGGCCGAATCGAGTAATTTCTGCCAGTTTTTTCCCAGAGAAGGCAACGTAATCGGCTGATCTATCTGAGAAAAGTTTAATAGGCAAAGCACGTGATTGTCTCTACACCAACGGTGAAGGATCATGGTCTGCTGGTCTTGCCGGTGATTGATTTCTACCTGCTTTGGATTCAGATGGTAGAGTGCCGGTTGTGATCGGCGTAAAGCGGTAAGGGCCTGGTAATAGTGGTAGAGTGTTTTATTGGGAACCTGATTCAGTAATTCCCATGAAAGAGGCTTATTATCGGTCAATAGAGATACCTTATCCGTAGCGTGAACGGCCGAAAACGGACTGGTTTGTAATGATTCCGAAAACGGATTCGTAGCCCCCCACTCTTCGCCCATGAAAATGGTCGGAATATAGGGGCTAACCATAATGGAGCCGGCCGTAAGTTTCAATAATTCAAGGCTAATGACCGCTTCTTCCTCAGGTAATTCGTGATGACCCGCCTGCTTATAATTTTGGGAAACCGTAAGCAAAGGCGCTACAGGTGCAGTTTTTGCCTGTCGTTCAAACAACTCCTCAAGAATTGACGAAAAATGGGTATCATATGCAAAATCCTCCCGGTAGGTTTTGGCCTGGTGATCACCGCTTCTGTCGGTGAGGTAGTAACTCCGGCAATCGTCGTCGGTCGTTGCTAACGGACTACTACCAACTTGCAGACTCGTTGGGCTATACATGGGTATTTCGGTCAGACCCTGTTCGATAAGCAGGTAGTACTGACGACCCGTTAGGGCTGTCAATTTATTGGTGTGTTCCCGAATTTCCTGTAAAATTCGCTCAGAATCACTAAGTGAATACCCTACATCCAGGCGAATAGCGTCGGCATGAAAATCACGGAACCACATTAAGGTATTCTCAATCAGGTAACTCCGATACGCGTCCTGTTGGATAGTAGTGAACTGAGTGGCTTTAGTCTGACTGGTACTTTGTTTTCTGGGAATATATGTGCTAATGTCCCGATTACTGGTTGCTCCCTGATCGATGGAATTTGGAATTATATCCAGAATGACCGCAATGCCCTCATAATGGCAGGCATTGATCAGTTGTTGCAACTGAGTAGGGCCTCCATACGAAGCCTGTACGGCATAAATAAACGATTCCTTATGTGTCTGGTTTTTTGACTCCGGAAATGGAGCGACGGGTCTGATAACAAGCGCGTTGATGCCTAGTTTTTTCAAATGGCCCAGTTTGCTGATGATCGCCTGGAGCGTGCCATCGGGCGTAAAGGTGTGAATGTCGAGTTCATAAATAATGTACTCATCGAGGGGAGGGTTGATCCAGGAGGAATCTTCCCAGTAGAATTTGTTCGTATCTACCGCCTGCGAAGGGCCATATACGCCCTGGGGCTGTAACAGCGATGCTGGATCAGTATATTCCTTCTCGTTGTCGAGCACAAACGTATACAAATCGCCAGGTTTGATTTGGTCAGTCTCCAACTGCCAATAACCTGAATGATCGTTTGTTAACGGAAGGTGTACAGGCTGGTCATGGATAGCTACCGCCACCTGTTTGGCCAGCGGAGCCCATAGAACTACAGTTGCCTGCTGTTCTGTAGCAAAAGTAACCCCAAGGGTTCGTCTGTTTATATCGAGCTGATTCATCATAGGGTTCATATATAGATGCGGTAAGCAGATAGAGCTACGTATTAAAGCTCCGCTTAACCAGTCAACTTGAATCGCACGTTGTTCATTAAGTACGACTAATACCGTAGAAATTCCCGGATGTCAATCTGTTTTCGGATCATCTGGACGAGCTTCCAGACTTGAAAACCTGATACAATTACAGCTACAACTGAGAGTGTCAGAAGTGATCCTGTAAGACGAGATATCATAAACCTATCGTTGCATGATTTAAATTGATATAAACCAAAGAACGCAGGGGCGACTTAGAATCACCTTAAGCAGGTATTAGAAAGTACTTAGAGAATATATTGAATGAATTGAGGATGCTTAATCCCGCCATCCGGCTTTTTCTGTGAATCCTGACAGATATTTAACTCATTTACTGCTGGGTAAGCGGCTCAAAATGGTGTGGCCGTTATGGGTATGGAACGGTTAGAAACTGTGTGAAAATCCCGTGAACATGGAAAAAGGCATCTGATAAAAGAGGAATTTTGTAGCGACCAAACCGCAAAACTTCCCTCTCAGATGCCTCAGCACAAAAGTACGCAAAACCCCCTCAAAAATATCTGACCGAACTCTCCAATCAACCGCACGGGCGGCCCCGAATGGAAGCAGTTGAAGAAACTCCTGCCAATTCCCAAAAAACAAGCCGATGGGCCGGGACGAACCCCGCTGGGGTGGTTCCATTTAGCGGGCCAGTTTAGTGCGTAGTTTTTGACAAATTTAGATAATACTCGTTTTCAAACTGTTCTGGGCTCCGGTAGCCCAACGATGAGTGCTTGCGTTTGCGATTATAGTAGCATTCAATATATTCAAATAACTTTGTACGGGCGTCCTCAAGGTTCTGAAATATGCCATCCTGAATTAATTCAGCTTTCAATCTCGACCAGCAAGACTCCATAAAAGCGTTGTCGTAGGGATCGTCAGGATGACTCATACTTTGGCGTAACTTGTTATCTTTCAGCGTTAAGCGAAAGCCCTTGTCAATGTATTGACCGCCACGATCAGAATGAACAATCGCTTGTGCAGTGTCCCGATTTATTAGACCCTCTCAGGCTCGCCAGCAGGATTAAAAGAAACTACAAGCATTAGACCAGAAGCAGGCCGAACTAGAACAGTTGTTGAAACAAGTTTTGAGTCGAAAATAGCTGCCCAATTCTGCTGATAATCAATATTTAAACCATCAAGTAAAATCAAAAGAAGCTCTAGGATCTAAATTGGAAGAGCACTAATACCCAAGTAGTGTAAGTACTTAGTTTTTATTTTAGGTATTTATACTTAATTTTGTTGACAGCCTCGTTGAAGCTGTCTTATAAATTACGGTAATTGCTGAAACGCTGGTTCCATTTGGAGCTGGCGTTTTTGCTATAAAAAACAGCCGTCACCTAGCAAGTAACGGCTGATCAATGCATGTAATAAACTAAACCATTATCTGTACTACCCACGGGGTAGATTTGGAGTTACTGGCAGTGAGGCAACGGGCGAAGCCTGAATGAACAGTTGCCAGCAGTTAATAGGCTTCATATTCATAGATAAATTCATATCCTCCATCGCGTTGGGCTACTTTGATTAGTAAGCCATTGGCATCATAGGTATTGGTTTCATCATCAGTCAGTACATTATTTTTACTGAATGTTTTCCAATCAGGATCAAGATAAGAACCAAATAAGAACCTGTAGAATGGATTTGGCTTATCATCGTACTGGTACGTGTTTACAACGTTACTTTTATCATAGGTGGTAGTCTGCATTCTTCTTCTAACTTTTTGTTGCACAATATTACCTGCCTGATAGATATAGTCTTCAATGGTTGAATCCCTGGCCATGCCTAATCTGCCCGATAGGGATACCATTCGACTAGGGACTAGGGCCGTCGAGTTACTATACGTCAAGTGAACTTCTCCGGTTAAGGATTCATAACCAGGAGCGGATATGTAAGTGTACTTAGCGGAGAGCCGACCAGTTGAATCGAAGTAAAGTATGTATTTATTGCTACCCAAATTCGTCGTTGCTTTAGTTATTCTTCCTGTTGGGTCGTAGTCATAAAGAAAACCAACCGTTACAGGGGCAGGGCCTCCATGACTGACAACCGAGTCTATCCAGCCATTACTAGTATAGGTATAGATTGTTTCTGTGGGAAGGGAACCGGACTTCGGGTAGGATTTAGTTACTTTTTTAATTCGAAACC
This sequence comes from Spirosoma litoris, assembly GCF_054776755.1. Lineage (NCBI taxonomy): Bacteria > Pseudomonadati > Bacteroidota > Cytophagia > Cytophagales > Cytophagaceae > Spirosoma > Spirosoma litoris. The sequence goes on along the minus strand of NZ_BAAHBI010000006.1, from coordinate 29,334 downwards.
GCTGCTGAACTACTGGATTTTCAGGCTGCTGGCAAGCGATAAACGAGACGAAAATGCTGAAAAAGCAAAACCAGATAGACGAGTTGAGTCTCATTAGCGAAAGGTTGATAGAAAGACATTGGTTTCTGATAGATCGGCGAAGGATAAAAAAGGTAAGTCTAGAAGGGAGGAGGTAGCGGGATTATTAGCTTCAGAAGGCGGCCTCTTTCCGACTCATAGCCGTATAAACAAATAACCCTGTCTTATGGCGAGGCTATTATTGTTTGTTGAATAGGTTGGTTTGATTGCTGGTCATCGGGCAAAGTTAATGGCCGCTTACTGTTTCCCTTTTAACTTACTCTTCCCTTTCCCATTCGCTTTATAATCCATCTATCTCCCGTTGAGTCGTGTGACTACCTGTCGAAACACTATTACTTGGATTAGCCGCTGCGTCAACACCGGTACCAACTGATGAGGTAGGTACCGGATAATCCGCTCGCTTAGGTATCGTTTTGCTTTTCTGCTTGGCGTCCTTATTGTTGGGTGCGCCTTTACTCTCCATCTGGCTATTAGTAGGGGTTTGCGTATTACCAGATTGAGCCCATGCCTGTAGGGTTCCAGTCAGCAGAACCACTGCTATAGCCATTTGCATCTTTTTCATGTGTCTAGTTCGTTTACAATGGTGTCAGTTGTTGAAGTAAACAAATTGACAAGGCATAAGGGACTAGATAGTGTATCAAATAAGATGATGGAATCAATACACTTGCAACTCATTTATAGTACTAGCGATGGTGGATTTATCCTTCATATATGCCGTCTAGTAAATTTGTGATAGTTTATAGGCTTGAAAAGGTGACACAAGATTTCTAATAAAGTCTAAATCGGTAACAAATTAAGGCTTAAGTATTATTAGTTAATCCCATGAACGCCACTACGAGTATTACTATTCAAGAAGTAATCGATCAGGCCAGACAGTATCTTGAGCAGGGCATAAGCCAGGATGAAGCTATTCGTCGGGCAATTGCAGCGGCCAAAGCCTAATTACGTGAACAGAATTGGCCCAACTCTCCCTCTTATTTACGATAGGTAGTAACAGCCTATTCGTAAATCCGTGCGTCTGAAATGTCTGGTACACTATTGGCGAAGCGGATTCAGCAATGGTCCAGCGACCGTTCGGAACTTGATTAGGGAGCCAACTTTTCGGCTACTCACAATAAAAATTGCTTCATGTAATAGCCAAATACGTAATATCCTCCGCCAATGATTAGTAATCCTGCGGCAATGGCTAATAGAATGATGGCCCAGCCAAAGGCACCAAAGTAGGTTAGTACCATAGGATTCTCAGGATCGCCTAGCTTATAGACAACAGTTGCTTTTTCGCCCACTTGCCAATCTGGTGGGGAACTCGCAACATTATAGGCATGGTGTATTTCTTTGCCGGTAATAGTCGTAAATTTAAAAATAGGCCGATAGGTTGATTTCCCCTTTTTGCTATTTTCTCGAACAAGCTCTTCAACCGTGGCCAGTGTACGGGTTCCTGTTTTAATAAAATTAATCGAGTTGGAGAATAAATACAGTGAGCCTAGAAGTACTACTATGCCCGCTAAACAAGTAAGAAAGTAGCCCATTGACGCTAGGAGTTTGCTAGATGGTTTCTTTTCGCATAGGATAATGTGCCTGGCAATTTACGGTCTAGATCCCTCCCAGACGGTAATCAACTGATTGAACGGTTGTATTTTGAGTTTGATGCCTGTTGCCTAACAAGTAGGTAACTACGACTGCTACGATAATTACATCTACAGTGCGCAGCTTATTCAACCTATCACCTTACGTCTGACACCCTTAGCCTTACTGTTTCCTTGTTATTTCTCCCCAGAGTTGTACGAACAGCAACAAAATGGTAGAACAACCACTTACAGTGTCAGACAAGAAAGCCTACTATTTAATCTGAAATAGATAGGTATCACACTTGCGTTGTCTGTAACATTATAATTGTTCCTGTAGAGGTGATGGTTACCTTAGTGCGAATACTATTGGCGGGACTACAGCAATCGGTTGTTGTAGGGCTCGACCTGGATTTTTTGATAAGCCTACATTCTTGGTCAGTACATTTTTTCCCTCTATGGCCATGAATTGCCCGGTAGGAATCGTTCGCTACAGTCCTGGCCAGTTTTGCTATACCTTACCGGTTAGTTCGACCGGGTCACTCTGGTCAGGATTTGGTGCCTGGCATTTTCGAGTGTGCTGCTTCCTGCGTATTGAATGGGACACTCCCCATCATTACAGACCAGAAAAGCAGATAGCTCTGTTTATTCAGCCTCGAGAAAGTTTCAGGATTCTAAATTCAGGGGGCTCTCTCCGACGCGTTACTCCATATCCAGGTTAATGGATATCCACACAATCCTGGGGCTTAATGCCGCATTCTGGGGCGCTATCTAGTACTATTACGGTTGTGATCACTTTCTTTGCAGGCTGAGATTTATCCCTCTAAAAGAATTTCTGGCTAGGCCAATAAATAAATTTTCCAGGATTTATAAAGGATATTTTGTTACTGAAATGAAAATAAAAGAAACAAGTAGTAGTAATTTTTAGTATCATAGTAGTACTACATAGGAAAAACTGGATTTTATTTTCCTCAACGGCTCTAGCTATGAAGCGATCTTCTCATGCGGCACAGATTCAACACAACTTTGATCCTGACCAGGTTCTTTATTTAGCTGGGGATGTTAATTATTGCACCGTTTATCTGCTGGATGGCCGAGCCATTCTATCTAGTCGAACTCTAAAGTGGTATAGTGATCGGTGGACATGTTTCATTCGAATTCACAAGGGTTATTTAATCAACCCGGCGTATGTTCATACTTGTACCGTTCTTTCTTCGATTTTGGCCTATATGATTATGCATAATGGCGCTCGGCTACCGATCGGCCGACGCCGAATTAGCCAGGTCATTCAGGAGCTCGGCTTTGGATTGCCTGCCTACGGCCGTACGAGTAGCTATCTGCTGGCTGCTAGTTAAAGCCAACTTTCGCCTTTTTGTAAATTTTATCCACAGGGGTTGGGGATAGTTGTGGGTAAGTTCTGAAAAAGGGGGTATAGGGGACGCTGAATTGTAAAAGCACCTAAAGCGCTGGACTCAGTCCTCACTAAGAAAATAGAGTTTTGGCGTGGTAGCCACGTCAACCCAATACAACCGCAAATTCTCCACATACGACTTCCACTCCTCGAAGCTAAACGGCTTGCCGGTAACGGCATTGGCGCCACGCATATAAGCCTCTCCTCGTTTCAGCAGATTTTTATTGGCTGACAACATAATAATGGGTAGTAAACGACCTTGGGGATGTCCTCGTAATAAGGTCAAAAAATCCAGCCCATCCAGTTCACTTTGCAAGTCAATATCCAGCAATACCAGCCGGGGCCCCGGACCCGACAAATCGCTCAGAAAGCGGGCCGCTTCGGCAAAACTCTGGATACCCAGAAAATGGGCCTGAGGAAAGACGTTCCTGGCTGCTCGCCGGAGGATATCTACAATGTGGGGGTCATCATCAACGACCAATATGGGAAAGGAAGTTGGCATTGGGTTCACGAAAAAGTCTATAGATAAAGAAATTGAAAAACAATTAGCGATTTTTAGGGCTTATAAGGACGCAAACGATTCTTGAAATGCAACCTACCGAAGGCTCAATTGTTTCATTTATGATTCTGGTGGTCGACGATGAGCCACCCGTCTGTGATCTTCTGACCAGAATTGCGCAGAAGGCATTTCCCGAAGCGACTTTTACCAACACCCGATCGGCCCCAGAAACGCTGACTTATCTGGCCAAGACGACTAAATTGCCCCAATTAGTCTTGTTGGACATCGATTTGAAGGCCGAAGCGAATGGTTTGGCTTTATTACCAGACCTAATTCAGCGGTTTCAAGGTAAAGTCCCTGTAATCATATTTAGTATGGATGGGACCAAACTAACTATTGAACAAGCCTATCACCTAGGCGCGGTGGCCTACACGGTGAAGCCTGATGATTTGGCGGGGTGGACTGATTATCTGGCGGTGATGAGGGATTATTGGTATAAAACGACGCGGCTACCCACGAACGATTCGCTCAATTAACCCCTTGCCGTTACCCGGATTCGAATAAGTCCTGAACAAACGAATCTAAGCAATGGGTAGGTACACGCTGAACCGGGCTCCTTGACCAAGCTGACTGCTAGCCGTGATGGCTCCGCCATGATTGGCCACGACCCGCTCACAAATAGCCAGACCAATACCGGTCCCAGCAAATTCGTTCTTGCCATGCAGCCGCTGAAAGACCTGGAATATGCGGTCCAGATACTTCTCATCGAAACCGATCCCATTGTCGACCACGTCAATCTGATGATAGGCTGAGGTTGCCCAGGCCGGCTTCACGGAAATCGGGAGCTGGTCTGCTCCTAAGGTTTGGGCGTTAATGTGAATGATCGGAGGAATCGAACGTCCGGACGAGTCCGCCCGGCGAAACTTCAGAGCATTACTCAACAGATTCTGAAACAGCATATCCAATTGAGCCGCATCCCCCTGCACGGTCGGTAAAGAGCCTATCTCCACCTGGGCATTGGTTTCACTAATCACCAAGTCGAGTGTAGCGAGTACCCGATGAATGGTTCCCGTCAGCGGTACCGGCTTATTAACATCTCGTTGTGTGGCAATGCGCGAAAAGTTCAACAGATCCCGGATTAAGGTGGACATTCGGCTGGCCGCAACCTGCATCCGCTCAATATACATCTGCTCTTCACTCGATAAGGCATCCTGCCGCATCGCTAATAGATTACCGAACTGCTGGATTTTACGCAAGGGCTCCTGCAAGTCATGGGAAGCTACATAGGCAAAGGTTTGCAGGTTGGCATTCGAGCGCAGGAGCAACCCGTTGGCCTCTTCCAACTCTTCATTCAGCATGGCATACTCTTCAAGGCTGGCAGCCAGTTTTTCGTTGGTTGCCGCTAACTCCTCGGTCCGGGTTTGTACTTCATTTTCCAGCGCCAGCTGCAAGGCTTGTTGCATCGTGATATCCTGGGCCGTACCCGCCAGAATTAGTGCGTTGCCATCTGCATCGAAGGTGGTCTGTCCGCTGGCATGAATGATGCGCTCATGCCCCGTTTTGCTATGCAAGATGGTATATACCTCATCAAAATGGCCAGTGCCCCCTTTTTGAAGCGCCCGCCCGATTGCCACGTTAATTCGCTTCTGGTCTTTAGGGTGGATACTGGGAGAAGGGACCTGTTGTAAAACGGCCTCTGTGGTGCCTAACCAGGTTTGTAATCGTTCCGAATACGTAACTTGCCCGGTTTGGGCATTAATGGCCCAAGTGCCTAATTCCGCCAGTTCAATGGCATTCCGCAGAGCCGCTTCACTGTCCCGCAACGCCAATTCTCGCTGCTTGGTCTGGGTAATATCGGCAGCATGGACAATCAACCCAAGTACCTGTTCCTCTTTATTTTTGTAAGGTGTATAGGTGATGTTCAACCATCTTCCTTCCCCCATTCGAGTGGGAGACCACAATTCGTAGCGCTCCTGTTGTCCTCCATAAGCAATGGCTAAATGAGGCAGTACATTTTGATAAGCCGCTTCGCCAATAAACTCGCGTACCGTTTTTCCAATGGCCTCCGTCGGATTGACCCCGAACCATTGCCGGAAGGTATCATTGTAGTATTGATAGCGCTGCTGGTCATCCAGGTAAAAGATCATCGCTGGCACCGTATTGCTTAACAGTTCCAGATGGGTTCTGCTTTCTTCGACCTTTTTTCGAGCCAGTACTTGTTCGGTAATTTCATTAGCGACCACGGTGACACCACGAATGGTCCCATCAACCGCTCGAAGAGGTTGATAGACGAAATTGAAATACACCAGTTCAAGTTGACCCTTTCGCTTTAAGGGAGCGTTTAACTCATTCGCGTACAAAGGTTCACCAGTAGCGAGGACAGTGGCCAACAGTTCTTCGTAGCCCTTTCCCTTAATTTCTGGCATGGCCTCAAACATAGGTTTTCCCAACAACTCATCCGCTGGACGGCCAACAAGCTGCTGATAAGCCTGGTTGGCCGTTTCAATAATGTGATCAGAGCCCCGGAAGACAGCTATGGCAATGGGAGCCTGTTCCACCAGGGCCCGAAACTGTTGTTCGGGAAACTGGACCTGCTGTCGGCTTTTGGTCGCTTCGGTTGTATCCTGGCAGTTGACCAATACTCCACCATTCTGGCCATGATCATCAAAAATCAGACTACAGGAAAAAGTCCAATAAACCTCCTCCCAAACACCATGACGCTCAAGCCGTATAGGTACCTCCTGACTAGTAACGGGCTCACCCGTCTTGCGTACGCTGCTGAGCATGGGGATCATAAAGTCCCAATCTTTTCCGCATAGCTCCTGAACAGATTGACCAAGGGCCGGATGTTTTTCTGGGGCCAGGCTCGGAATCACCGCGTCATTGTAGAAGCTATAATGCTCTTCTCCCCAAAACACAAACATGGGTAGGCTTGCCTGTAGCAGATTACTAACGGAGACCCGTAAACTGTAAGGCCATTGGTCGGGTGTGCCTAAGCTGGTTTTAGACCAGTCGTACTGCCGGAGGAAGGCTGCCGTCTTGCCGTTTCCCCGTAGAAAAGGGTAATGCTTAGGGGTAGAAGTTGTCTCCAAAGTGGAAGCTGTTGACGCTATAGGGCGTTTGCTGATTGGCCTAGCCAAGGTTTACTGAGGACAAAAATAAGAAGTATGAAGTATTTGATCGACTTACCGGTAAAAAGGAAGTACCCAGCGGACTTTTTTCGGTTTTGCCGCGAAGTTGAGTGCTCATTTTCAAAATAAATATGGCTACAGCCGTCTTGCAAACTCAGCAACCAATAGTCCACTAATCCCTATTTTGTGTATTACGTTAGTTCGCGCTAGGCGCGACGGTGTGGTTTCACGAAACGCTCAGGCTGATGGCTTGGGCGTTTTTCATAAAAACAGCCGCCACCTAGTAGGTAGCGGCTGATTGCTGCATGTAATAAACTAAAATATCATTTACACTACTCATAAGCCAGGCTGTTGGTTATTGGCAGTGAGGTAACGGGCAAAGAAAAAGCTACAATCGAATGAAAAGACTTTAAAGCAGGATCAACTAATACGTTCCATTGTAAGTTATCATCTAGCTATTTCTCTACCTCATCCACACTGACTCGATAGCTATCCCAAGCTCCTTCACTAATTGCCTTTGTGTTGGCATCGCAACAGACGACCCGGCCAACCCGCAATAACCCGTATCTGAGCGTTTATTCTATTCACATCATCCTATTCTTTCAGCTCGCAGCAAGAACACTTAGTCTGTCACTAGTCATCTCTAATTCCTGTATCCGACTGTATTAGTGATTAGATGCATTGATCCAGATGCCAGGCTTTGCGAAGATGAAGAACCATTTGGCCAAGCAAATCTAAACTAATGGGCTTTATCAGATACTCATTTGCCCCTAAGGCATACGCATCCTGACGATCTGTGGCATCACTTGAGGTGGTTAGAATCACAATTGGGGTATGTTTATACTGCGTGCTAAGGCGTAACACCTGCAAGGCTTCCAGACCATTGAGTCGAGGCATGTTCAAGTCCAGGATAATTAAGCAGGGTTCTGATGTCAATTGAGCCAGCGCATCCAGCAAAGCCAGACCATCCTCGGCAAAGATCAACTCACATTCGGGGCTGTGTTGAGTGAAGGCATATTTTAATAGTAAACGATCATCTTCATCGTCATCAGCGATAAAGACAGCATGAGTAGGGTATTGATCCATTAGTTTGTTGTTACGGAGAAGGCGAATATACAACAATAGGCAGAATCCATTTACCCTAAATGCAGTAGGTGGATTAGTTTAGAATGTGTAAACAATAGCTCGCCTATTGATGGCTATAGGTATTGCTTACAACCGACTCAATGATACCAATATCGACCGTGATTCTGCAAGTAATCGATAAGCAGTGATGTCTACTTAATTTAACGTGAATAATGGATTAAGCCGTTAGGCGGTTACCCGTTGCGGTAGGTATCATGATTCATAAAAAAGGTCGGCTCCAATTTAGAGCCGACCTTTAAAAGACATTTAGTATACTCACTAAGAACTAAAATTGATTAGTTTGAGGAAGTCGTCGTAGTAGGCTTCGTCATTTTTCCTTTGCGGTTACCACGTCCCTGAGATTGCGAAGACCCTTTATCCATCGTCCCATCCTGAGTTGACATCGAGTTGCCTGTCGCATCCGTTGATGAATTGTCACGCTGATTGCCGATTCCATTCGTCGATGAGCCGTTATTCATCGAGCCTGAACGACCTGATTTGCGTCGACCACCCTGGCCAGTCTGATCGCCATTCATGGAGCCTGTTCCTGAAGTGCTACCTGTTCCTACTGTTGATCCGTTTTGAGCAGCCGAGCCGTTCGTACCGTTGCCTGTACCACTACCAGCGGTAGTGGTAGGCGTTGATTGCGCCTGTGCGCTGAAGGTAGCAATGCCGACTAGCATGGCCCCGAGTATGATTACCTTTTTCATAACCTTGAGTTGATTACACCTATTTAGTTGATAGGCAAGCATCTAACACGGGGAAATTGAGAAGAGGTAAAAAAACTGTCTTATTAATGAGAATATGGTACTATGTATAGTAAATCGCTATGGGACAACATTTTTTGACAATGGTTCACTGCCTAATCGTAACTAGTACTCGTCCAATTTAGTTTCTATCGATTCTTTGGATTCTATCGTCTTTGATTATCAGCACAATAGGACCAACCGCGCGGGCGGCCCCGAGAATCTATAGAATCCCCTAGAATCTAGTTTGCCAAAGCACTAGGCTATTGACAGTAGTTCACCAAGCTGATCCATTTCGTGTTTTAGCTCATGAATAGCATGTGTTTTCCCTTCCTGAACTTCTGACAGACACTTATAGGTATCATCTCTTAGCAGGCTCCAGGCTCGTGCATGGGAGTCGGGATCTTCATTGGTCAGCATCAGGGATTGAACGATGTCTATAATCCGATTATAGGCCTCGGTAATCTCGTCAGCACTAGTAGTTGGGAGTAGTCCCTTAAAGGCCCTTAGCTCAGCTGCGAGTTGGTCTTTTAGTTCTTCATTCATAGTCTTTGTTTCGAGATAGCTAACAGGACCTTACCTTATTTGCGATATGTGGTAATAGCCTCTTCGTAAATCCGGACACCTGGTATATCCCTCGCACCATTGGCGATATCAGCTTTAATTGCGGCTTCATCAATGATCCAGTAGCCGTTCGGCACTTGATTGGGATCTACGATTTCAAAAGTCCACCTCATCTGTACGCCTTTAGGTTTAGTGATTAAGGCGACTTCCGGCGTAAGCCAGTTCGTCTCGCCGGATTGGGCCAATGAGGCTTGCTGGGTGGCTTCAGCCTGCTGATGTTCCCTCACTCGTAATAGCTCCCGGTTATAATGCTCAACAGCATCTTTCAGGGGTTGCATCGCGGCCAGAATGGGCGCCGTCATTTCCTTTTCCAGTTCAATCCATTCATGTTTTTGCTGGTCGAGTTGACGAGTAATCTTGAGCCGCTCAGCCGTTACAAGCTTGATCAAATCATGACCCTGAGCAACGTGTTTGATGAGTGCTTCCTGTTGTTCGGGCGTGCCACAGACGGCTGGTTGTCGACGCAGAAACGTAACGTAGTCCGATAGGGTGGCTTGCAGTTGCTGGCGTCCGCTGGAATCATTGAGCGAGAGGCCGGTGGTTGGGGTGGTTTGGGTAGTCATACCCCTAAAAGCAACGAACAGGTATAAATGTTGGCTAAATCATATATGTTGAGTAGCTCTAAGTTACCCTGTAGTTGTAATATCCATAGGGATTTGGGCGAAAATAGGTCTATTAGATCGGCTTTCTCAAAAAAATAACCCCATCCTTAAGCGGACAGGGTCAATATTTTTCTTTGATGAACGTGCTCTTATGGGTTAAATCTCACGTTGGTATTCTTTAGACGGTAAAAGTGTATTTTAGACACATAAAAAACGTTGGCACCAGGAGCACCAACGTTTACATCTAACCCATAAGAACTTGCAGGCTACTAGATATAGACCTGCAATCGGAGCTAATATAGTTGAAGAAATGGAGCTATTGGTAACTTATTCGCTGTTTTTTGAATTAATTTGGCAATAAATAACTTAACTCCCACAGCATCAGAAAGTCACCCATTTATAGACTATCACTTACCTGGCAAAAGAGAACAGGCATTCACCCTGTCCTGATCCGGCAAGTTTGGAAAAACCTGACTGATGTAACGAACGTTCCTTTTTTATCAAGAATAGAAGTTTGTCGGCGCTAAATTTTTTCGACTTTTAGGACTGTTGATAAATCTTTATAGCGCCGTAAAACCAACTCGGTAAGTAGCAGGGCCACCACGGCTAAGCCACCGGCCAGTAAGCCAATTGTGGGTGCCTGAACATAAACTAATGCCTGTCCCGCCAAAAACGATCCGGCAATGTCCGACAAATTTATAAATGCCATGTAGGTGGTGAACTGTGATCCTTCCACCCCAGGCCGACAGATAGACATGAGCAGAGGTATAGCTGCCACACTTAGACTAGGGTCCATAAAATACAAGGCGACCAGGCCAGTTTGGGCAACCGTCCGATTGCTCCAGGTGGGCTCCAAGAGGTTAAATACAAGCAGATAGGTTGCGATAAGCGCTAAAACAAAAACCAGTAAACGACGGGGGCCGATTCGGTCAGCCAGATAGCCTCCCAGGAGGGCGACACTGGTGGCAACCAGCATACCGTAGGTACCAGTAAGAATGGACACGGATGTGTCGGCCCAGCCCAGCTTGTGAATTAGGTGATAATTGTAGGATCTCAAAAACAGACTTATGCTTACATAAGTGGCTACCACCCCGCCAAATAATAATAAGCTTCGTTTGGCGAAAATGCCTTTCAATAATTCGGAAAACAGCCAACTGAAGGTATGATTGGGACCCGTTTTTTTTCCCTCAGTAGCTGGGAATAAAGATTCTCGACGATTCGAAAAGGGGGAAAGCCGATCCTCAGGATGCTCCCGGATGAAACAAGTCAATAGGGTTAGAGTTAGTAGGCAGAGCGTTTGGGTTAGTGCTGCCTCAAAGAAACCGTATCTCCGCAGAATCTGCGCAAAAACGGCAGCTCCTACGCCGGTACCTAGCAGAAAGCCTGCCCGCATGAACGCGTTTGCGCGTCCCCGTTCCTGATCAGGAATGACCGAAATGGCCATGGCATCAACGCTTGCATCCTGTATGGCAGCAAAGATGCTGTGGACCAGGAAGCAGCCCCCTAGTGTCTGAAGCTGGGTTAGGGGATTGTGAATGAAGAGCAGAGCAATTGAGGCCAGTAGCGCCAATAGTTGAGCACCTAGTACCCACGGTTTCCGACGCCCCATTGACGAGCGTTGGTAGCGATCAATCAAAGGCCCCCAGACAAATTGAAACGCCCAGGGTAGCCCCACTAGTGCCGCAAACGAACCTACGGATGATGACTTAACCCCTTCGGCGGTTAAATAATTGGCTAAGGCGGTGAGCGAAAAACCAGCCGGAATGCCCTGCATGATATACAGGTAAAAGAAAACGCCGTAACGTAATGAGCGATTCTGGGAAAGTACCAGCGGAAAGGCAGAAGCTGTAGGCATAACGGGTTTACACCAGGCAGTTATACGATCTGATTCAGCCGGGTTAGTAAGTGGCCAGTAAGACTCTTTGCTTAGGAATAATGTTTTGAGAGTTGGGTTGTAGGCTTTAGGGCCCGTGATTAGCCCTAGCTTTCTACTTAAAATGACCCTATTTGTATGGCATTTTGAGGATAGGATTGCCCCTACTAGGAGTTCTCTATTGCTATAGGCTCAAACAAAAAGGCCCGGCACCAATAGCACCAGGACTTCTAAACCCACTCATATGTATAAAGTCTGTAGAGTACGCCGGCCGGTAAACCCGCCTATGACAGCAGAATCCTAATCTATTTTACCCTAAACGAGATCAAGTACGGCCTCTACTCAACTGGTATGTTTACGTTTCGCTCGGTCTGGGACGGGCGCAAACAGGCTAAAATGCCCGAAGCATCCTGGCTGCTCAACGAGCAACTCGGCGCTTACCTGCAATTTTTTCGGAGCGTGAATAGGGAGCTAGTTGATAAGCTGGAAGCCAATAAGGATTATCAACTTTTAGATGGGGATACCTTAATGGCAGCTGTCAATGCGGCTCGTAACAGAATGACATGCAGGCTCAGGCGCTTCTTCGAGCCAAAGGACTAATTCATTAATGGGCAAGTTTACCTTACAGGATTTGTATAATGACTTTATGATCTGTCGGCGGCTAGATGTGCAGCCAGATCGCGCCAAACGACACGGAGATCAGCTTTCAAAAGTTACTTATGCTTCCTATCCCCGTGATTACTACGACTTCGAAACGCTCTGGCAATGGGTGGAAGAACTTCAGGACTTAGTGACCGTACAGCGTGAACTAGTAACGTGCAGTAACAAGCAATGCTACATCGCAGATAAGCTCTACCGGCAGCTAGATGAGAAAGCAACCTTGCTAGAACAGAAGGCCGCTCTTCTATCAGAGAAAATGGAACTCCTCATCGAGCGATTAGTACAGTATGAGGTAGCCTTCTCGGCCGAGTTCATTAATGATGGCTGAATTAAATGTAACCGGGTTTAGTATCGAAATAAACAAACGCTGGCTCTGGTTGGGGCTGGTGTTTTTGTTGCTTGCGGCTTTAAGCAAAAATAAAGAAGTTGTGAAAACTATAGGTGAATAGTCAACAGGTCATGGTATGATTTCTGCTACAATGACTTTTACTCACCAACCAATTAAAAGCATTCTTCTGCTAATGAAACACCTCTTTGCCATCCTCTTTTTTTCTCAACTCGTCCTAAATCAGTCATTTGCTCAGTCAAATTACATAGCTACCTTACCAGTCTCTGCTACGCCTGGTACAGCAAATACCGTAATAGGTTCACAAGCAGGCTTTGGTATGACAAACAACACTGCGGCAAATACATTTGTTGGGGCTAGTTCTGGTGCTTACAATTCGTCAGGCCAAAGCAATACCTTTATGGGAGCTTATTCAGGATTGGCCAACATGGAAGGCGATTCAAATACCTTCATTGGGGCCTTATCAGGTTACTATAACACATCAGGAGCTTACAACTCATTTTTAGGTTCTGAAGCGGGTACAAACAATTTGAAAGGTAGCTTTAACGCCTTTTTCGGCTACCGATCCGGCTATTCTAATACTACAGGTTATAGTAATATTTTCATAGGACCTGCCTCTGGCTACACCAACAAATCAGGTCAAAACAACGTAATAATTGGTGATTCAGCGGGATATAACAACTCCGTTAGCAGAAATGTCTTTGTGGGCAGCAAAGCTGGGTATGCAAACATAACAGGTACTGAAAACTCATTTATAGGTTCTTCAGCAGGATACTCAACTATAACGGGCGTTCAGAATGTGTTTATCGGTACCAATTCGGGTTATTTCAATAATTATGGACAGGGCAATGTTTTTAGTGGCTATTCGGCAGGTTTCTACAATACGTCAGGTAGCGCAAATGTTTTTTTAGGCCTAGCCGCTGGCTTTTCGAACACCGTGGGCCAAAATAATAGCTTTCTAGGGTATGGTGCTGGATCTAGCAATAAGACAGGTTATAATAATGTATTCGTTGGTTGTCAGGCGGGCGAAAAAAATAAATCTGGAAGTAAAAACACCATTATTGGCTTTCAGGCAGGTCAGTACTTTACCGAAGGCAGCAACAACATCATCATCGGTCCGAACTCCGGCACAGCCATTACAATAGGCGATGACAATGTTTTAATGGGCTATAATAGCCAAGCTGAAGATGGACTTTATAATGCCACCGCTATCGGCTCAAACTCCCGAGTTGCTAGTAGTAATGCGCTGATTTTGGGCAACAAAGCCAACGTTGGTATTGGCACTTCAGCGCCTACAGCCCGTTTGGAAGTCGTCAGCGAGTCAATTGATGCCAGTGGTTTACGACTAACCAATCTCACCAGCCAAAGTAAACCCACTCAGTCAACAGACCAGTTCCTGTCGGTCAATGATAAAGGAGACGTTGTTAAAGCCCGCTATCAGCTACGCATCAATAATGCCAATGATTGGAGCGATAAGGTGTTTGCACCAGGCTACAATCTGCAATCATTAGCTGAAGTAAAGAAGTACATTGATGCCAACCAGCATTTGCCGGGTATGCCTTCGGCCGAACAGGTTGCCAAGGAAGGTGTTGATTTGGTGAAGATGAACGCTACCCTTCTGGAGAAAGTAGAAGAATTGACCTTGTATAGCATCCAGCTAGAAAAGACGAATCAGCAGCAAAACGAGGAACTACAGACCATCAAGCAGGAGCAGGCTCAGTTGAAGCAAATGCTACAGCAGGTGTTAAACCGCAAATGATGAGACCATTGGTGTAGGAAGTGTAGAAAATGTAGGCTGTAAAACACCTTTTTTTGCCTGCTAATATTTCCCTTCTTTACCCCAAAGTAGAAGCCAAAACTAAGGCCTATTTGTAGCTACTTATAGCGTCAACAACAGGGCATGCTCACTGGTTAAGGAAATAGTCAACCTATAGTAGCGATAGTAAGCTGCCCCAGACATACATGAAAGCAGATCATAAACTCCAGCGCTTTTTAGACGCTCAGAATAGCAGCTATGCCAAGGCCTTGGCTGAGATCATCAGCGGCCGAAAGCAATCCCATTGGATGTGGTATATCTTTCCCCAGATTGTTGGGTTAGGCCTTAGTGAAACCGCTCGATTCTACGCTATTAGAGACCTCCAGGAGGCTCGTGATTATTTGGAGCATCCCGTATTGGGGAAACGCCTGATTGAAATAGCGAACGCAATGATTCAGCTTAATGCAAAATCAGCCAATCAAATTTTGGGAAGTCCAGACGACTTGAAATTGCACTCCAGTATGACTCTGTTTAGCCTATTGGATCAAGCAGATCCTGTTTTTCAAGCGGTCTTATTGAAGTATTTTAATGGCGTTCCCGATCAGCGTACACTATCGATTGTTAAAGATATGACTACCTCAGCTACATGAAAATAATGGCTTTGGCGGCTCAAAAATCGGCCTTTTTTGTACAAGACCTCGATTTTTGAAATTTTCGCCTTTTAGTGTCGTTCGGAGAGACAAAACGGAGTAAACCCTGGTGTTTCTTTACCGACTGAAGCTAAGTTTGAAGGCTCCAGTTTTGCCTTTTTATGATTTTTTATCCACAGGGATTGGGAATAGCTGTGGGTAAGTTCTGAAAAAGGGGGTATAGGGGGCTTTCTGTAGACGTAGGCAAAGTACTTCTGCAACGAAAAGCCTCTTTTTAGCACGTTTCGGGAGGAATGGGAGGAAATAACCCGGCTTCTGTATCTATGAGACTTTTGTAGGGTACACGAGTGCTTTATTTTGTAATAAAACAGTGTGGATGATACCACCTCTAGTATTGCAAGTGCTGTTTGCAATGACATTGGAGCAATAGTCATTTATCTTTGCCCCGAAACCCGCTCCTATGCGGGTTGGTGTGGATAGAAACGGAAATGCCAGTCTCGATGGGACTGGCGTTTTTAATGAAATCAACCGCTATCTAGCAGATAACGGCTGAATTAATACAACTCTGCCTACTAATGGCAGTACTACCACAGAGCCAAGTGCACAGTTGCGCGTTGTGAGGAAACGGGACAAGTGTCAGCGTTTTTTGTTCAATATGGTTAGCACTAACTATAGGCTAGTTTCCTGGTTTGATTGTCATTTGCGCTTTTAAAGCCAACAGGTTATGAATCGCAAACAAAATCCCCTCTTTTTCCCTTTAGTTGTCCTAGTGGCTGCTGTTATGGTCAATTGCAGTAAGTTGCCAGAAGAAGATAAACCTGAATCTAACACGAGTGGTACGTATACAGGTACAGCCACCAATAAAGCCAACAGCACGGATATAAAGCCCTTGAGCCTGACGATTACCAGTGTTGGCAATCCGGTAGCGGGCACCTATAATCTGGCCGGAATGAGCGGCAAGGTGTCGGGCTCGATCTTAGGGCTCATTCTAGACCTTACTTTAAAGCCCAATACCAGTGGGACTACTTATACGCTTGGTGCCACTGCCGATGATAACAATACCACCTTGAGTGGAAATATGACCGGTGTAGAGTCAGGCACTACTGTCACTTACAGTGTGGTGGTAAAGAAATAAAAATCCCAATCGGATAACTAAGGACTTTTGAGTAATGCCAACACGAGCCACTAAGCTCATGCTAGATATTATCTCCGGAAAGTAGGTCCTACTTGTTAATCCAAGGCCTATGAGTTTCGGTAGTGACTGATAGATTGCATAGCTATCCGATCCCATTTGTAAAACTTCGCCTTCATCATAGCGTATCTGACCTGCCTGAGCCTGATACCCCACAGGTAGGCTTACCATATGGCGCAAGCGACCCACATTGACACTGGTAGGGAGTTGATTAATTGACCAAGTGGTAAAGTACATATAGGGGGCTTACCTTTACCACCAAGCAAAAACGCCCATTTAACGCTTCCGTTTTTGGGCTTTATGGACTTAGTTACCACTAGCCAAACCATAACTTGCCGGAGAGGAAGCCTAGAGGGTGTGCAAACCGTAGTGCAAACCGCTCACCAAATCTCATAAAAAATGCCGGCCAACCTTTCAGCTAACCGGCTACTTTTCATCTAGTTATGGGCGAGCGGGAAATGGGTCTCGAACCCACGGCCTGCAGCTTGGGAAGCTGCCGCTCTACCAACTGAGCTACTCCCGCTTGATTACGATAACAAAGTTGATTCTTTAAAATCAAAATGTCAAGCGCTGGTAGTCAGATCGTTTGAGCTAGTTTGCCTATCTGGACATACGTATACTCTAATTGCTCATCTGTGGTACAATAAGGGGGCATCAGGTATAAAACATTGCCCAAGGGGCGCATCAGAATACCGTTTTCAAGCAGAAAATTATAGGCTGTATCCCGAATACTATTGAAATACGATGTCTGCTCGCCAGCTTTTAAATCGAAGGCCAGTAATGTCCCGTGTTGCCGAATAGTGCCAACTGTTGCATAAGTCGCTAATTGCTTTGTGAATTCAGTATGTTTTCGGGAAATACGTTGAATACTTGCCTGTGTCTCATCCTGTAGAAGCAAGTCCATACTGGCCAAAGCTGCCGTACAGGCAAGCGGATTGGCAGTAAATGAGTGGCCGTGGAAAAGCGTTTTGAACTTGTCGTCCGACAGAAAAGCATCGTAGATGGCTTGCGTACACGTCGTTACCCCTAATGCCATTGTTCCGCCAGTCAGGCCCTTCGATAAGCACATGAGATCGGGTTTTTCCTGCAAATGATCCGATGCGAACAACTGTCCCGTCCGGCCGAAACCAGTCATCACTTCGTCGGCAATGATGAGCGAACCATGTTGGCGGGCTAGTTGAAACAACTTGTCCAGAGCGGCAGGCTGGTACATATTCATACCTCCGGACCCTTGTACTAGTGGTTCCACAATAAAAGCAGCTACTTCATCGGTAAAAAGTGTAGCGGCTCGCTGCAGAACGGCTTCCTCCTGACCTGCTATGGGAACGGGTATATACTCTACATTGAACAGGAACGGGGTAAATGGAGCGGTGAATGCACTGCGACCACTTACGGCCATTGCTCCGAAGGTATCGCCGTGATAAGCGTTCTCAAACGCTATGACTTTACGGCGGGGTTTGCCCAAATTATACCAGTATTGAAAGGCCATTTTCAGGGCGACCTCAACGGCGGTTGAGCCATTGTCGGAATAAAATACCCTGCTCTGATTTTGGGGTAAAATGGCGAGTAATCGCTCGGCTAATTCAACAGCGGTGGGATGGGTAAAGTCCGCAAAAATGACGTGTTCAAGAATTTGCAATTGCTCTGCTACCCGTTGTGCAATGTACGGATGCGCATGACCATGTAAATTGACCCACCACGACGAAATCATATCCAGATATTCACGACCGTCGGCACTATATACTACTGATCCCTGACCTCGTACAATGGGTATCGGCGTTGGCGCCGTCTGCATTTGTGTGAACGGATGCCAGATAACAGCCTTATCTCGTTCTGCTAAGTTGTTCATTTATAACGTCGATTCAATTGATTCGTTAGATTCAATTGATCCTGTGGGTACTAGAGAATCTGAAGAATCAATAGAATCCACAGAATCGTTTAAACACCCCACTTCCCCTGAGCTTTCATTACCTGCTCAATCACATCCCGAACAGCACAATGTCCACCCGAATTGGGCGATATATATTGACAAACACCCTTTATTTCGCTGACTGCATCGGAAGGGCAGGTACTGAATACACCTGCTCGACTTAGGATCGAGTAATCGGGTAGGTCGTCGCCCATGTATAAAATTTCGGATTCGTTCAGGCCGTCGCGGGCAATGTAGCCGAGGTAAGCATTGATTTTCTGGTCGGAGGGGCCACCCATGAAGATGTCCTTTACCCCCATGTTCGTCAGCCAGTTACGAACGCCATCGGCATTGGATGAAGACAGAATGGCTACGCGGAAGCCTGCTTTCAGAGCCTGTTCAATTGCATAGGTATCGCGGATGTGTACCGTTCGGAAGCGTTCGCCAGAGGCTAATAGATTAACGCTACCATCGGTCAAAACACCATCGACATCAAAAATGAAGGTCTTGATTTGGGTAAATCGCTCTTGTGTTGCTGCCATGTTGCAAGTTTAGTGAAAACCGCCCGACAGTTCCGTATTTTTGCTGCATGAATGATCAAAACCCGTCCTGGACTGGGTCGCCCCAGGTTGAATTGCCCCAGGAATTCCAGGCACAGATGCAGGCGCAACTGACAACGGAATTTCCTGATTTCCAATCTGCATTGATGGGACCTTCACCCATAAGCATTCGTCTGAATCCACGTAAGAATGGCTATGAAACAGCCAACTTACCTTCTGTACCCTGGTGTTCTGCTGGATTCTATCTGCCCGAACGGCCCAATTTTACACTCGATCCACTGTTTCAGGCAGGTGCTTATTATGTTCAGGAGGCTTCGTCGATGTTGCTCCATGATGTAGTACGACAAACTGTTAATGTAAAACACCCGTTACGGGTTCTGGATTTGTGTGCTGCGCCGGGCGGGAAAAGTACCTTGCTGGCCTCGGTTTTACATCATGATAGTTTACTGATTTGCAATGAAGTAATTCGAAGTCGGGTTTCGGTCCTGCGCGAAAATCTCGATAAATGGGGATACCCGAATGTCGTCGTTAGCAATCATGATTCAGAAAACATGGCTAATCTGGCGGGCTTTTTCGATGTGGTCGTCGTCGATGCGCCTTGCTCTGGTGAAGGACTTTTTCGAAAAGATCCCGATGCTGTACAAGAGTGGTCAGAAGCGAACGTGCAACTTTGTTCGGCTCGCCAAAAGCGGATTTTAGCCGCAGCGGCAGCGTTACTGGATAAAGATGGTATCCTGATTTATAGCACTTGTACTTATAACGATACTGAAAACGCGGAGAATGTCCGATTTCTGACCGAAAATGGTTTCAGAAATATTCCCTTGATTCTGCCTGCTGACTGGAATATAGTGGAGCGGGAAGCTGGTGACTCCGAAACGGGAGAGGCTGTTGGTTATCAATGTTACCCGCATCGGGTGAAGGGTGAAGGCTTTTTCATTAGTGTTTTTAAGAAAACGGCATTTACGGCTCCGGTGAAATTGGATGCGCGAACCTTCCGCAGTATCCGGGCCTTACGACCTCGCGAAACAGCATCGGCAGCGAAATGGCTGCAGAATCCAGCCGATTTTTCGTTCTGGGAAAAACCGAATGGCGATGTAATGGCTTTGCCGAAAGCATTGGAAAAAACGTTTCTGTTCCTCGATGTTGCCATTCGCCATAAAGGTTTCGGGCTGGAAATGGGGCAGTTTAAAGGACAGGATTTTATCCCTTCCCATGCGTTAGCGCTAAGTACAGCCGTTAATCAGAATCTGCCGAGTATCGAATTAAGTAAAGAAAACGCGTTACGATACTTTAAGAAAGAGAATCTGGTGTTCGATGAACCAGTGAAGGGTTGGCTGTTAGTCAGATACAATGGCTTGAATCTGGGTTGGGTAAAAGGCGTGGGCAACCGGGTAAATAACTATTTGCCGAAAGATTGGCGCATTCGGATGGATATAAAAGAATACGTATGAAACGGTTTTTTCTGATTTTAGGCTTGCTCTTGGCAGTTATGGTGGTTGGCTATTTACTTGGGCCATCGGCTCATTCTGACCCTATTAAAGACGTGCCGATTACACTTGACTCAGATCTGGTGAAGCTGGAACAAAGTATTGCTGAGTCAGAGCGGAAATCTAATCTACGACCCGATAATGAAGCCCGCATTGTTTGGGCCGATAGTCTGCATAAAGTCAAAACGCCTTATAGCATCGTATACATTCCGGGTTTTTCGGCAAGCTGGGCAGAAGGCGATCCGGTTCATAAACAGATTGCCAGGCACTTCGGCTGTAATTTATACCTCGCCCGTACAGCAGAGCATGGCATAAGTTCACCGGATGCGTTCAAGGAAATTACACCATCGAATTATGCGGCCTCTGCCGAACGGGCACTGGCGATCGGTAAAGCATTGGGCGAAAAAGTGATTGTCATGGGTACATCGGCAGGAGGCATGCTGTCGCTCTATCTGGCTGCGCATCATCCTGAAATTGATGCGTTAATCTTGTACTCGCCTTGTATTGCAACGGCTAATCCTGCCTTAAAACTGGCCACCAAGCCTTGGGGGAAGCAAATTCTGGATCAGGTATTTCAAGGCGAATACTTCATTAATAGCCATTATGATAATGAACGGGCTAAATATTGGTTGCCTCGGTATCATACAAACGGCCTGATTACGCTGCAAACGATGCTCGATGAATTTATGACGCCCGAGCAGTTTCAGAAAGTGAAGCAGCCGGTATTTATGGGTTATTATTATAAAGATGCCGCGCATCAGGATCAGGTCGTATCGGTACCCGCCATGCTGGAGATGTTCGACGAATTAGGTACACCCGCCGATAAAAAAGAGAAAGTCGATTTCCCCAATGCAGATGCGCATGTAATTGCCTCTCATTTCACATCGAAAGACTTAACAGGTGTTTATCAGGCCACTGAGAAATTCATGACTGATGTGTTAAAGTTACCATCTGCACCAGCATCGACGGCGACTGTAGCCCTTCACCCAAAAAAATAACCTAACTTTGAGCAATTAATGAATAATGGATTGGGATTCACTGGAACACTAGTTGGTCATCATTCATCATTCATCATTCATCATTAGAAAAACATGGCTTACGGATTACTGAACGGAAAACGCGGCATCATCTCGGGTGCCTTAGACGAAAACTCAATTGCCTGGAAAGTCGCTTTAAAAGCGAAAGAAGAAGGAGCCACTTTTACGCTGACCAATGCGCCGATTGCTATGCGCATGGGGGCTATCAAAGAACTGGCTGAACAGTGTAATGCCGAAATTATTCCGGCAGATGCCACTTCGGTTGAAGACATCGAAAATCTGTTTTCCAAATCAACCGAAATCCTCGGCGGTAAACTGGATTTCGTGTTGCATAGTATTGGCATGAGCCCAAATGTGCGGAAAGGAAAAGCCTATACCGACCTTAACTATGAGTGGTATAAGCAAAGTATCGACATTTCGGCTTTGTCTTTCCACAAAATGATGCAGACAGCCTATAAGCAGGATGCTATCAATGAATGGGGGTCGATTGTTGCTTTAACCTACATGGCGGCACAACGGACATTTCCATTTTATGGCGACATGGCCGATGCGAAAGCTGCGTTGGAATCAATTGCCCGGAGCTTTGGCTATCAATATGGTAAATATCGCAAGGTGCGTGTAAATACGATTTCCCAATCACCCACCCCAACAAAAGCTGGAAGTGGCATTGGCGGGTTTGATAAATTCTTTGACTTTGCTGATAAAACAGCTCCGCTTGGAAACGCAACTGCCGATCAGTGTGCCGATTACGTGATTTCCCTCTTCTCTGATCTGACCCGTATGGTGACGATGCAAAACCTGTTCCACGATGGCGGTTTCTCTATGACCGGAATCTCGGAAGAGGTAATGTCCTTGATTACGAAGGAATAAACACAGGGGGAAAAGGGACGAAAGGGAGGAGCGGGAAGAAAGGGAACATGCGTTGAGCAATGCGTATCCATTTTTTCCCGCTCCTCCCTTTCGCCCCTTTTCTCCTTGTCAAAATTTAATCTCCTGAGTAAGATACGTCGTCTGGTTATCGCCGTTGATCCGAACAGTAGCCGTTAGAGGTTTGGCATTCCAGTCGATGGTAATTAATCCATAGTTCAGTTCTGTAACCATTTTACCAACCCGATGGCGATTCGCTTCTTCGTGCGGAGCCGAAACGTGGGTCAAACCACTGCTGGTTATATCGTACAGATCATAAGTTAAGCCTGGTATACTTATTTTCGAAACCTCTGCCATGTGCCGGTCACCGCTGATAAGCATGGCGCCTTTGGGTTTCGTCTTGCTTATCAAATCCAGAAAGCGCTGGCGAGCGGTTGGGAAATTGGCCCATTTCTCATAGACGTGTTCTTCGGGTAGAAATTGAATACCACAACCGATAATGTGGACGTCGGCATCAGAATTGGTCAATTGTTGCTCCAGCCATTTCCACTGCGTTTCACCCAGCATATCGCCCGACGGATCGGGCACGTTTTTTTTGTTTTCCTTCTTTAATGGATCGCGGAAGTAGCGGCCATCCAGCAGAATCACTTTTACCCGTTGACCATTTGGGCCATAGGTGTTCACGGAGTAAGCCCCTGCCTGCGTTCGTAATGGACTATTGGCTGGCACATCCAGAAAATCCAGCATCACTTGCTGGCTCTCTTTTCGTTTAGGATATTCTTTGCCACCATCATTAACACCGTAATCGTGGTCATCCCAAACGCCAATGATCGGGGCCGATTGCCGTAATTGCTGATAAACTGGGTTCGATTTTTGACGCGTATATTTAGCCCGAAGGGTATCCATGCTTTCCGAATCGCCATAAATATTGTCGCCCAGCCAAATCCAGAGATCGGGTTTTTGCGCCACAATATCATCCCAGAGTGGTTGAGGACGTTTTTGATCGCTACACGACCCGAAGGCAATGGTTGAAATAGGTTTCTGAGTTGACGAAGTAACGGTTCCTGATTTAGGGGTGCGGCATCCGGTTAGTACAATGCAATTGAAGAGGAAAAGCGTAATAAGTTTTTTCATTGGAATGAGTTTGATGATTAATTCGGTAAAAGTAAAAAAGCGTTGCCGTTTCCAGGAGTAATTAAAGATTTGATAACTTTACCACCCTGAAGATTATCATCACCTATCACTGACCCGCGCCGAAAGCTCCTATCAGTTTGGATACGCTTTTCGGTATAGGCTGCCCAGCACTGCGCAGCGCTGATTCGTCCTATTCCTAGGATGGGTTTTAGGTCATTTCTCAATCCTAATAATTCTCTACCGATGAAATTTTATCGTTTCATCTTGGGCTTCCTATGCTTAGGTATCGCCCTTATTTTATCGTGTTCCAAAACGATTAGTACAAACAAGCAGATCATGCGACAAGAAGCAATCAATAAATCCATTATCCGCGATTTCTATCGCCGGGCAGTTAGTCAGGGCGACCTTGATTTTGCGAAACAAATAATAGCAGACGATTACATTCAGCATAGTCCAATGGTTAAACCAGGAAAAGCGGGGCTTCTGGAAGCATTAACCTATATGAAGCAAATGCCGAAACCGGCAAGTACCTCAACGCCTTTTCTACGCCTAATTGCCGAAGGGGACTATGTTGTAACAAATATGAGTTTCGGGTGGGGTGATAAGCAGAAGATCGTAGTTGACTTGTTCAAGTTTCGGAATGGGCAAGTAACCGAGCATTGGGACGCTATTGAAGATCAGCCCCAAACAACCCGAAACGGAAACGCCATGATGGACGGCCCATTGCCGATTGAGGATAATGGGCAGGTAGCAAACAACAAAGCCTTGGTGTCGGAGTTCTTTGAAAAGGTTTATAGCAAGCGCCAACTAGAAGCACTTCCCGATTTTGTTGACGCTAACCTAATCCAGCACATTCCTGAAATTGAAAATGGCATCGCTGGATTAGCAGCTTTTTTCCACCAGACACCGGATCAATTTATCGTAGAGAAAGTAGCCCATGTTATTGGCGAAGGTGATTTTGTAGTCGTGCAGGCAGCGGGGAAAGTAGGTTCAAAGGCGGCCACAGTCTATACTATTTTCCGTCTGAATGATGGGAAAGTAGTAGAGATGTGGGGCGTGAAGCAGATTAGTTTGTAGGTAGAACTGGCGCGGGTCTTCACCCGCGCCAGTCCTCTACTCTTCCCAACTCCGCCTAATAAGGCTCCCATTCTCCGAGGCTTCGGCACGGATGTATGTATCCACTTCCTGTTGTAGCTCTTCAACGTGCGAAATAATCCCCACTACCCGATTTTCAGCGCGTAATGCCTTTAGGGTTTTGAAGACCGTTTGCAGCGAATCTTTGTCCAGGGTGCCAAACCCTTCGTCCAGAAAAAATAGATTCTGCTTCGCTTTGGTCAAATGTTGAATATTGTCAGACAGCGCCAGCGCCAGCGATAAAGCCGCCTGAAAGGTTTGCCCACCCGACAGCGTTTTTACACTCCGGGTTTCGCCCCCGTTGAGGTAGTCTCGTACCTGAAAATTGTTTTTTTCGTCTAATTCAAGCTTCAGTTGACTATTGGTCAACTTGAAGAAACGATCATTGGCCGATTCGCAGAGGTTTTTCAAATAAACCGACGAAACATAGTTGACAAAGCCCTGCGCCCGAAACAACTCGTCCATTTTTTTTAAATCCTGCTTACGAAGATCTAACGCATCATATCGTTTCTGATGCTCCTGTTTCTGAGTCCATTGCTGTTTTAGAGTTGCCAGCACATTGGCTAGTCGCCCGAACTCTTTATTTAAGCCGTCTTTTTGTTCCCGCAATAACTTAAGCTGGCTTTGTACAGTCGCCAGAGCAGTGGGATCAAATGGGTGTTTGGCCAGATCGATTTCCAAATCGGCTATTTGCTTCTCCAGACCAGCCCGTTTTTTGTCAAATTCACGAATGCGCTGTTTCTCCTGATCGATGTCCAGATTACTTTGCAGCACTTGTTCAACGACTTCACGAGTCATAGATTCCTTGGCCAGATTTTGAGCAAGGGTCAATTCTACCGCCTGAATTTCCGTTTCCTGGTCTGTCAACTGCTTGTTCAGTTGCTGAAGTTGTTCCGCCAACGTTGCCCGCGATTTCTCGACGTCCGATTTCTGCTTATCGGCTTCGTCAAAATTGGTCTTCGTTTGCTCGTAGGCTCGATTGAGCGCGCTTCGCAAATCACTAATCTGGCGTAAATCCCACTTCTCAACCTCAGAAAGACGGTAATAAGCGAGGGATTCAACTTCCCGTTTCAATTGGCCACTCAGACCGGCAATCGCTGTATTGAACTCATTCAGCTTTTTTTCCTCATCGCGCAATACTGTTTCGATATCCTCGATTTGCCTGCTCAATTCACGAACGATCTTTTGTCCATCCTGAAGTTGCTTTTGCTGTTCGCTTTCCCGACGAATCGTACCCGTCAGATCGTCTTCCTGGTTTTTGTCGAACTCATGCCAAATGAACTGATCTTCGTGTTCGGTTAGTTGACGGACTATTTCGGTGCGTTCCTGGATAAGCCGTTTGCTGTTATCTAAAGCCGTTCGAAGATCTTTGGCTAATCCTTCGATGAGCAATCGTAACGCAGTCGTATCATCAATGCGCTGATTTACTTTGCTCAGTGCTGCTTCGCTTTTGGATACTTCCTGCTGGATAAGATCTACCTTCGACTTGTTCTGAATAGCCTCGTGCCGGGCTGGATGGTGCTCGGAACCGCAAAGAGGGCAGGGGGCGCCATCAGTTAGTGAATCGGCAAAATGCGCTAGTTCCTGTTTTACGAATGCCTGTTGATAAACCTTTTCGCGGTCTTTACGAATGCCTTTTAGTTGTTCCAACGCGGTATCAATCTGCGCTGGCAATGTTTTCAAGGTAAACGAGGCCCATTCTTCAGGGAAACCTGTCAGCGCCTGGTCTTTTTGCTGTTTGATCTGCTCAATCGCTGTTTCGTACTCAACTAACTGTTTCTGGAAGTCATCAGCCTGCTTTTTCAGCGGCTTATAAACGGCAAACCATTTTTCTGCCTGATACAGACGTTCTAGTTGGGAGGGTTGTCCAAGCAAGCGGTCAACCTGGGTCTGATACGTTTGACGCTGTGTTTTTTGACTATCACACTCTTTCTTTTGTCGTTCAATTCGAGTCGCTAGTTGTTGACGGTTGCGCGTCTGGAGTTCAATCGATTCCTGCAACGTTCGTAACTGCTGGACCGTGTCTAACTCATCGATCTGTTGTTGCAACTGGCCTCGACTTTCATAGGCTTTTTTCGTAGCCTCATAAACCGACTGAACACTGACTAACCGACTCTCTGTTAAGGCAAACTGTTTAGTTGCTTTAGTTTTCGCGTCAATCAGGCCAGTTTGCTTGTCCTGCAATTTTCGAAGCGCTATCAAATCGGCCTGAAACACAAGTCGACATGTTTCATATAAGGCAATCGTCTGTCGGAGCTGATTATAATTGATTTCCAGTGTTTGCAAACTTGCTAATTCTCGTTGCACGTTTGCCAGCTTCTGGCTTTGGGCTTGCGAATGCAACAGCTGTTGTTCGTTGGGTTCCAACTGCTCTATTTCTAGTTCCTTTGCTCGAACAGCATCCATGCTGGAGGCAATATTTGCCTCGGCGTGTGTGATAGCCTCAGGCGTAACAGCTTCCAGGGGACTTAATAATCCGCGAAGTTCGGCTAGTTGATCATCATTAGCTTTGCTTAGTTTCCCGATCCGTCCAGCCAGATCGTACTGTTCCAGTTTGAATAGCTGATTCATCATCTTAGTCCGCTCAGTGGGACTAAGCTCCAGAAATTCGCGAAACTGATTCTGAGGAATGATAATCGTACGCTTGAAATTCTCGTAGTCCAGGCCCAGAATCTGCTTCGACAGTACCGAAATATCCTCCTTTTCATTTCCGATTGGATGCCAGTCGTTTTCCTGACGGATAAACATTCGCCGTTCGCCAGGGCCAATCTCGTGGTGCTTTTTCGGATGCCGTTTCGCTTCGTATGTGAACTTGTATATATGCTGATCGGGGCCTGCCTGAAATTCGAAGTCGATAAGCAAATGTCTCGACTTCAGGTTCATCATATTATAGGCTCGTTTGTCCTGATCGTTCAAACGCTCCGTTTTACCATATAAAGCAAAGCTGATCGCTTCCAGCAGCGACGTTTTACCGCTGCCCACTTTCCCGAAAATGCCAAACACACTCGATCCGGTCAGTTTCTGAAAGTCAATTTCCTGAAGATCCTGATATGAATAGAGACCTTGAATGGATAATTTAATAGGTATCATTCAGGTTCAGTTGCTAAAATCTCCCGAAACAATTGCTGTAAGCGGCTATTAGGCTCTTGCCCTTTGTTTCGACTCTTGAAATAATTCGTAAATAGAGTTTCCATACTCTGCGTAAGATCGATAGCAGGTGTCGTTTCCTGCTCCGGCTCATCTACAATACGTACATCAGGAATAATGGTCACTAACGACTCATGCGCCTGCTGAAGCTGCCGACGTTCCTCGCTGGTCAGATACGTTGTGGTTTGCAGGGTAATTTCCGCGAAACAGTTCGGATTTTCCTGAAGCCACTCAACGGCTTCTGTAACGAGCTTAAAACGTGGGCGAAGAAGGCGTTTGCCTGTTTTGAGGGGGATCGGCGTAACGTTCACTGCCTGGTTAGGTTCAGCGTCAATCAAAACAACATATTTTTGTTGATCAGCTTCCGCAAAACTATAGGCCAGCGGGCTACTACTATATACGATTGGGCAAGGACCACCTCCCATTTGTTGATAGCGATGTAGATGACCTAAAGCCGTATATTGTATTTGCGGAGGAATCATATCAGTATAGATCATCGATGCGCCACCAATCTGTAATATGCTCCGCTCATCGTCCGATTCTTCAGGTTGTTCGCCACCCCGTTTCATAACAAATAAATGGGCAACTAATAAGTTGACCCCATTTGTATCCATATAGTTATTGGCTAGCGTTGACCAATGTCCCTGTAACGTTAGCCGGAGCTCATCATCAAGGTCAGTCATACCGAAGTAGGAACGCATCCGGTTCTCATTGGCATAAGGAGTCAGAATCAAACGAACGGGCGCATCATGTCGGGGAAGTTTCAGTTCGATAAAGCCCGGTGCTGTTTGAAGCACTTTCGCTTCACAGCTTAGTTCATGCGATTGGAATTCGGTTTTGGGAAACCCCGCGAAAATAATCCCACACTCCCGGCCAAAATGATCTTGCGCTTCAAGTCGGTCTGGATTATCGTGATTACCCGCAATAGCTACCACTGTTCGGCAACCATTCGCTGTTAATTTTTTTAACGTACTATATAATAGATCCTCCGCTTGTGGGTCAGGATTGAAGGTGTCAAACAAATCGCCAGCTACTAATACCAGGTCCACATCTTCCTGATCGGCTATCTGAACAATTTCTGCCAGTACATCCTGTTGTTCTTTGATACGCTGGAAATCCTGTAGCCGCTTACCCAAATGCCAATCGGCAGTATGTAGTATTTTCATTGTCTAGAGAATTACACCCTATAATAGAATGTAAAAGAGAGATGCAATATAGTTTATATGCCCCGTATTAAGGCTAAAAATACGTTTCCCAAAGGTCGTTTAGGTCGATTTGAACCGCTTTGGAATGATTGTTTGAAAAAAAATATAGAAATTTTGTAGTGTGTAAGTGGTTGAGGCTGGGGGTCTTACCAAATAATGTTTGGTGGGGCTCCCATTTATTTTGGACTAGGGGCTTGACAAAGGGGTAAAATCACCCTACCTTTGCAGTCCCAAATCAGGGAAATGAGTTGAGAACAACAGCGCAAGCTACTCGAAATCAACTCATTAAGTGCAACTCGCTGAAAATCAATCGCAAAAATTTATTTTCAGATTTACTTGACAAACAAAAATAAGTCTCGTACCTTTGCACTCCCAAATGACGGGAACGATTGATGAAAAGAGGGTTAAGTCTTTTGAAGTCAATCAGTTAAGTGAAAAAGATCGAAAAAATAAGTTAAAAAATAATTTCGATTTTACTTGACAAACGGGAAATAAGGCGTACCTTTGCACTCCCAAACAACGAGACACGGTTTAAGGTTTTTAAATCACTTCTCAACCACGCTTCGGCCAACGGGCCAGGCGCACAGTTCTTTGAC